>JAGBNL010000014.1 GCA_017634415.1 Clostridium sp.
GAGGTTCTGGAGAAGGCATTCCCCGGCAAGGGACAGGAATACGCCGAAAAGATCAAGGACGCTACCCTCGCTCTCTATAAGAAGTGCGCGGATTACGCCCTGACAAAGGGAATCATCATCGCCGACACCAAGTTTGAGTTCGGTCTCGATGAGAACGGAAACGTAGTTCTGGGCGACGAGATGCTCACCCCCGACAGCAGCCGCTTCTGGCCCCTCGAAGGCTATGAAGAGGGACACAGCCAGCCGTCCTTCGACAAGCAGTTCGTCCGTGACTGGCTGAAGGCCAACCCGGAGAGCGACTACAACCTGCCCCAGGATGTCATCGACAAGACCATCGAGAAGTACCTCGAAGCTTACAAGATGCTCACAGGAGAGGACCTGTAAGGTTCGGCACCCGAAATCACATAAAAAAGACACGGAGCGGAAAGCTTGCTTTCCGTGCCGTGTCTTTTTGTGATTTCGAAGGTTCCGAGGCGTATTCGCCTCGGAAACCACATGAGGATTGCGAAGCAATCCGAATGCAGGGTGCCGATTTGTGATTCCACAGCCTTCCGGGGCGTATTCGCCTCATAAAGAAGAAACCGGCAGGTGTTACGACGCGGAAGCCGCGACATAACACCTGCCGGTTTCTTCTTTCTTCCAATCTCCTTACTTCTTCTGCCCGCTTCCCTCAAAGATGGCATTGAACAGATGATTCACATCATCCACCGTCCAGTTGACTTCTCCCTGGTAGCCGGCATCCGCCAGAAGGCCTGCGCCGTCCTTGCCGGAAATCTCCTTCGCGGCGCTGTAGATCATCTCCAGACCCGTGGAAAAGCCTCTCTGATCGGAAAGTCCCTCATAGAAGTTCTCTGTGGTCTTCATGATCACGTCTCCGCTGGGCTTCTTCTCCATGTACCAGCTCATCAGCTCCGCAGCCCGCTTGGCCGCTTTCAGGGAGCTTCCTGCCTGGCCGCCGGAAGAGAAATTGATGTTGATATCATTCAGGATATCGGTCAGCTCCGGATCGGAACCCGGTCTGGTCTCCTCCGTGGACTCCTCGGATTCTATGGTGATGGCCTCCGTCGTAGGCGCTTCCGTTGTCTCCACCACAGCTGCAGTGGGCTCTGTCACCTCGGTCACCTCAGGCTGCTGTTTCTTCTTGCCGCAGCCGCCGAATACCAGGGCCATGGCCAGAATCACTGTCATCACCGCCGCTGCGCGGGCCGTACCGGATAATCTTCTCATCTTCAGTTTCCTCCTCTTATATGGTATGAACAGAAACAAAAATCACATTCTGTGGGATATCTCCATCATTATTTATACCACATAACTGTGAAAATACTGTTGCTTACTTCTTAAGTTTTAAGGAAGAAACATTTTCATTTGCAGATATGCGGCCAGCGCTTTCAGGATAGCATCGAACGTGCCGCCCCCTGTGACGCCGTCGGAAATATCAGGCTCCGGCCCGGTCCGGGGTTCCGTCTCCGGCACCTCCCAGCTGAAGGGTTCCGTCTCCGTATCCGGATCTGTAACCATCCCGATGCCGTAGGGCTGCTGCGGCGGAACAGTCTCCTGCACCGCGGGTGCGGGCGAAATATTGCCGGGGTTCACTCTCTTTGTCTGGCTTAAGGCGACCCATCCCCAGTAGTCCTGGTATTCGGTCTGTCCCCACATCTTTCCGTTGTCCGCCCTGGCCTCCATCTCAATATGAAGTATGGTCCCGTTGGGAATCATGTGTTCAAAGACTTTATCGTACTCCACGCCTGCGCCGTAACGGTAATTCACGCCGCCGTCCGGAGCGCTGACCTCCACGTAATAATCCACTTCGTAGGCGGTCTCCCAGAAGCCCTCCACCGCGGCGTCCGCCAGGGCTTCCCGGGGATACGGCACCGTGCAGAAGAGCCCCGCACAGAGCATCAGACAAAGCAGCCTGCGCACCATTTTTCCGGTTTTTCTTTTCATTTCACTCCTCCTTTTTCAGTCTCAGGTTTCCGGGCTACATCAGGCCGGATATGACATACCCGGCCCCAAAGGACAGTACATTCAGGATTCCGGACAGAAGATACGGTCCTCCTGCCGGAAAATGCTTTAGCGGAAGCATTTCCCCGACCCTTTCTCTGTATCTCAGGTAAAGAAATGCCTCTGTGAGAAAGGCCCACAGCTCCAGCAGGCCCAGCACCGGTCCGTAGGTCACCCAGTCCGGCGTCCGCATGGGTATCAGGATACTCAGCAGGACCACCGCCGGGTTGGTCAGAAGATTTGCCAGGAACACCAGGCGCATGCCCTCCCGGCTTCTCAGGCCAAGAATATACGCCGCGCCGCATTCCACCGCTTCCGTCAGCAGAAAGCTTGTCAGCATGGAAAGCAGAAGGCGCGGGATCATGCCGTCTCTCCTCTCTTCCCGAAAAACAGGGCCAGTCCTGCTGCCATGAGCCCTGCGGAGAGAAGGGATACTGTCGGCAGTATCCGGAATGTGACGCCGGGAATCCAGCCCGCCGCCGTCATCATGGAGGGCAGGGTTCCGAGGAACAGGGCCAGAGTCAGCATGCCGAAGGCCGTCCCGGCAGAATCCCGGTACAGGCCCGCCAGCGCCGAGAGCGTAAGCGGCATGGTCATGTTAAAGAGAAATACCGCGGCGATGCCGAACACAGGACGGCTTTCCGCCAGCACAAAAAGGACAGCCGAGCCGCCGAGACTCAGCATGGCAGCCCGCATCCATCCGATGCGGTCTCCCAGGAATCCTCCCGCCATCTTGCCGAACACGATTCCGGCGGTAAAGAAAAGGGCCGTCATCCCCCTCTTCCATCCGAAGCCCATCACCGTCCCCGCGTAGGACCGCAGCAGCACCGTGAGGATAAGACACAGGGCCGCAGGCCCCGCCATATCGCGCCATTCCGGCTTCCGGGGCAGATGTTCCGCAGCTGCATGAGCCGAATCCTTCTCCGATGCCTGCAGTCTTACGGCACTCTTCCTGTATGCCAGAAGAACCGCCGCGCACACAGCCATTATAAGAACTCCCGCCGGAACGCCGAAGTCTCTTGCAGCTTTCTTTCCCGCCAGCACCGGTCCCAGGAATACGCCGAAGGCGCCGGTGGAGACAAACACGCCGGGAAGGGCCGCCTTCGGGCCGCTTCTCCGGAGAACCTCTATCCCGCCGCCCACATGGAAGCAGGAATTCCCGATCCCCGCCGTCACGGATACCAGAAGGGGCAGCCCCTTCAGGAGCGCTGTCTCCGGCAGAAAGCGGTTTCCCCAGTACACCATCCCGTAGGCGATGGCGATGAGCACGCAGCCGATGGCTGCCATGAGAAAGGGATTCTTCATCCGGTCCCCCAGGGCGCCGATGGGAAGCTGGCAGGCGAAGGCGCAGAAATTATAGGTAAGGACGCAGAGCATCCAGACAGTCCGGTCTTCCACCATCAGTACGATAAAAGCCGTCAGCAGGAAGATGCAGGCCAGGTCCACCAGGAAATGCACGGCAGAGAAAACGGCTGTTACCCTGCCGTCCGATGTTCGTTCCGCCATCCTCTCACCTCCTGTTTTTCCCCGCCCGCCTGCTGCTCTCACGTCCTGCGCGGCACAGCAGCGGGAACCTTCTCCGGATGTAATTATTTTGCGCCCTCCAGATCATATACCTCCGGGGTATAGTGAATCACCCGGGTGCCTCCGTCCTCAAACCGGAAGGGCACATACAGCAGGTCCTTCATGGCTTCCTTCACCGCCTCCTGCTTCTCCTCCGGCACATAGAACAGGAGGAATCCGCCGCCGCCGGCTCCGAGAAGCTTTCCGCCCAGGGCGCCTGCCGCCAGGCCCTTCTCATAGATTCCGTCGATGGAATCCGTGGAGACCTTCGCGCCGGTCTGGCGCTTCAGCCGCCAGGTGCGGTCCAGAAGCCGTCCGAAGTCATCCAGGTTCCGTTCCTTCCGGACGAGCACCGACTCTGCCTCATCCACCAGCCGGTACATCTCCAGCAGCTGGGCGTTCTTGTCCCCCGCCGTGATCCGGTTGGTTTTCTGAATCTCCGAGGAAAGTCTGGTAAAGCCGGTAAAGAACATGAGCAGCCGGTCATTCAGCAGTTTTTTCCGTTCCGGGGAGATAATCACCGGCAGGACCTCGTATTCATTTCCCTTAAAATTAATCCTGTTGAAACCGCCGAAGCTGGCCGCAATCTGGTCCTGCCAGCCTCCGGCCTCATTGCAGAGGGTCCGTTCCAGGTATATAGCCTCGTCGGCCAGTTTCTTCTTGTCCGCATACTTGCCCTTCAGCGCATAGAATGCATTCAGCATGCCCACAGCGAAGGAACTGCTGGTGCCGAGACCGGATCTTGCCGGCAGGTCCGCCTCATAGGTCAGGCGGATCTCCCGCATATCCAGCATCTTCATGGCATTGCGCACCGCCGGATGGCTGATGTCGTCCACGGCAGTCACCCGCTCAATTCTGGAATAGGACAGCTCCGTGGAGTAATCAAAGAACCGCGGCAGATGCCGCACATTGACATAGCAGTATTTGTCGAAGGTCGTGGACAGCACGGCGCCGCCGTGCTCCCGGAAAAACTCCGGTATATCTGTTCCGCCCCCGAAGAAGGACATGCGGAAGGGTGTCTTCGTGATAATCATTCTGATATCCTCTTTTCAGAAACCGGTCCGGGACTTCAGGACTCTGCCCCGGTCTCCTCTGCGTCATGCAGGTAAACTCTCGTTACCCGCGGGGAAATATCGCACACCACCTCATAGCCGATGGTTCCGATCATCTCCGCCATATCATCTGCGCTCAGGTACTCTTCCCCGTCCGCTCCCAGAAGAACCACCTCGTCCCCCATGGAAACGCCGGGAATATCTGTCACATCCACCATCATCTGGTCCATGCAGACTCTTCCCCTGATTCCTGCCCGCATCCCGTGAATCAGCACATACCCCCGGTTGGAGAGGGCTCTGCTGTATCCGTCCGCGTATCCGGTGGGGATGGTGGCGATCCGCATGGGCCGCTCCGCCCGGAATGTGCGGCCGTATCCCACCGTTTCTCCCGGCTCCAAATCCTTTACCATGGCCACGACGCTCTTCCACTCAAGTGCCGGCCGGATACCCTCCGGCAGCTCATTGGAATAATCGGGTTTAAGGCCGTACAGAATGATTCCCAGGCGCACCCAGGCATCTCCCCCCGCGGGAATATATCTTCCCCCGGCGGAATTCATACAGTGACAGTGGGGAAGTCCGAGATCGGAAATCTCCTCCCGGACACGTTCGAACATCATCCTCTGTCTTCCGGTAAATTCTCTCGCCTCGTCATCCTCCGTGTCCGCCGCGCACAGATGGGTGAAGATTCCCTCCATCTTCATGCCCGGGGCCGCCGCATAGCGCCGGATCACCTCACTGCAGTGCTCCGGGTTCTCCCCGTCCAGTCCGATGCGGTTCATGCCGGTATCTATGGCGAAATGGCACCGTACAGGCGCCATGCCCGCCCTGTGAAGCTTTTCGCATTCCGCGGCCATTACCTCCGCATGCTCCTCCGAAACCAGGGTCTGGGTGATATCATGCTCCGACAGGAGGGCGCATCCCTCCGGCGGGGTATACCCCAGAATCAGGATTTCTCCCTGAATTCCCCCATTCCGCAGGGTCAGTGCCTCATCAAGGCTTGCCACCGCAAAATATTTTATCCCCGCCTTCTGCAGGGTCCGGGCCGCCGGACAGCTTCCGTGCCCGTATGCATCCGCCTTTACCACGGCCATGATCTCCGCGTCTTCCGGAAGGCTTTCCCGGTACAGTTCACAGTTGCGGCGAAGGACCTCCAGATCCACTTCCGCCCAGCATCGGCGGATAGATTTTTCTGTATTATTATGCATTGTCGCATTCATCCCCTGTTTCCACCAGATTCAGTATTACCGTAGAAGAATTATTTCTTCGAAGTCACAATTTGGACACACTTTCATTGTATCATAGTACAAGAGTGATGCAAGAGCATTGCTCGACCCCCAAGTTTTTTCATAACAACCGGCAGGTGGTTCTCCCCCCTATGCAATCACCTGCCGTCCTCCAGATTCATCCGCCCGTTTACGGGCGGTTTTTTGTTATTATTCAGACTTCCGGAACACAAACAGCTTGCTGAAGATATAGTTGGCCACCGTCACCACCACCTGGACAATCAGCTTCGCAATCTTGTCATTCATCCCGCAGAGCGTAACCGTGACGAACATGATGCCCATGTCCATGAGAAGCGTTCCCACCCGGGCCGCGAAGAAGGCGCCCGCCTCATGGAGAACATTTCCCCCGTGGCTGCGGAACACAAACACCTTGTTGGTGACATAGGCAAATGTCACCGCCGCCACCCAGGCGATCACATTGGCTGCCTGCAGCTGCAGTCCGTTCTCCGGGTCCAGCACCGTCGTAACCAGGCCGTAATAGACCGCCAGGCTCACCACCGTCGTCAGTACACCCACCACCAGGTAGCGGATGATTTCTCCGTACTGTTCTTTCAGTTTTTCCATCTCTTCTGCCTTTTCATCATGAAAAATGTTCTGTATACCAGGAGGACTGTTTTCCCAGCTCCTCATTCAGCTTCTCAAATCCCATGCGCTCCGCCAGGGTATCCTTTCCGCAGAAAAGATCCGTACCCAGGCCCAGCCGGCCGTCCGGAACCTCATAGCCCAGTGCCGCGAGCACCGTGGGGAACATATCCATAGGCGTAAATATGCGTTTTGTATTCACTGCGCTTCCGTTCTCCCGCACTGCCGGCCTGACGGCGGGATTTAAGAAACAGTTGTATACGGGCCGGTCATAATAGGGAATGCCCTTTACCATAAAGGTGTCCATCCGGGGATGATCCCCGGTGATGACTATGGCTGTATCTTTATAAAAAGGCTGCTCCTTTATCCAGTCCAGGAATTCCTTAAGCTGTCTGTCTGCGCAGGCCACGATATTCTCCGCGTCCGTCTTAAACTCATCTCCGCAGAGGGGACACCGGTATCCGCTGACAAAGTGGGTATCCACCGTGAGCATGGCAAAGTGGAAGGGCCCCTCCTCCCGGGAGAGTCTTGTGATCTCTTCCTTCGCCATCCGGTACAGATGCCGGTCCTCAAAGCCCCACCATTCGTAATAATCCTTCGGAATATATCCCCGCTCTCTCGCGGTCATGAGATCAAATATCTCAAATCCGCCGTGCTGCTGAAAGAAGGACTTTCTGGCGCCGAAGGAGGCGTCGGAACCGCACATGAACTCCTGGCGGTATCCCTTTTCCTTCAGGAGATCCCCCAGGGTCACCAGTCCGCCCGCATAATTGCTGTCCAGGTGTCTGAGATATCTTCCCATGGGGAAAGCGAAGGGAACGCCGGAATTCACCGCGTAGATTGCAGCCATGGTAAGCCCTGTGCCTGTGGTGTTATGGGCGCCGCCCAGCAGCTCTGTATCTGAAAAATGCACATGCTCCTTCGCGAGCCCGGTCATATGCGGGATATGGTTTACTTTCTGCTTTCCCCCCTCCTCCTTCGAGGCGAAAGTGGACTCCATCCCTTCCAGATAGATATAGATGAGGTTTCTTGGCTTTTCTCCGTTCTTCAGCGTAAGCATGGCCGCCCGGGGCTGTACATACTCCTTCTCGTAGATATCCGTCTGCATTCTCCGAAGCCGGAAAAATGCGGATGCTCCCAGGCTCCGGTCCGCATAGGCGAGACCTGCAGCGATGCCGCAGAGGGGAAGGATAAGAAGCAGTCCCCGGCCGCCCGGTGAAAGGCGCGGCGCAGCATACACTGCCGCAATGATCACAAGAAGCGCTGCCCCGATGGCCGGAAGAAGCCCCCTGACGGCGCGGACCACCGTGTCTCCGCCGGTTCCCTCCAGGGGAAGGGCCGCCGTATAGAAGACCTGCTCCGCTTTTGCGCCGTAGGTACTGTTGAAATAATGCACGCCGCCGATGAGAAGCGCTGCCGCAAGAATCAGGAAGCCCATAAGGAGGTCAAAAAGGAGTATCATGCTTCCTCCTCCTCGGTTTCCTCCAGTTCTTCCGCTTCATCCTCCTCCAGGGCCCAGAACTCTCCCGCCTCATAGAGCTTCACCAGAGGCACGTAAAACATGTTTCCGTATTTGTAGCGCCAGCCGCCGTTGGCCTTAATGGCCACCGGGTTCGGATAAAGCTCCTTCACCCCGCCGGACTTCTCCAGAGCGTAGGCCTCCGCCAGGGCCTGGCTGTGCTTTCCTCCGTTTTTCGCCACATAATCCAGGTATCCCGGACCATAGTTATAGGCCTGGAGAATCGAGTCAAAGTCCACGTTTTTTCCTTCGGAGATGCCGAGAAGCTCCTTGAAATAGCTGCAGCCCTGCTCTATGGATTCCTCCGTTCCCAGAGAATTCGGTTTCTTCCCCAGGGACTCGCTGGACTGCATCACATCATCCCCGATGCCGCCGGATTCCACAGCCAGAATCGCCATCAGCCAGTCATTGTACTCCGAGATCCCGTAGGCCTCCGCATACTCCTCCACCATGGGGCGGTGGGCCAGAACCTCCTCCGGGAAGGTGGAATTCTTCTTCTCCCAGCAGGAATAGACAAAGACACCTGCCGCAGCCACAATGAGGCAGAAAGCCGCAAGAAGCGCAAAGACGCGCCCCCAGAGGATTCTCTTCTTCTTTTTCCGCCTGATATTTGAACGTTTCGGGGAAGCTCCCCTGCGTTTATTCTGCATGAATCACACCCTATTTCTATGTAAATACGCCTTGCGGCGTACCCTGAACCACTCTGAGCCGCGGGTCAGGCAGAGACTCCGTTCCCACAACAGATTATTTTACCATGGCTGAGAACGCAAAACAACGGACAGAATACTTAAGACGCGCCGGCGGATACCGCCCCTGGATTGCCCGAGGTCCGGAATAAGAAATACTGCCCCGCGGAAAGCGCCTGTCGGGCACGCTTTCGCGAGGCAGTATTTCTTCTCCGGACCGCATGGAATATTCGGCCGGACAAACGATACAAAATACCCATATTTCCTGTTTAAATGTATATATGAATATCAGACGTTACTCCACGGTTACACTTTTTGCGAGATTTCTCGGCTTGTCGACATCCAGTCCCTTGGAGACGCTGACATAATAGGCCAGCAGCTGCAGCGGCACCACGGAAAGGCTGGCGGCAAAGCAGGGATCCGTGTTCGGCACATAGACCGTGAAATCCGCCGTATCCTCGATGGAATAGTTGCCGTAGGTGGTCAGTCCCATGAGGTACCCGCCCCGGCTCTTGATCTCCACCATGTTGCTGATCATTTTTTCAAACAGATCCGGCTGGGTCAGGATGCAGACCGTGAGAATGCCCGGCTCGATGAGGCTGATGGCGCCGTGCTTCAGCTCTCCGGCAGCGTAAGCCTCCGAATGAATGTAGCTGACCTCCTTGAACTTGAGCGACCCCTCGAGGCCTGCGCCGGCGTCCAGTCCCCTGCCGATGAAGAAGACATCCTGGGCGTTGGCGTACTTTGCCGCGAACCACTGGATCCGCTCCTTGTCGGCGAGAATCTTCTCGATCTTGTCCGGCAGCGTCATAAGCTCCGCCGTCTTTGCCTTATAATCATCCTCCGCGAGAGTCCCCCGTACACGGCCGAATTCCATGGCGATGGCATACATGGCGATGAGCTGTGCGGAGTAGGCCTTTGTGGTCGCCACGGCGATCTCCGGTCCTGCCAGCGTGTAGAAAATATGGTCTGCCTCTCTGGCGATGGTGGAGCCCACCACATTGACGATGGCCAGGGTCTTGTTGCCCTGCCGTTTCGCCTCCCGGAGGCCTGCCAGGCTGTCCGCCGTCTCTCCGGACTGGCTGACGATAATCACCAGCGCCTTCGGGTCGAGAATCGGATTCCTGTAGCGGAACTCTGAGGCATATTCCACCCGGACGGGAATCCGGGCCAGCTTTTCGATGACATACTGACCCACGGCGCCCACATGATAGGCGGATCCGCATGCCACGATATGAATGGCGGAAATCTCCCGAATCTCCTCCTCCGAGAGTCCCATCTCGGACAGGTCGATCCGGTCATTCTTCACCACGGCGCCCAGGGTATCCCGGACCGCCTTCGGCTGCTCGTGGATCTCCTTCATCATGAAGTGCTCGTAGCCGCCCTTTTCAGCCGCTTCCGCATCCCACTTGATCTCGGTCAGTTCCTTCTCTATCTTATCGCCGTTCAGATCATAGAAGGAGATATCCCCCTCCTTCAGGCACGCCATCTCCAGATTGCCGATATAGTATACCTGCCTTGTATACTTCAGGATGGCCGTCACGTCGGAGGCAAGATACGCTTCCCCATCCTTCATGCCCATGATCATGGGATTGTCCTTCCGGGCCACCCAGATTTCCCCCGGGTGATCCTTAAACATCACGGCGAGGGCATAGGAGCCGCGCACCCGGACCATGGTTTTGGCCAGCGCGTCGATGGGTCCGATTTTATACTTTTTGTAATAATAATCCACCAGATTCACCAGAACCTCGGTGTCTGTCTGAGAGTAGAACTGATATCCGTTCCGCAGCAGCTTCTCCCGCAGTTCCTGGTAATTCTCGATAATACCGTTGTGTACGCCGGAGACATTCCCTCCGGTACTGGTATGCGGGTGGGCGTTGGTCTCCGAGGGTTCTCCGTGGGTTGCCCAGCGGGTATGTCCGATACCGCAGCATCCCCTCATGGACGAACCGTCCAGTGTCTTCTCCGACAGGACAGACAGCCTTCCCTTGGCCCGCACCACGTCGATATCGCCGTCGCCGTCCCGCACTGCAAGACCGGCGGAGTCATACCCCCGGTACTCCAGCTTCCGAAGACCTTCCATCAGGATCGGTCCCGCCTGCTTTTTTCCTACATAGCCTACAATTCCGCACATAAAAAATCTCCTTCCGTTTCCTGCATGACTTTTAAGGAAGGCTGCCCCCGGGCAGACTTCCCCCATACAGGTGAAGGAGAAAACCTCTGTTACGGTGTTGATTCCGCTTTTTCCTTTTTCTCTGACGGCTCACCACGCCGTGACAGCATCCGCCGAGTCTTTCGATCGCTGTCATACCTCGTCAAC
>JAGBNL010000140.1 GCA_017634415.1 Clostridium sp.
GTACAGAAGCGCTCCGGCTGCGGCAGATCCCTGAAAGGGAATGGCTGCAAGCTTCCCGATGAGCCGCACCACATAGAAATGGGTCGCGTAGATGAAGAAGGTCTCTTTCATATACCGCTTTGGCTCCGGGATTCTCCTCTCATCTCTGCCCTCGATCTTCGATCGAGGGAGCCCGTCGCGGCTTTGAGCGACTTCAAAAGAATCCGTCAGGATTCTTTCATCCATGAGAAGCCAGATGCCCCAGGGAAGAATCATCAGATAGAGCACCAAAGGCTGCGGCAGTAATGTCCGCAGATGTACCTGGTAAATGGCCGCGCCCAGAAGCACAATCCCCGCCCCCGCAAGAGCCCTTCTCCGGGACCAGCCCTTCTCTGCGAGGCTTCGCCCGTGCACCGCCCAGAATGCGCCGGCGTAATAGTAGATCAGGCCATCCGTATTCAGCACCGGCACCGGCGGCCAGAACCACCAGAGGATTCCCAGAAAGGCGGCAAAGAGAACCGCCGTCCATTTCCTCTTCAGGAAGAACCACAGAACCGGCGCCAGGATCACCAGCAGAATCAGCTGGAACATGAACCAGAACACCGGATTGGATTCAAAAAATACCGCTGCCCGGAAGATCCCCCCAAGATCCGGCCGGAGATAATACTTCCCCAGAAGACCGTTCAGACCCGGAACCCAGCTGGCGCAGACCTCCGCCATGTACCAGATCAGGTTCCAGAGCAGATAAGGGACAAGCAGGGAGCGGACCCGCCGCTTCCATTTGCCCGGAAGCTTCTCCCAGCTCATATCCCGGAAGAAGAGATATCCGGATATGGTCATGAAGAAGGGGATATCCAGCCGCACCAGGGCATAGGCCCACTCATACTCGAAGCGGTACAGCCAGGTCTCCGGCCCCGTTCCCGGAAGAAACAGGTCCGCATTCCCCGAATGGTTCCAGATCACAAGAAGACAGCAGATGAAGCTTGTCATCACCACCTTCCGGCGAAATGCTCTCTCCTCCACTGTCTTCTCCTCCTGTATCCTGTTCTCATTCTCTCCGGACGGCTGCTCTCCCGGCATATCCTGTCAGGAATTCCGCCCGGCGGGGTCATCGCAGCATCTCCAGCACCTCCAGCGACCTGAATTTCCGGTCGATGAAGGTTTTTACATTGCGGTCCACGGCCCGGGAAAACTCCTCCAGGGCATCCTCCGCCAGAAGAAAGCTGTAAAGCTTTCCCGACGGTGAGCCCACCACATACTCCCAGGCGTAGGAAGCCGCCTCCCCGCAGGGGACGGGCGGTTTCTCCGTGTATTCCCCGTTCAGCATCATCAACTTCAGTTCAAATATACAGCGCACCAGCCGGTTCGGGACCTTTTCCGCCAGAAGCGCCCGGAGAGACTGGTACAGCAGCAGAAGGGTCTCTCCCGCCTCGATCCCTTCCCGTCCGTAGTAGGATGCGAACTCCGCGAAGTAGGAGGCATAGCAGGCCCGCTCCACATCCCGGGCGATCTCCTCGAAAAAGGCGGACACCTCCACACTGTAGAGATTGTAGGCATCCCGGCCCTCCGACAGGGAGAATTTCCCGAATACAAAGGGATTCGCGGCCGCCCTGAGGGTGCTGCCGTTCCTTTTTGCTCCCCTGGCAAATGCCGTGATCTTCCCCCGCTCTCTCGTGAGGATCACCAGCCGCTTGTCATACTCTCCCACCGGCGATGCGAACAGCACCATGCCGGTCAGCTCCACCAGTTCCCGCATCCTTGTTCACCTGCTCACTTCAGCGACTTTTTATCGTATCCGAAACTCTTCATGAACATCTCGCTGTCTCTCCAGTCCTTCCGGACCTTCACGAACAGCTTCAGGTTTACCTGATCTCCGGTCATCTCCTCGATATCCTTGCGGGCCGCGGTGCCGATCTTCTTAAGCATGGAACCGCCCTTGCCGATGATGATGCCCTTGTGGGAATCCTTCTCGCTGATAATGGACGCCTCAATATCCCACAGACCGTTCTCCCGCTGCTTCATCACCTCGATGGTGACCGCGATGCCGTGGGGCACTTCATCGGAGAGGAGGCGCAGTGCCTTCTCCCGTATAATCTCCGCGGCAATCTCCCGCATGGGCTGCTCCGTCACAGTCTCCTCATCATAGTACTGCGGTCCCTCCGGCAGATACCGGAACATGGTATCCCGGAGCGCATCCACGCCGGTCCCCTTCAGGGCCGACACCGCCGACACCTCTTTAAAGGGAAGAAGGTCCTGGTAGGCCCGGATGACCTCCGCCACCTTCTCCTTCGCCACCTTGTCCACCTTGTTGATGACAAGGAGGATGGGCGCCTTCACCCCCGCCAGCTCCGTGGCAATCCGCTTCTCTTCCTCCCGCACCGCGGCGGCAGGCTCGATCAGCCAGCAGATAAGGTCCACCTCGCTCCAGACGCCCTTGGCAGCCGTCTGCATATATTCATCCAGCCGGTATTTTGCCTTGTGCAGTCCCGGCGTATCCACGAAGATAATCTGTCCCCGCTCATCGGTATACACCGTCTGGATCCGGTTTCTCGTTGTCTGGGGCTTCGCTGAAGTGATGGCGATCTTCTGGCCGATGAGATGATTCATCAGCGTGGACTTCCCCACATTCGGCCGCCCGATCAGCGTCACATAGCCGGATTTAAAAACTTTTTCTTCCATTAAAACAGATTCCTCACTTCGCTGAACATCTCCCTGTTCTTCTCGATGGCCTCCGCATTCCCGATCACGCACAAGGCGCCCTCTTCCATGATATTCCGGATATAGGGTGCCAGCGCCCGGATGTCCTCCGGCTGCACATTCAGGATCTCGTCTCTCTCCTTCTGCAGCATCTCCTCCGTCACGCCGGAGAAGTATGCGGAATCCGCCCTGGTTCCCCGGTACTGCGGAAGAATCGGCGCATCCACCTCGCTCATGGTGCCGATGACGAACTTCGTCATGGCCCTCTCGTCGGCGTCGAAGCTCTCCAGATAATCCGCCACGCTCTCGAAGACCTCATTGGTCTCCGCCAGCTTCGGATCTCTGTAGGATACAAAGTAACCCTGGCCGGAGCGTCCCGTTCCCGTCATGACGCCGTAGGCGCCGCCCTTAACGCGGACGTTCAGCCACAGATAATCGTAGCCGAGAATCACCTTCAGAAGCTTCAGGGCTGCGGTATATCCGTGATCCCTGTCGGTAAAGCGGCCGCAGCGAGCCACGTAATTGACCTGGGAGGCTGCCTTCATGCCCTCGTTCCTGTTGCCCTTCTCGAAGCGGAAATACCAGGTTCTGCCGTCTCCCGCCGGAAGCGCGTTCCTAAAGGCCGGAAGTGCTGTGCGGACAGCCTGCAGTCCCTCCGCATCTGCGGTGCAGCTGACAGTCAGGTTCTCCGCGGTGAAGAGTCTCCGGGCCGTCTCCGCAAGCTTTGCTGCGATGGCATCCTTCTTCTCCTCGTAATTCTCCGTCAGGCTGCAGAGGAAATCATACCAGGCGATGCCGCCCGTCTGCTCCTCATATGCCTTGTCCGGGGCAAAGTAGGACATGGCTCTCCGCACGGCCGCCTGGTGGGATGCCGTGTTCAGGCTCATCTGCTTCCTGGACTTCGCCTCATCGATAATCTCCCGCAGACGCTTCGTGTCGGAAAGCTTCGACCGAAGGAGGATCTCCTCAATCAGGGAAAGCCCCTTCTCCAGCCTGTCTCCGAACACCCGGAGACTCAGATTGATAAATCCGCGGAACCGGTCCGGCCTTCTGAAATCCACGTAGGTATCCATTCCCGTGCCGATGCCGCCGGTGTACAGGTCGATCTCATCGGAGAGTTCTTCCAGGGTATAGTGTTCCGTATCGATGTATCCGAGAACCGTCTTCAGGAGGGACGCGTAGGGCAGGTCCTCCGTGGGGATCCGGTCCGTCTCAAACATGAATTTCACATAGAGAATTCCCGAGGTAAACAGCTCATGGCAAAGCAGTGTGGTGCCGCCGGCATCTTCCGCTGAAAGGGGAAGCTTCTCCGCTTCCCGGCGTATATCTGAGCGCTTAAGCAGCGGAATCTTCTCCAGATCCTCCTTCGGGCTGGGCTCATCCTGATAGGCCTTAAGCTCCGCCGTCTTCCGGACAAGCTCCTCCAGCTCCTCCCCGCTCATCTTCTCCTTCATCGCCCGGAGCCGATCCGCCAGGACTCTGTCGTCCTCCGCGGTCAGATTCGGCTTCGGCGTCACTACGATCTCCGCGCTGAAGGGATTGTCCAGGAGCATTTTCCGGATCAGATCCTCGAAATATCCTTCCTCCGCAGCCTTCTTGATGTAAGAAAGGGGTTCCTCATAGCGCAGATAGAGCATGGGATCCTGATCGTAGAGCCAGGAGTCAAAGCTCTGCAGTCCGTACATCAGGCCCTTCGGATAGTTTCCGAAGTCTGCCTCCCGCAGGCGGAATTCCAGGCTGTTTAGACCCGCCCGGAGGAACTTCCTGCTGATGCCCTCCTCGCAGAGTTTTTTCAGGGTGTCCCGAATCACCTGAAGGAAAGCCTCCTTCTGCTCTTTTTCGGCGTTCTTCGCCACCACCGTGAAGTAGGGCTGGAGAATCCCGTTCTCGAAGCCGCCGGAGATATCCTCGCCGATTCCCGCCTCCACCAGGGCCCTCTTCAGGATAGCCCCCGGCGCGTCCAGCAGGATATAATCCAGGATCTGGAAGGCGATATTCAGCCGCGCGTCCGGCCCGTCGCCGCATACGGCGTTCCAGGCGAGATAGGTGGCGTGGTCCAGGGACTCCTCCTCCGTCACGGAGTAGCTGATTTCCTTCTTCACCGGGGAAGCGAAGGGCTTCTGGAGCGCAATGGCGGAATCCACCTCCAGCCGGTCGTATTTCGACAGATATTCCTCATCCAGCCACTGCAGCTTCTCCGCCATATCCATATCGCCGTACAGATAGATGAAGCTGTTGGAGGGATGATAGTACTTCCTGTGGAAATCCAGGAAGGCCTCATAGGTGAGGTCCGGAATATTCTTCGGGTCGCCTCCGGACTCCACGCCGTAGCAGTTGTCCGGGAACAGGGTATTCTGGATGCAGCGGTCCAGGACGCTTTCCGGAGAGGAAAATGCTCCCTTCATCTCGTTGTACACCACCCCGTTGATGGTGATATCATCCTCCTTCGAGGCCGCCTCGTAGTGCCAGCCCTCCTGGCGGAATATCTTCTCCTCCCGGTAAATGTTGGGATGAAAAACGGCGTCCATGTAGACATCCATCAGGTTCTGGAAGTCGCTGTCATTGCAGCTGGCCACGGGATAGACCGTCTTGTCCGGATAGGTCATGGCGTTCAGGAATGTATTGAGGGATCCTTTCACCAGCTCCACGAAGGGATCCTTCACCGGGAACTTCTCCGAACCGCACAGAACACTGTGCTCCATGATATGCGCCACACCCGTGCTGTCCGTCGGGGGTGTGCGGAAGCCGATGGTAAATACCTTGTTGCTGTCGTCATTGGATACGAGAAATACCCTGGCGCCGGTTTTTACATGCTCCAGCAGATATCCTTCCGAATTCATCTCTTCTATCCGCTCTCTGCGGACAAGCCTGTAGGTTTTCAGTTCTTCCACCTTCATCTGCGTCATTTACATCCTTCCCATGAATTTATCTTTCAGAACGGCGATTCCCTCCCTGACCCAGAGATGAAGCATCAGGATCGGATCGGAGGAGGACGCCACCAGCGTCACGTTCTCCTGACCGTTTTTCTTCGCGATATGTTTTGCCCGGAATATATGGAAATTACTGGTGACCACAGCCACCCGGGGCTCCCTGGGCGTATTGGCCTCCCGCTTCCGGATGATGTCAAGGCTGTTGCGGATATTTTCCACCGTGTCCGTGGACCGGTCCTCCAGGATAAAGCGGTTGGACCTGAGTCCCCTGCCGTAGAGATACCCGTACATGGCTTCCGCCTCACTGATGTCCTCTCCCTCTCCCTGCCCTCCGGAAAGCACAAGGATGCACCGGGGATGGGCCACCGCATAGATATATGCCCGGCGAAGCCGCCTCTCCAGGGAGGAAGTCAGCTCCCGTCCGCGCACCCGGGCGCCCAGGACGATGCAGTAATCCGCCTCTTCCCTGCCGGATGCCGTCACGGCGCTGATGGTGATGAGTCCCTCCACCGTCAGGAACACGGCCGCCACGGCGCAAACCGCCGTAATGACGGACACTCTGAGCCGCAGGGATGCCGGATGCTTCTGCTGCAGGTGGAACCAGAATGCCAGCAGGCCGGAGACGGCCGCCAGAAGAGGCCATATCCAGAGGGCTGAGGCCCCCGTGCCCACATACAGCAGGATCACTGCGAAGTAAACCATGCAGAGAACGGCTGCGATGATAAAAAACCACGTCATTCTTACATCTCCTCCGTATCGGGAAGCGCTTCCTCCATGCGCAGAATATCACCCGTATCCGCCTCCGGACCGATGTCCAGAAGAAGCTCCTGCTTCGGATGGGGCGCACTGTCCTGGGGATTTCCCTCCCTGTCGGTGATGGAATTCACCCTGACCGGAATATCCCGGCCGTCAGGTTTCATGATCTCGATGACATCCCCCCTGCAGAACTTGTTTTTCTGCTCCAGCAGGATATGTCCCTCCGCCGTGCGTTCCTGCACAGTTCCCAGATACACATAATTCCGGACGTAGGTATTGCTGTCATATATCTGGCTTGCGGCGTCCGGCTTCGCGAAATAGAAGCCCGTCGTAAACTCCCGGTAGGTGCAGGCCGCGATCTCCTTCCGGTACCAGGGAAGATTTTCCCTGTACTTTTCCGGAGACTCGAAATAATCATCGATGGCCTTCCGGTAGGTTCTGGCCACCGTGGCCACGTAGAGGGCCGTCTTCATCCTGCCCTCAATCTTGTAGCTGTCTATGCCGGCGCTCACCAGCTCCGGGATGTGCTCAATCATGCACAGGTCCCTGGAGTTGAAGATATAGGTTCCCCGCTCATTCTCATACACCGGAAGGTACTCCCCGGGACGGGTCTCCTCGGAGATGCTGTACTTCCATCTGCAGGGATGGGTGCAGGCGCCCCGGTTGGCGTCCCTGCCCGTAAAGTAGTTGCTGAGAAGGCACCGCCCGGAATAGGAGATGCACATGGCGCCGTGCACAAAGCACTCTATCTCCATGTCCTCCGGGATCCGCTCCCTGATTTCCGTAATCTCCTTCATGGAAAGCTCTCTGGCGGCAACCACCCGCTTCGCGCCCAGACTGTGCCAGAACCGGAAGGTCTCATAGTTTGTGCTGTTGGACTGGGTGCTGATATGGATATCGATCTCCGGGCAGATGCGGCGGGCTGCCGCAAATACGCCGGGGTCCGAGATAATCAGTGCATCCGGGGCCATTTCAGCCAGCTTTCCCAGATATTCCTCGACCTCGGGAAAGTCATAATTGTGGGCAAATATATTCGCCGTCACATGCACCCGCACCCCGCGGGCGTGGGCGTACCTTATCGCTTCCGCCAGGTCCTCATCCGAAAAATTCTTTGCCTTGGCGCGGAGGCTGAAGGCCTCTCCGCCGATATATACCGCATCTGCCCCGTACCGCACCGCGGTTTTCAGAACCTCCAGGCTCCCCGCCGGGATCAGCAGCTCCGGTTTCTTTCTCATGTCAATTGCCTTTCTTCACGCTCAGTGCCACCCCGTCTCCCAGGGGAAGTATGGATGTGGACCAGTCTTCCGAGTGGGTCAGCTCCCACAGGTACTCCCGCATCCTGGTATGAATGGTTCTGTCCCGGCGCTCCACCGCGTATCTGGAGAGAGCCGTCTCCCCATCCTGCAGTACATTGTCGGTAAGAAGTACACCGCCGGGTAAAAGGAGTCTCTTAAGCTCCGGGAGCCATCTGAGATACTGGCCCTTCGCCGCGTCCATGAATATAAAATCATAAGGGCCGGGAAGTTCCGTAAGAACCCGGTCCGCATCCCCCGCAATCAGGGTGATGCGCTCCTCTTCCCCAGCCCTCTTGATATTGTCCCTTGCCCGGATAATCCGTTTTTCATAGTTTTCTATGGTGGTGATATGGGCGTTCTCCCCCATATGCCGGCACATCAGAAGTGCCGAAAACCCTATGGCGCTTCCCACCTCAAGGATGCGCTCCGGCCGGACCAGCTCTATCATGGTCCCGAGAAAGGCCTGGGTCTCCTTCCGGATGACGGGAACATGGTCCCTTACCGCTTCTTCCTCCAGCGCATCCAGAAAACCGCCGTTGCCTTCCTCCAGCAGCCGGATATATTCCACCGTCCGCCTGTCAGTTATCATAAGCCCTCCGCCAGGTCATTTTCCGGAACCCGCGGCCATGACATCCAGAATCTCCTTCGGCTTCATGGAACCGTCCAGTTCATAGGTTCCCGCCACAACACGGCAGCTGTAGAACTTTGCCGTAAAACAGAAAGCGTATTTGTCCCAGACCAGATTTTCCTTTTCCAGCTCCTCCGCGATCTCAATTAACGGCTCCCCCGCTTCCACCACGATGGTTTTTGTCCCCGTGGTTCCAATCTGCTCCGGCGGCACGAAGATCCGGTAACCGAACCGATATCCCCTTGTGACGCCTTCCCAGAGAAGGAACACGATAAGAACCACCGCCAGGACGCGGAGCGCCGTGCCGATAATCGCAGAAGTGATTCTGTTGACTTCCCGCTCAACTCTTTTCATGACCTTAGTCGTCGACTTCCATAATGATGGGCAGAATCATGGGACTCCGCTTCATCTTCTTCCAGAGGAAATCACTCAGGCTGTCGCGAATGACGTGCTTGATCTTTCCCCAGTCGTTCACATTGTCATCCAGGCAGTTCTGCACCGCCTCATCCACCACCTGTCCGGCCTCTTCCATCAGGTCCTCGGACTCGCGCACATAGACGAATCCGCGGGAGATGATATCCGGCCCGGCCAGAAGCTGGTTTGTGTATTTTTCCAGTGTCAGTACGACGATGATAATGCCGTTCTGCGCCAGGTTCTGACGGTCTCTCAGGACGATGTTGCCCACATCGCCGATGCCCAGGCCGTCCACCAGCACACCGCCGGACTGTACATGGCCGGTGATGGCAAAGCCTTCCTCACCCAGCTCCAGCACATCGCCGGAGTGCATGACCACCACGTTCTCCTTGGGAATTCCCAGGGAGATAGCGATGCTTTTCTGTGCCATCAGATGCCGGTATTCCCCGTGCACCGGAATGGCGAAGCGGGGCTGCACCAGGGAGTACATGAGCTTGATTTCCTCCTGGCAGGCGTGGCCGGATACGTGGGTATCCCGGTTGATGACCTCCGCGCCCTTCTGCTCCAGCTCATTGATGACATTGGCCACTGCCTTCTCATTGCCCGGGATGGGGGTTGAACTCATGATCACCGCGTCTCCCGGCATGATGGATACTTTCCTGTGAATGCCGGCCGCCATGCGGGACAGTGCCGCCATGGACTCGCCCTGGCTGCCCGTGGTGACGATGACCGTCTGCTCCGGCCGGTAGTTCTTCAGCTCATCGATGTCGATCAGGGTGTTTTCCGGAATCTGGATATATCCCAGCTCCGATGCCACGCCGATGACATTGACCATGCTCCGTCCCTCGACGACAACCTTCCTGCCGTACTTGTGGGCGGAGTTGATGATCTGCTGCACCCGGTCCACGTTGGAGGCAAATGTGGCCACCAGGATCCGGTTGTTCACATGCTGGGCGAAGATTCCGTCAAACCGCTCTCCGACGGTCTTCTCCGACATGGTAAAGCCGGGGCGGATGGCGTTGGTGCTGTCGCACATGAGGGCCAGAACGCCCTTTTTGCCAAGCTCCGCAAACCGCATGAGATCCGCCGGCTCCCCGAATACCGGGGTGTAATCAATCTTGAAATCTCCCGTGTGCACGATGGTGCCCGCGGGGGTAAAGATGGCCAGGGCCGACGCGTCCTGGATGCTGTGGTTGGTCTTGATGAATTCCACCCTGAAGCATCCCAGCGTCACGGTCTGTCCGTGCTTCACCACTTTTCTCTTCACATCGGAGAGAAGCCCGTGCTCCTCCAGCTTTGTCTCGATTAAGCCGATGGTGAGCTTCGTGGCGTACACCGGCGCCTTGATCTCCCGCAGCACATAGGGGAGGGCCCCGATATGGTCCTCATGGCCGTGGGTGATGACAAAGCCCTTCACCTTCTCAATATTGTCCTTCAGATAGGTGATATCCGGTATCACCAGGTCGATTCCCAGCATGTCGTCGCTGGGGAATGCCATGCCGCAGTCCACCACGATGATGCTGTCCTCATACTCAAAGGCGGTCATATTCATGCCGATCTGATCCAGGCCGCCCAGCGGTATGATCTTTACCTTATTCTGATTCTTTTCCTGTTCTTTCTCCTTTTTCAAGCAGTAATTCCTTTCTGTCAGCTCCGGAAATCGATATCCGCATCGCTCATCAGTTCTTCAAAGATGCGGAACATATCTCCCAGCTCATCCTCGTCCTCCACAAACTCATAGACGCTCTCTTCGCTCTCGGGCCCCGCCGCATCCTTCATGATCCAGCAGTCGCCGTCTTCATCGGCGGTGTCTGTCACCAGAAGATAGTTCACGCCGTTCTGTCTGGTCTGCTCCAGGACATAAAAAACGATCTCTTCGCCGTCTTCGCCGATAAGGGTAATATTTTCCGGTTTCTGTACTTTTGTATTGTTAAGATTCTTCTCCATGCTCTTTCTCTCCTCCGGCATCCTGCGGCCCCGCAGCGTACTCCGCCTGATTGGCCTGATAATCCAGATATCCCTGAAGAATAAAAACCGCGGCGATGGTGTCCACCACGGCCTTCCGGTTCTCTCTGCGAACCCCGGTCTCCATGAGCACCCGGTCTGCAGCCACTGTGGTGAGTCTCTCGTCCCAGAGAACTACGGGAAGACCCGTGCGCCGCTCCAGCATCACCTTGAACTCCAGCGTCTTCTGTACCCGCTCACCCTCGGTATTGTTCATGTTCTTCGGGCATCCGAGCACGATCTTTTCCACCTGGTATTCCCGCACCAGTTCCTCGATGCGGGCACAGGTTCTCCGGAGCTTGTTCTCCTCCGGTCTCGTAATTGTCTCCAGTCCCTGGGCCGTCCAGCCCAGAGGATCACTTACGGCGGCCCCCACCGTGCGGGAGCCGAAATCCAGTCCGAGTATTCTCATATCACACGCTAAAAAGCCATGCTTTGCCTGTTTTCCTTAAAATACCGAAAACAGCGCAATCACAGCTTTCCCCTTGCCCCTGTTCTGTTGCCTGCCAGAAATGACTTGTGAATACGGCCGTCCTTATGAGAGACGGTCTTCTACGTAGGCGCGCATCAGTTCTTCCACGATCTCGTCACGTTCTACCTTCATGATCAGACTTCTGGCGCTCTTATGGCTGGTAATGTAGGTGGGATCCCCGGACATGATATAACCCACCAGCTGGTTGATGGGGTTGTACCCCTTCTCCGTCAGCGCGTCATACACATCACGCAGAACCTCATCCACTTCCATCTTTTTCCCATCCTGCACGGCTCTGAAATACCGTGTATCCATGATATCGCCCATAATTCACGTCCTCTTTTCCAACTATGTGAAATGATATCATAAGAAATGCCGCGCGACAAGATAATATCCCTATCTGTAAGGCAAATTCACACAATTTTAAGGTTTGCGGCAGTATCTTCCGGTGCAGGTTCCGCTCCGCGGGACCTGCGCCTTAAGGCATCATCTGCTCCGCCTCTGCCGCCAGAAGTATCTCCTCCGAGAGATTTCCGGTGAAAATACCGCGGACCACCGTGTTCTTCAGCCCCTCCCGGAAGGGAACGGCCCCTTTCACATACTCTCTGGTGTGGCCCGTCATGTACTTTCTCCCGCCGATCACCACAGGCTCCTCCATGAGAATCTCCGCCGGACGCCCGATATAGAATCTCCGGAAGGCCTCCGATTTCTCTTTATCCATAGCGAGGAGCACATCGCTGCGGGCTGCCTTGACCGGCTCCGGAACCTGGTCGGGCATCCTGTCCGCTCTGGTTCCTTTCCTTCGGGAATAGCGGAACACGTGGAGCTCATAGAATCCGATGTCCTCCACAAAACGGCGGGATTCCTCAAACTCTTCCTCCGTCTCCCCGGGGAAACCCACGATCACATCGGTGGTGACAGCCGGGTGGTCAAAGACCTTTCTCAGCCGGGCGCAGCAGGCCCGGTATTCCTCCGGCGTATAGTGCCGGTTCATTCTTTTCAGGGTCTCCCCGCAGCCGCTCTGCAGGGACAGATGGAAGTGGGGGCAGATGGTGCGGAGCGCGGAAAGCTTCTCTGCGAACTCCTCCGTCACAATCCTGGGCTCCAGAGAGCCCAGCCTCATCCTCTCAATTCCCGGAATCCGGTCCAGCTTCTGCATCAGGTCCATGAGGCTGCTCTCGCCTTCATATTCCTTCTTCTCAAAATCCAGTCCGTAGGAGGAGAGATGAATCCCCGTCAGGACGATCTCCCGGTACCCTTCCTTCGAGAGCCGCTCCGCCTCCCGGATCACATCCTCCGGCTTCCGGCTTCTGACCCGGCCCCGGGCATAGGGAATGATGCAGTAGCTGCAGAACTGGTTGCAGCCGTCCTGGATCTTCAGGAACGCCCTGGTATGCTCCGCGGTCCGGCTGATATGCATATCCTCGAAGTCCCGGGAGGCGCCGATGTCGATGACATCGATGACTTTGCCGGAATCCTCCTGCTGCAGGGCAGCCGTTTCCCGCTGCCAGCGGCGGTCCAGAATCTGTACCAGGTCCTTTTTCCTGTCATTGCCGATGATGATATCCACGGCCTCATCCTGCTCCAGCGTCTTCCCTGCAGACTGGACATAGCACCCTGCCGCGACGACCACCGCCTCCGGGTTCATCTTCTTCGCCCGGTGCAGCATCTGCCTGGACTTCTTGTCCGCAATGTTCGTCACGGAGCAGGTATTCACGATGTAGACATCCGCTTTTTCCGTAAAAGGCACGATCTCATACCCTGCCTCCTGAAGCATCTGCTCCATCGCCTCCGTCTCCCAGGAATTCACCTTGCATCCCAGGTTGTGAAATGCCGCTTTTCTCATCTTCCGCATAACTCCCGTCTTGACTTTTTTTCCGTCGATTTGTACACTTAACTGTAGGGAATGCGAAATAGAATTCCGCACTCTGCACAGACTTATAAAACAATACCATTTATCAGGAGGATGTAATTATGAAAACAGTTCAGATATCCCTCAACTCTATCGATAAAGTCAAGAGCTTTGTCAACGATCTTACCAAATTCAACACCGACTTTGACCTGGTATCCGGAAGATACGTTGTGGATGCAAAATCCATCATGGGCATCTTCAGTCTGGATCTCTCCAAGCCCATCGATCTGAACATCCAGGCAGATGAGGGCGAAGAACTGGACAACATCCTCAAGACCCTTGCGCCGTACATCATTTCCTGATAAACATCCGGTACCATATTTAAACTTTTGAGAAAGGACTGCAGATGCAGTCCTTTCTTTTCATTATTACCACACAGAGATAATCTCCTCCGTCTCCACGGCTCTCTCCACCATCTCATCGATCTTCTCCGCCAGAGCAAGCTCCGACTTCTCGATTTTGTGGAGCAGCGGCTTCGTCACCGGATGCTTCGCCACAAAGATGGTGCAGCAGTCCTCATAGGGCTGGATGGAAGTCTCGTAGGTGCCGATCTTCTCGGAGATATCCACGATCTCCTGCTTGTCAAAGGCCACCAGAGGCCGGAATACAGGCATGCTGCACACCGCGTTGGTGACTGCCATGGCCTGCATGGTCTGGGAGGCCACCTGGCCGATGCTCTCCCCGGTTACCAGGGACATGCAGCCGTTCTTCTCCGCCAGCCGCTCCGCGATCTTCATCATATAGCGGCGCATGATGATGGTCAGCTCATCGTGAGGGCACTGCTCATAGATGTAGAGCTGAATCTCCGTAAAGTTCACCACGTGAAGCCTTATGGAACCGGCGTACTGGGAGACAAGTCTTGCCAGATCCACCACCTTCTGCTTCGCCCGGTCGCTGGTGTAGGGCGGCGCGTGGAAGTAGGTAGCCTCCAGGGTCACGCCTCTCTTCGCGATCATGTAGCCCGCCACGGGGCTGTCGATTCCGCCGGAGAGAAGAAGCATGGCCTTGCCGTTGGTTCCCAGCGGCATGCCGCCGGGTCCCGGGATGGACTTTGAATAGATATTGATGCCGCCCTTCCGGATCTCCACATTCAGGAGAACCTCCGGATGGTGCACATCCACCTTCAGATCCGGATAGGCATCCAGCAGAACCTCGCCCAGGTCCGCATTGATGGTCTCGGAGGTTCCGGGATAGGCCTTGTTGATGCGGCGGCTGTTGACCTTGAAGGTGAAATTCCGCTCCGGATAAACCTCCGCCACATACTGCACTACCTGCTGCTTCAGGTCCTCAAAGCCCTTATCCTCCACCCGGACCAGCGGGCAGATGGCCGTAAGGCCGAAGACCTTCTGCAGGTGCTCGATGACTTCGTCAAAATCATATTCTTCCCGCGCGATGGCGTAGATCCGGCCCGCCTCCTTGGTGACGATGAA
>JAGBNL010000141.1 GCA_017634415.1 Clostridium sp.
AATCCAAAAGTAAAGGACCTTAAAATACGGAAATGGACATGTCCGACATGCGGTGCTGTTCATGACCGTGATATTAATGCGGCGACAAATATTAAAAGAGAGGGTCTGCGCATACTGAATGCTAATGACCTGGATAAAGTAAGCTGATAAACAAACTGCCACCTAGGGCGGGAACCGCCCGAAGTCAACGCCTGTGGAGCCCATAGTCACTGGAGGTTAAAGACACGTCTTTGCCGGCAAACTATAGCGTAGAAGCAGGAATCCCCCGCCTCTATAGTAGTCGGCGGTGGGAGGTTCAAAAGTACTTGCAGATTAATATCATTGTTATTCTATACCATGATTGTGATAAAATCAATCCATTTTATCAAAAGTGGTGTTTTCTGCGCGATATTTGATTTTTCTGTTCAGATGTTGCGGTACCTGTCAATAATGTGCCGGTAAAGCGTTCTCACGGCCGGAGCCATGAACTGCTCATTCAGCACGGACAGGCCTATCATCCGGTACGCCTCCGGCTCGATGCGGTACCTGACCACATCATAGGGAATATCGTTCATGGTAAGCTCCGGCATCAGGCAGATACCGAATCCGCTCTCCACCATGACCACCGTGGAGAGGTCATCCACCACGTGGTAATTGGTCTGAACCTCGAGATGATTGGCCTTCATATAGTTGGAGACATCCGCGTCCGTGGATTTTCTCTGCACCACAAACTGCATTTTTGACATCTCTTCCGCCGTAATGGAATCGCCTTCTCTTTCCTCGGCCATCTCCCGGGGCACGATACACAGGAGGGGATCCCGGTAAAAGGGCTCTATCTTCAGGTCCTTCGCGCTGCTCACGGAAAGAAATCCGAAGTCTACAATCCCGTTCTTGATCCAGTAGCGCACATCGTCATAGGTTCCCTGGAAAATTTCGATTCTGATTTCCGGATACTCTTCCCGGAAGGACTTGATAACCTCCGGCATCCAGCTGGTGCAGACGCTGGAGAAGCATCCCACCTTCACAACGCCTCTCTTTAAGCCGTTGAACTCCGCCACGACCTGCTGCAGGCTTTCGTCGCTGTTCAGCACCGCATTCACATAGGGAAGCAGGTGCTGCCCGTAGCTGGTCAGCGCCACGCCCGCTTTTCCTCTGGTGAGGACGCTGAAGCCCAGCTCCTTCTCCATGGTGGAAATGGTATGGCTGATTGCGGAGGGCGTCAGCCCCAGAACATCGGCGGCCTTGTGAAAATTCCCGGATTCGGCCACGGTCTTGAATACCTGATAGCTCAGTAATGTCATAATCTTTACGCTGTCTTTCTCTCTCTTTGTATTATCAGTGCGCGCATTTATACAGCAGCTCTTCCCACCGTCTGTCCACCTCTTCCTGGAACAGGGCGATCAGATGCTCGTTCTCCGGCCTGAACAGATGGCGGAACCGCCCCTGGGGCCGCAGGAAATCCTCGATGGGCAGTTTTTTCTTCGGCTCATAGGAGAGAATCCATTTGCCGTGGTCCACCTCGAACAGGGGCCAGTAGCAGGTTTCCACTCCCAGGCGGCAGATCTCCATAATCTCCGCCGTGTCATAGCGCCAGCCTCTGGGACAGGGCGTCATGATATTGAGAAATGCCGCCCCCTCCGTATAGATTGCGGTCTCCGACTTGCGGTGAATGTCCCGGAAGTCTCTGGTCAGGGTTGTCTGGGCTACATAGGGCACATTGTGGTCCGCGATGATGGAGGCCAGATCCTTTCTGGCCTGCGGCTTTCCCGCCGACACCTTTCCCGCGGGGGTTGTGGTGGTATCCGCAAACATCGGTGTCGCAGAGGAACGCTGAATGCCGGTATTCATGTATGCTCCGTTGTCGTAGCACACATATACCATGTCATGTCCCCGCTCCATGGCGCCGGAGAGGGACTGGAATCCGATATCGTAGGTTCCGCCGTCCCCGCCGAAGGTGATGAATTTATACTGGGCATTCTCCGGGAGCCTGCCTCTTTTCCGCAGGGCTTTGTAGGCGGTTTCCACACCGGAAAGGGTGGCTCCCGCATTCTCGAAGGCATTGTGGATATAGCTGTCCTCCCATGCGGTATAGGGATACATATAGGAGGAAACCTCCAGACACCCTGTGGCATTGCCTATGACAGCGCGGTCCTCTTCGTGCAGGCCGCGCAGCACTGCCCGGACCGCGATGGTCGCCCCGCAGCCCGCGCACATCCGGTGTCCCGGCGCAAGACGCTCCGGTCTTCCCAGCATGGTTTTTAATCTGTAGTCGCCCATATCACTTCTCCTCCGCTGTTCTCAGGCCGATATACCTGTGCTGTACAGGTGTTTTTCCCTCTTCTGTGATCTGCCGCAGTTCCTCGAATATCTCCGCGACATGATCTGTGGTGAAATCTCTGCCCGCAAGACCGTATATATAATTGACGGCCTCAATGAAAACCCTGTTCCGGAACAGTCCGGCCATGACTTCACTTCCCAGCGGCCCGCTGTTGCCGTTGTAGCTCTCGCACCGATCCATCACCGCCACTGCTTTGCAGTTCTTAAGCGCCTCGGCGATCTCCTTCTCCGGAAACGGTCTGAATACCCGGAGCTTGAGGACGCCCACTTTCTTCCCCTGACTGCGCAGCATATCCACGGCTGCCTTGGCGGTTCCCGCTGCGGAACCCATGATCAGCATGATATAATCGGCATCCCGGGTGCAGTATTCTTCAAAAAAGCCGTAGGATCTTCCGCTCATCGCAAAGAAACGTTCCGCCTGCTCGAGGATAACTCCGCCAGCCCGTTCCATGGCCGCCTCCTGGGCCTTCTTGGCCTCCATGGCGTAAGCCGATACGGAATAGGGACCCATCGCTACCGGCTTCCCCGGATTCAGCAGGAATTCTTCCGGCTTATAGGTTCCCACAAAGTCTTTCACCGCCTCATCCTCCAGCAGGGAGATATTCTCGACGGCGTGGCTTGTGATAAAGCCGTCCTGGCATACCATGACCGGCAGATGAACTCTCGGGTCCTCCGCGATGGGAAATGCCTGGATATAATTGTCATAGGCCTCCTGGTTATTCTCGGCGTATATCTGGATCCACCCCGTATCCCTGGCGCCCATTCCGTCGGAATGGTCACAGTTGATATTGATGGGGCCGGACAGCGTCCGGTTCACCAGCGTGAGCACAACGGGCAGTCTGTTGGAGGCTGCCAGCAGAAGCTCTTCCCACATCAGCGCCAGTCCCGCGGAGGATGTTGCCGTCATGGTTCTCGCGCCGGCCGCTTCCGCGCCGATGGCGGCGGACATGGCGGAATGCTCGCTCTCCACGGGGATAAACTCCGTATCTATCTCCCCGTTGGCCGCATATGCGGAAACCATCTGGGGAATCTCTGTGGACGGGGTAATGGGAAATGCCGGCATGACATCGGGATTCACCTGGCGGATGGCATACGCCACGGCCTCGTTGCCGGACATTCTCTCTCTGATCTCCTTCGAAGTCATGGCTCAATTCCCTCCTTCATCTCGATGGCGCCGAAGGGACACACCTTCGCGCAGATTCCGCATCCCTTGCAGTGATCATAATCAAACCCGAGACGTTTTCCGTTCTCCAGCGGAATACTGGAATCGGGACATACGGGAACGCAGAGCAGGCACTGTCTGCATTTTTCCGTGATATGAACAGGGGTGCTTGTTCTCCACTCCCCTGTATTAAACTCTTTTGAAGTGGCGCCGGCAAACATCATCAGCCCTTCGGTAAGCTCTTCATAGGGCGTCTGCTCGTTTATTTTCCTGACATCCGTTCGCATCGATTTCCTCTCTTTCTGCTCGCCCCGCATAATCAGCCGCAGAGCGCGGCCGCATCCCAGGCCAGCTCCAGCGCCTTCATATTTCCTTCAATCACTTCCGGCTTCCTGGCAAATTTGTGCGCAAAGGAGGCCTGCATCTCTTTCACAAAGGAAGCCCGGTCCATGACCCGGGAGACTGCAACCACCGCCGCGAGCATCGGTGTGTTGGGGAAGTTCTTCCCCAGCGTCTGCTCAGAGATTGCCCTGGCATCGATGGTAATGACCTTTCCGCGGTACCCTGAAAGCATGGGAAGCACTTCTTCTCTGCTCTTCGGCGTGTTGATGATGATGGCGCCTTCCTCCTTCAGTCCATCCGTCACATGAACCGAGTGAAGCAGCGTCTCATCCACCACCGCCACATAGTCCGGATGATAGATATTGGAGTGGATGGTAATCCTGTCGGGACTGATGCGGTTAAAGGCTGTAATGGGCGCACCCATACGCTCCGGACCGTACTCCGGAAAGCCCTGCACGTTTTTTCCCGTCTTAAATGCCACATCCGCCAGCAGAAGTGCCGCGGTCTTCGCTCCCTGACCGCCCCGGCCGTGCCAGCGGATCTCCAGTGTATTGTTCATCTTTTTCTGCTCCTCTTCATCTCTGCTCACCCCGCAGGGGTGAGAGCCCCGCGGCTTTGAGCGGTTCAAAGGTACGCTGCAGGCGTACCTCCTGCCGTATATTTGTTCAACTAAGGGTTGAATTTTGCTCAACGTTCTCTATTATACTCACTCTTTCCCAAATGTAAAGAACGTTATTCAGTATTTTTCATTTTTCTGTTGAATCTTTTTCATCTTTTGTAAAAAAGATATGAGGCTGACGCATCAGCCTCATATCAGCTCGCCCCGAAGGGGCGAGAGCCCCGCGGCTCCCCGCGGTTCAACGGTACGCTTTGGCGTACCTTCATATCAGCTCGCCCCACGGCTCAGAGCGGTTCAAAAGTACGCCGCAGGCGTACTATCCTGTCTGTGTGCATCACGCGGATTCGTATCCTGCCATGAACGCCTTCTTGTTCAGCTCCACCGTCTTCGGCGGAACAGTCTTCTCAATTACCTTCATCCACTCCTCAACGGAGAAATCCATATGCTTTGCAGCCATGCCCAGAACGATGATGTTGAACACACGGCTTGAGCCCATCTCCAGGGCTTTCGTGCGGGCATCGATGGAATAGACGGTGTGACTCTTTCTCAGGTCTTCCAGAATTCCTTCAGGATACGTGGCTGCGCCCATCACCACCGGCATGGGGTCAATGCGCTGGTCATTGGCGATAAGCACGCCGTCCTTCTTCAGGAAGTGGGCGTAGCGCAGAGCTTCCAGCCGTTCGAAGGCGATCAGCACATCCGCCTGCCCTTCCTCCACGATGGGTTCCGCAACGCTGTCCCCGTAACGCACAAAGGTCACGACACTTCCGCCGCGCTGTGCCATGCCATGGACTTCGGAAACCTTCACCTCATATCCGGCATCGCGCATAATTCCGCCGAGAATACGGCTGGTAAGCAGGGTTCCCTGTCCGCCGACACCGACAATCATGATATTCTTTGTCATCTCATACCTCCCTGTTTACCTGACTACCTTCTCCAGCGCGCCGAAGTGGCACAGCTGCTCACAGAGTCCGCAGCCGTTGCACATGGTCTGATCCACAGACACGGTACCGTCGGCGTTCTTCGTGAGTGCCGGGCATCCCGGTTTCAGGCAGAGGCCGCACTTTCTGCACTTGTCCGGATGTGTTGTCACAACGTTCGGGAACTTCAGTCCCTTCAGCAGGGCGCAGGGCGCTTCCGCAATGATCACGGACAGCTCATCTCTCGCCACTTCCTCCTTGATGACCCGTTCCAGTTCCTTCTGGTCAAAAGAATTCACTTCTGTCACATGAGAGATGTTCAGGGAACGGCAGAGTGCCGGAATGCTGACAGCAAGAACCTCGTCTCCCTGCAGCGTCTTTCCCGTGGCCGGGTGATCCTGGTGTCCTGTCATTCCCGTGGTAGAGTTGTCCATGATAATCACGGTTCCGGTGGACTGGTTATAAGCCATATTTACCAGGGAGTTGATGCCGGTATGCATAAAGGTGGAATCTCCGATCACGGCCACCCAGTTCTTTATATACTCTTTTCCGCGGGCCTTCTCCATTCCGTGAAGGCTGGAGATGCTGGATCCCATGCAGATGGTGGTGTCGATAACCCCGAGAGGCGGCACGGCGCCCAGGGTGTAGCATCCGATATCTCCCGCCGCATGAATTCCCAGCTTTTTCAGGGCGTAGAATACGCTGCGGTGCGGACATCCCGGACAGAGAATCGGCGGTCTCGCGGGAACCTCCGCTGCCTCCCCGATCTCAACCTTCATGCCCAGGGCTTTTCTCAGCATATTGGCGCTGTACTCGCCCTGACGGGTGAAGAGCTCTTTTCCTTCACATGCGATGCCCCAGGAGCGGATCTGCTCCTCAAACACCGGCTCCAGCTCCTCGAAGATAATCAGACGGTCTACCTTCTTCGCGAACTCCTCGATAAGCTTTCTCGGAAGGGGATGGACAAGGCCGAGCTTCAGCACAGAAGCCTCGGGACAGACTTCCTTCACGTACTGATAAGCGATGCCGCTGGCGATAAAGCCGATGGAGGTATCGCCGTACTCCGCCCGGTTCACCGGCATGGAGGAAGCATCCTCCGCCATCTGGTTCATGCGCTTTTCCACGAAAACGTGGCGGGTCTTCGCATTGCCCGGCATCAGCACGAACTTGCCGGCATTTCTTTCATAGGCAAGGGGCTCTCTCTCCTCCCTCTCCTCGAGAACAACCGGGCTCTGGGAATGGGCAAGTCTGGTGGTGGTACGGATAATCACCGGTGTATCATATTTTTCACTCAGCTCATAGGCGAACTTTGTGAAATCCTTTGCTTCCTGGGAATCAGAGGGCTCCAGTACGGGAACCTGGGCGGCTCTTGCCACGCAGCGGGTATCCTGTTCATTCTGGGAACTGTACAGACCCGGATCGTCGGCTGCGACCATCACCAGTCCGCCGCCCACGCCGGCGTAGGCTATGCTGTAGAGCGGATCCGCTGCCACGTTGACGCCTACATGCTTCATGCAGCACATGGATCTGACGCCGCTGATGGAAGCGCCGATGGCCACCTCCGTCGCAACCTTCTCATTGGGTGCCCACTCGCAGTAAAGCACATCCTTATACTGAACCAGGTTTTCACTGACCTCCGTACTGGGAGTTCCCGGATACGCGGAAGCCACTTTTACACCGGCCTCATAGGCGCCGCGGGCAATCGCCGCGTTGCCGAGCATGATTTTCGTTTCTGCCACTGCTTCTTCCTCCTTTACCTTGCCACTACCCTGATCTTCACCGGCTTCTGCGCATCCATCTCCACGCTGAGCACCAGTTTTCCGCTGAGATTTGTTCTCATACTGCCGGCAGCCACATCATCCATATAGATGGCGTAATCCCGGTCCTCCTCCATCTGGAGTGTAATCTGAACATCTCTGTCGCTCTCCACCAGGAATTCCACACCGCTGTCGTGGACGGAAAAACCGCTTACCGCAGTTCCCGGGACAGACTCATAGACAAACATTCCGTTCCGCTCCAGCTTGGTGATCTCCCGGAACGTCTTCACCTTGTACATATCGCCCCGGTACTCAAAATCCGCAAGTTTTTTCTTTTCCTCCAGCTCATAATCACCGAAGCTTATGGTTCCGTCCGCTTCCACACGAAGCAGTTCCTTTACACCTGACATAATTGTCATCCTCTCTCCTGTGTGTTCTTTACATCGACAACTGATCCCGCCGTCCTTTTCCCCTTCAATGGACGGTAAGAGATAATTACTGATTATAGCATATGCCATATACCATTTCCAGTTAATTCTTCAGCAGACGGATGGCCTCCTGAACATTGCTTACACCGTCCAGTCGGATTCCCTCCGGCAGCTCCATCTTCCGGAGATTGGCCCGGGGAAGAATACACCTGGTGAAACCGAGCTTGATTGCCTCGCGGACGCGCTGCTCCGCCATGGAGACGGCGCGCACTTCGCCGGAAAGTCCCACTTCGCCGAAAACAACTGTCTTCTCATCCACGGAAATATCGTGATAGCTGGAGCAGATTGCCATAACAATCGCCAGGTCCAGCGCCGGCTCACTCATCCGGATTCCGCCCGCGATATTCACATAGGCATCGTACTGGGACATCTCGATGCGGCAGCGCTTTTCCAGCACCGCCATCAGCACATTCACCCTGTTGTAGTCCGTGCCCGCCGCAACCCGCCGGGGCAGGCCGAAGCTGGTTCTGCCCGTCAGGGCCTGCACCTCCAGAAGAATGGGTCTTGTCCCCTCCATAAGGCAGGCCGCCACGGAGCCGGAAGCCTCCGAGGGTCTTCCGTCCAGCATAAACTCTGAGGGATTCGCCACTTCCTTAAGCCCGTCCTCCCGCATCTCGAAAACGCCGATCTCATTCGTGGACCCGAAGCGGTTCTTGACACTCCTGAGGATGCGGTAGGAAGCGTAGCGGTCTCCCTCAAAATAAAGAACCGTATCCACCATGTGCTCCAGAACCCTGGGACCCACCACCACGCCTTCCTTGGTGACGTGCCCGACGATGAATATCGTGACTTCCTCCCCTTTGGCCAGCTGCAGGAGTACATTCGTGCATTCCCGCACCTGGCTGACGCTGCCCGGCGCGGAGGTGACCTCCTCCAGGAACATGGTCTGAATCGAGTCAATGACCACCGCATCCGGCCTGTACCTGCGTATCACCCCGGCGATGGCCCCCAGATTGGTCTCGCTCAGAAAAGTCAGGTCTCCATCTGTCTTCCCGATCCGCTCTGCCCGGAGGCGGATCTGCCGGAGAGATTCCTCCCCGGAGATATAGAGAATCTTTTTTCCCGCCTCCGCCATATTGCGGCAGACCTGCAGAAGAATGGTGGATTTTCCTATGCCGGGGTCTCCTCCCACAAGAACCAGGGAACCCCTGACAATACCGGAGCCAAGCACTCTGTCCAGCTCCGCAAAACCGGTGGATGTCCTGTCCTCTTCGCCCAGGGAGATGTCCTCCAGGCGCACCGGAACAAGGTCTCCCCCGGCCCCCGGCCCCCCGGAGGCTGCTCTCAGCCCCGGTGTTTTTCCCGTCTCCCGGGGCGCCTCCACCATGGTGTTCCAGGCTTTGCAGGACGGGCACTGCCCGGACCATTTTGCCTGCTCAAATCCGCATTCGCTGCAGAAAAATACTGTTTTTATTGCCTTTGCCATATTACATCTCCGCTGCCGCGGCGGGAACCGCCGTCTCCGCGCGGTCAAAACGAAGGCCGCCTTCGGCTGCCGTCACCGCCACGGTATCTCCCGCCTTTACCCTGCCGTCCAGCAGAGCTTCCGACAGTTTGTCCTCCACCTCGTTCTGAATGGTTCTTCTGAGAGGTCTCGCGCCGAACTTCGGATCGTATCCCTTCTCCGAAAGCCAGTCCACCGCACTGTCATCGAAAAGGAGCGTCATGCCCAGCTGATCCTTCGTTCTGCGGTTTATGGAAGCAAGCATGATACGGCTGATCTGTACGATGTTGTCCCTGGTCAGCGGGTGGAATACGATGGTCTCGTCGATTCTGTTCAGGAACTCCGGTCTGAACAGCCTCTTCAGCTCATCCATGACCCGTCCCTTCATGAAGTTGTAATCCGCCTTTTCATCCGCCGCGGCGGCAAATCCCATGTGCTTCGGGGAAATGATGTTCTCCGCCCCCGCATTGCTGGTCCTGATGATGACGGTATTCTTGAAGTCAATCTTTCTTCCCTGGGCATCGGTGATATGTCCGTCATCCAGGATCTGCAGAAGCACATTGAAAACATCCGGATGGGCCTTCTCGATCTCGTCAAAGAGAATCACGGAATAGGGCTGTCTGCGGACCTTCTCCGCCAGCTGGCCGCCCTCCTCGTAACCCACGTATCCCGGCGGGGACCCGATCATCTTGGAGACACTGTGTTTCTCCATATATTCTGACATATCAACGCGGATCATCGCGTTCTCGGTGCCGAACAGCGCTTCTGACAGTGCCTTGGAAAGCTCTGTTTTTCCCACGCCGGTGGGCCCGAGGAACAGGAAGGAACCGATAGGTCTCTTCGGGTCCTTCAGTCCCACACGACCTCTCCGGATTGCCTTGGACACCGCGGTCACGGCCTCTTCCTGTCCCACAACCCGCTCGTGCAGAATATTCTCCAGATTCATCAGGCGCTCCGACTCTGTCTCATTGAGCTTCCGCACCGGAATACCCGTCCAGTCGGAGACGATATCGGCGATCTCCTCCTCGCCCACGGAGAGCTTTCTTTCCTCTTTCTGGCTCTTCCATCTGTCCCGGAGCTCTTCTATCCGATCCCGCAGTTCGTTCTGTTCTCTCTTGATGTCCGCCGCCTTCTCGAAGGCTTCCTCCCGGATAGCGGCCTCCTTCATCCCGTCCAGCTCCTGGATTTTCCCCTCCAGTGTGCGGATCTCGCCCGGTTCGGCGTATCCGGTAAGCCGTACCTTGGATGCGGCCTCGTCGATCAGGTCAATGGCCTTGTCCGGCAGGAATCTGTCGTTGATATACCGGGCGGACAGATGGACTGCAGCCTCCACGGCATCGTCCGTGATGGTGACATTGTGATGGTCCTCATATCTGGCCTTGAGTCCCCGCAGAATCTCCACGCACTCATCCTCAGAGGGCTCTTCCACCATCACCGGCTGGAAGCGCCTCTCCAGCGCCGTATCCTTCTCAATCCTCTTGCGGTATTCATCCACGGTGGTGGCTCCGATAAGCTGAATCTCCCCTCTGGATAGCTGGGGCTTCAGAATATTGGAGGCGTCGATGGCGCCCTCCGCGCCGCCGGCACCGATGATGGTATGGATTTCATCGATGAAGAGAAGGATATTTCCCGCGTTATGAACCTCCTCCAGCACCTTCTTGATTCTTTCCTCAAATTCGCCCCGGTACTTTGAACCGGCAACCATTCCGGAGAGATCCAGGCTCACCACCCTTTTCCCTTCTACGGAATCAGGTACCTTTCCCGCAACGATAAGCTCCGCCAGACCTTCCGCCACGGCCGTTTTTCCGACGCCGGGCTCTCCGATGAGGCAGGGATTGTTCTTTGTTCTGCGGCTCAGAATCTGGATGACTCTCTGCATCTCCCTGTCCCTGCCGATGACGGGATCAAGACTTCCCTCCGCGGCAGCCTTCGTGAGGTCTCTGCTGTACTTATCCAGGGTCGGGGTTTTGTCATCCTCCTGCATTCCGGGCTCCCTGACCTGGGGACCGCCTGTCTGGGCGGATTCGCTGCCCATGGCTCCCAGAATATCCACATAAAGCTTCTGCAGATTAACGTTCATGGTGTTGAGCAGTCTGGAGGCGGTACAGTTGCCGGTCTTGATCAGGGCAATCAGAATATGCTCTGTCCCGATCTTCGGCGCCTTGAAGAATACTGCCTCATCATAGCTGGAAGCCAGAATCGCTCTTGTCCCCGGGGTATATTCGGCGCTGCCCGCCACTGCAGTGGGGGCGGCCGGGGAAATCAGGTGTTCCATCAGCTCCAGGATTCTCTCCTCCGTCACGCCGGTGTTCCTGAGCACGACTGCCGCCGTTCCCGTCCCCTCGCGCACAAGGCCGAGAAGCAGGTGTTCCGTGCCGACGTAACCATTTCCCAGTTGTATCGCCGCCTCAGCTGCGAGCCGCAGCGCCTGGTCGGCTTTTTCTGTATATCTTTCTGACATATATTCTCTCCTGTCTATTTTTCTTTTTACTGAAGCTCGGGCAGCATCTCCTGGATCCTTCTTGCGCGGAGCGCCTCCAGCTCCTCCTGTTCCATCGGCCGGTTCGCGCGGAGCGCAAGAACCGCCGGCTGCACCTCCATCATGATGTGATAAATGCTGACATCCGCGGCAGGCACCAGAAGTCCGTCCGCGATCCCGGCCCTCAGGTGGGACAGGTATGTCATGGCTTCCTTTATGGACAGCTTTCTGGCATACCGCAGGACGCCGTAGGCCTTCGCCGATTCATCCTCCCGCATCAGGCGGTGCTTCTCCAGGGTGGATTCCCGGATCTGCTTCTCCTGGTCCGTGATCTGGCCTGCCACATATGTCACACGGTCCATGATCTCTTTCTCGGTCAGCCCCAGGGTTTTCTGGTTAAAAACCTCATACAGGTCCCCGATGTTCTCCGTGTTTCTCCCGTAGATCCCCCGCACGCCGCAGCCGAACCGGGCCATGGCGCCGATAAATTCCGTGAACCGCCTGGTCGATGCCAGCGAGGGAAGATGCAGGGTGAGCGAAGCGCGCATGCCGCAGCCCACATTGGTGGGATATGATGTGAGATACCCGTACTTCGGGCTGAAGGCATAGTAAATCTTCTCATTCACATAGTCATCCAGCGCATTTGCCCGCTCCCAGCAGCCTTCCAGGTCGCTTCCGGCCGACAGTACCTGCATCCTGATGTGATCGTCGGCGTTCAGGGCGATACTGACCTTCTCGTCCTCTGACCATATGATGCCGCCGGGCGTCTTCTTCTCCGCCAGCGTTTTGTTCAGGAGCTTTCTCTCCCGCATGGCGCTGCGCTCCGCCTCCGGCATCCGGAGAAGATCACTGTACTCATAATCTCTTCCGTCCCGCTCCGGCAGATCCTGCAGTTTGTCTTTGAGCCGCCGGATCATCCGTTCTGCTTCCTCGTCGTCAAGACGGTTCGGAAAACGGTACTCATCCCAGTTCCTGGCAAGCCGTACACGGCTTCCTATAATGCAGGAGTCATCATTTCTGACCTCCTCATACCACTTCAGCATGATGATTCCTCCCCCCTGAGCTTCCGCAGGCTGTCTCTTATCACCGCCGCCTGCTCATAATTCTCCGTCCGCACGGCCTCCTTCAGGGCCCGCTCCAGCTGCCGGACCTTCTCGTCCCTGGAAAATTCCATGCTTCCGTCATCCCTGACTTCCGGTTCTCCCGGCGCCGCAGGACGCATCTTCGGCGTTTTTCCGGTATGATTCGCGCTGTCCTGCAGTTTTTTAATCTTCTCCCCTATCGCATATCAAACACGTGATAGCAGTCGGCACAGCCGAATCTGCTGTGATCCACAAAATCCTGATAGGTGGTGCCGCATGTGGGGCACACCACCTCCGTGAGACTGTCATCCTGCTCCGCAGCCTGGGAAAGGCCCATCAGCCCGGACAGAAGCTTCCCCAGATTGATTTCCCCCTCCAGGAAAGCGGTGTAAGGTCCGAAATTCATCTCGGCCGCACACTGGGCACAGAGATTGTGTTCCTTCTTCCCGCCGGCTCTTATCTCAGTGTATCGGACATTTGCCTCACGTATTCTGCACTTTTCACATAGCATCTCTGGTTCCTCCGGTTATTCCTTCCTCTGCTTTGTACACTGACATGGAAAATGGTCATATATGCTGTCCACAATCCGGTGAATCTCTTCCCTCGTAACATTCTTGCAGGCGCCGGCGGCAAGAAGCACGCTCAGTTCCCTCTCCAGATATCCCAGCGTCTTCGCCTTATCCTCATCCAGGGCAATCACCGCCCCGCGCCGCCGGTCCAGCTTGACGAATCCCTCCTGGCGCAGGACCGAATATGCCTTGTTCACCGTATGCATATTGATGCCGATGTCGCCCGCCAGCTGGCGGACCGAGGGAAGCGGATCTCCCTCGCGGAACCGCTCGCAGGCAATACCGATAATTATCTGATTCCTGAGCTGAATATACAAAGCTTCATCACTGTTAAAATCAACTTCAACGATCACGTATTTCCCTCCCTTCTCTCTGTTTGTTATACATCATATATAACAAATGGCACCTCTGTCAAGGGGGTACTTGTGCAGAAAAAATCACCACCCTCGAAAACGCCTTCGGGCACGTTTTCTCCGGGTGGTGATTCTTTTCTGCACTTTCCGAAGAGTTATTTCAGGAACAGTGCAGAAATGTATTCAGTTTGAAAAGTTACAGGTCGATGATATCCAGGTCGTCTTCCTTCTTTCTCGGAGCTCTGCGCACCTGGCGTTCCTCGCTTGTCTGGCGCACCGGAATATCGGGATTCTCCTGCGGTCTCCGGATGCTTCTCTCTCTGGGCTCCGGATTATAATACTCCTCCCGGCGGGGTCTGACGGTTCTGCGCGCCGGTTCGGCCGCCCGGTCCATCCGATCCTCCGGATAGTTATCCTCTCTTTTCTTGTTTCTTCCGAAAAGATGTCTCAGAAGGACATTCAGAAGAATAATCAGCAGAACCGCGGAGAGTACCGCCAGTCCGGCAATATAGAGGAATCTCTGATTATATGCATCCTGCAGC
>JAGBNL010000142.1 GCA_017634415.1 Clostridium sp.
TCGCCATCGTTCCGGAGCATATCACCGGCAAGCGGGTCAAGGAATCCTAAGATTTGCAGAGCATTTTTCCGGAGATATCTGCCGGATAAGGAACATGAAAACGAGGTAAAAAGCCCCCGGCTTTCGGAAGTCATTCCGAAGAACCGGGGGTTTCGTTTCTGTTCAGATACATCAGCGGCAGCAGATTCCGAAAGCCGCGGCGGGAGCGGCCTCTGTCGGCCGGAATCTATGCCAGTTGGTCGTGGGCTTCAATAAAGGGACGGATTCTCTCCTTCAGTACGGCGACCCCGCCGGCTTCCTTTGCTTCCAGGTTGATGGGGATCACCGGGTCGTGGAGGGAGAGGCGGATGAGGAGCCAGCCCTTGACTTCCTCGTCGTCGAAGGCCACCCGGACACCCTCATAGTTGGGGGTGACGATGTGGAATCTCGGGTCGCGGGCACAGAAAGCGCTGAAGTCTTCCAGCACCTGCTGACCGTAGGCCCTGAAGTCCTCCGCGGTGATGGAGAGGCGCATCTCGGCGGCCTCCGCCGGCTGCCGGAGGTCGGCGATGAGGGATTCCAGTGTTTTTCCTTCCCTGCGGATACGGGCCAGGCGCCCGATGATCTTGGCGGCGATGTAGGCGCCGTCATCGGAGAAGTAATTTTCCCGGAATGCCCCGTGGCCGGAGGTCTCGATGGCCAGCTCGCAGGTTTCACCGGCGGCATTGAGCTCGATGCCCTTGTCGATGACGTTCTTGTAGCCTCTCTTGAAGCGGAGGTGCTTAAGCCCCAGGGATCCTTCCAGGAATTCCGCCAGCTCATCGGAGGTTACGGAGTCGGTGACCACCGTGGAACCGGGGGACTGCTCCGCGACGATAACGCCCAGGAGGGCGATGAGGGTATTCCGGTTCACCGGGGTTCCGTCGGAGAAGACCACGGCGGCGCGGTCGCCGTCACAGTCAAAGATGACGCCCAGGTCGGCTTTTGCTTCCAGTGCTGCGCTGCGGATGGCTTCCATGGCCGTCTTATCCTCCGGATTCGGAACATGATTCGGGAAGGTCCCGTCCGGGTCAAGGAACCGGCTTCCGGCGGTATCGGCACCGAGGGGTTCGAGAATCTCCGAGGCGAAGAAGCCGGAGGCGCCGTTTCCAGAGTCCACCACGATGTGGAGGCCCAGGAGTGGCTGTTCTTCTGAGGAACCGGAATTTGCCCGGATAATCTCTTTCATATGTTCGCAGTAGAGGGACCTCATATCGAAGCTCCTGACGGTTCCGTCTCCCTTCGGGAGCCTGTCCGCGGTCAGGAGTGTTTCGGAAGATTCTTCCGCATAGTTCTCCGCCAGCGCTGCCGCCTGTTCCAGAATTCCTGTGAGTTCCGCCCTGGAGAGGGCACCATTCTTAGTGAAGAATTTCATGCCGTTCCGGTTGAAGGGCAGGTGGCTTGCGGTGATCATGACGGCGCCGTCGAAATCGCTGCCCGGAAGAACGGTGGAGCAGAACATGGCCGGGGTGGTGATGAGGCCGCAGTCATAGGTATTTGCGGCAGAAAGGCCTGTGAGACAGCCCGCCTTCATCTGCTCTGCGGTTATGCGGCTGTCATGGCCGATACCGACCCGGAGTTCGGATACCGGTTTTCCGGTTTCTGCAGCCAGATACTCCGCGAAGGCTCTTGCAATATAAGCGGCCAGAGGAGCGGAGATGGTCAGCGGCTCCTTTTCGGCTGCGATGGCGGATCCGCGGACATCATTGCCGTTCTGGACTTTTTTGAAATACTGCTGAAAGTTCTTTTCACTCATGAGTGATCCTCCTGATTGTTACAGACTTTACTGCGGAACGGGCAGGCATCGGTTCCTGATATGACGTCTGCATGCCCCGCACAATAAGTATACCACATATCACAAACAGGAAAATCCTGCTATAATAGAAACAGATTACGGAACGTGTAAAGGGGGGGACTGACATTGAAGGAGAATAAGTATTTTTCCGCCGCGAAGCGGACACTGTCGATTTTTCGGGAAAATGATATTGTCGTCTACGCAGGCCATGCGACCCTGGGAATCATCACCGCCATCTTTCCGCTGGTGATGCTGATTATCTCGCTGCTCAATATGATCCCCGCCTATTCGCCGGAGGACTTCACCAACCTGGTATTCCAGTTTCTTCCGGATATCCCGCAGATAAAGAGTCTGTTCCTCAGCATGGTGAGCAATCTGCGGTCCCAGTCCAGCGGACTTCTGGCATCCCTCGCCGGCGCCACATCCCTCTGGTCGGCCAGCGGCGGCGTCACAGCCATCCAGAAGGGACTGGTGAAGATCTCGCCGAATGACCTGAAGGGAATGAAAAACAAGGCAATCTCTCTTCTGTTCACACTCTGCATCATTATCCTGATTCCGGCCGTGCTCCTGTTTAACGTCCTGGGAAATTCGCTGACCAGCCTGGTCACAGAGCTGACGGTCCGGTTCGGAATCGGACAGATGACGGGATTCCTGATTTCCGTCATCCGCTACAGCGGTATCGTGGTGGCCGTCTTCGCCGTCCTGCTGGTGATCCTCATCTATACATACCTGCCGGGCGGGAGGAGAAGTCTGCGGGCCCAGGTGCCGGGGGCATGTCTCACCGCGGTGGCATGGTTTGCCTTTACGGAGGCATTTTCCAAATTCATGCCCATCTTCTGGAAGTCCTCGGTCTACGGGTCTCTGGCCTCCCTGTTCCTGACCCTCCTGTGGCTCAGAGTCATGATCATGATTCTGTTCCTGGGCGCGGCATGGAATGAGGCCCTGGCGGAAAAAAGAGAGTCCTGATTCTTTTATTGACTGTTAAGGCGCGGTATTCCGCGCCTTTTTTGCGTTCATGAATTTCTATACCTGTTATCAGGAAAAACCCGCGATAAATCCCGATAAACATAATCGAAAACACTGAAACGAAACTTGTTTCGCTCTTATTGATTCGATGATAACGCGGTGCTATAGTAAAGTCAGAATGTGTACATCATCATCGGATACAGCAGGAAGACAGCGTAAAGAAACACAACCGGCAGACCGGACGGGCGGAAACCGGGAGGAGGAGAGTATGGTACAGAGCTTACTGAAAAAAGACACGATGCTTCTTGTAGGATTTTTTGTCATCACGGTTCTGATGGTGGGCTGTGCAGTACTCCTGTCCCTTGGCAGCAGCAGCGAATCTGCTCTGGTATGCGGGGCGGCGGTGCTGTGTCTTGTGGGTCTTTCCTTCACGTTTCTCACCATCGCGGGACACCTTAATAAAAATGCGGAAGAACTGTACGGGGAGGAGCTTGCTCATGGAGGCAAATAACAACGTACCGGCCGGGAAGCGTTCCGCGAAGGAAACCTTCATGCTTCTGGCGGACATATTCTTTGTTCTGATTCTCTGTTTCGTAATTCTGTTTTCCACACTGGTCGTAACCAATTCCATCAGCATGAATGATTATACCGTCAACGGGTATATTCTCAGCATCCCGCTGCTTCTTGCGACGGCGGCGGTCATCGGCGGATATCTATATTTCCTTCTCTCGGTAAGCCTCAGAGGTTACCGGGAAATGGAAGAAGCGTATAAATGTGCAAAGGCAAAAGAAAAGGAGGCTCATCATGGCAGCAATTCTTAATCTCGCAGCATTCATCATCAGCGGCGCAATCGCGGTTTATTTCGGTTTTGATGCTGTTTCCAGCATGCGTATCGGATAGTCGGGACCCGCTCGCGAGTCCTGCGCAATGAAGAATAGACGGAGCATATCATGGAAGAGAAATTTGCGACAGCCGGCAGAGGCGGGGAAGTCGGAAGTGTGGCGGATGCAGACCATATAAGCCATAAGACCCTGGGGCCGGTCCATGTGTGGGCACTGGGCGTGGGCATCGTCCTGGTGGGCGAGTTCATGGGATGGAACCTGACCATCAAGCAGGGCGGCACCATGTCTGCCATTATCGGGCTGTTTCTCATGAGCCTCATGTATATGGGACAGGTCATGATGGTTTCCGAGATGGCGACGGTGATGCCGGAGGCCGGCGGCCAGTACACCATGGCCAAGTATCTGCTGGGCCCGCTGGCGGCCTTCAACGTGGGCCTCATGGCGGTGCTGGAATATGCCATGCTGGAGGCCGGCGACGTCATCGTCGTGGGTCAGCTCCTGAATTCCCTGGACCCGGGCATCAATGTCATCGCCTTCACCCTTCTGTCGCTCCTGGGTCTGGCATACATCAACTATCACGGCGCCCATTCCTCTCTGACCATCAACTTCTTTATCACGGCGGCGGCATTTGCCACTGTCATCCTTCTGCTGTTCTCCACAAAGTTTATGTTCCCCGGAGCTTCCCTGCTGAAGCTCTCCGAGAATTCCAACGGCCTTCCCTACGGGGCCCTGGGCCTTGTCGCGGCCATCGGTTATTCCTGCTGGTTTTTCCTGGGGATCGAGGGTACCGCCATGGCGGCGGATGAGTGCAGAAGCGCAGGCAGAAGCGTGCCCCTGGGCGGGGTTCTGGGCATCGCGACCCTCCTCACCGGCGGAACCATCACCTGGCTTGTCTGCTCCGGCCTGATGAAGCCGGAGACCCTGGGCGATTCCGTATATCCGCTGTATGATGCGGCGAAGATGACCGGTTCCAAATTCGTGTCGGCAGCCCTCTTTGTGGGCAGTATCCTGGCCTGCCTTGCCAGCGCCAACGGCTGCATCAACGACTCGGCGGAGGCCTGGTCGGCCCTCTCGAGAGACGGGCTGATCCCCAACATCTTCGCAAAGAAGCACCCGAAATTCGGGTCCCACTATATCTCCATCATTTTCCTGCTGCCCATCTCTCTGGGCTTTGCCATGACGGGACTGCTGGACCAGGTGGTGACCTTCTCCATCTTTTCGGCGCTGATCATCTACCTGCTGACCTGTATTATGATGTTCCGTTTCCGGAAAATGTACCCGCTGGGCACCATCAAGCGGAAGTTTACGGCACCTCTGTTCCCGGCGCTTCCCATCATAACCCTCATTATCGTGCTGGCCGGCATCTTCGGCCTGCACCTGAATTACGGCATCAACCTCATCGCCTGCACCCTGTTTTATTTCCTGGCCTCGGTGTGGTTTCTGGTGCGCAGATACAAATATGTGGACAAAGAAAACTTCATGAAGGCCGGCCTGGACAAGTTCACCCGGGAGATGGAGGAGTGAAGATAATATTGTTACAATCGGATCGGCGGTCCTGTAAAAGACCGGCCGGTCCGTTTTTTCTGTGCAGCGGAGCATATATGTCCCGTTTTTTTGCTGTAATCGTGGTATAATGTATAAAAACAGAGAAGGATATGGTGATTTTATGAAAGAGACGATAGTACAGAAGTTTGCTAAGCTTGGCATTGACAACGCTCCGGGACAGGAGGAGCTGCAGAAGAATGTGGCCCTGGATCTCCGGGGAGAGAAGCTGGAGGGTCCGGCGGTGGATTTCTCCCACGGCGATGTGGATGCCCATGTGCCGACACCGGGAAGCCTGGAAGTGTTCATCGAGGGCGTGCATGAGGGCGGCCACCAGGCTTATACCCCGTACCGCGGAAAGAAGGAGATTCTTGTCCATGTGGCAGAGCAGCTTGCGGCCTTCTCCGGCGCGCCGGTGGATCCGGAGAGTGAGATTATTCTGACCCCGGGCACCCAGGGAGCCCTGTTCCTGGCCATGGGCGCAAATATTATGCCCGGCGACAAGGTTGCCATCGTGGAGCCGGATTATTTCGCCAACCGGAAGATGGTGGAGTTCTTCGGCGGTGAGATGATTCCCGTCGCCATGCACTATGAGAACGAGACAGAGAAGTCCGGCATCGACCTTAAGGAACTGGAGGAAGCTTTCCGGGACGGCGCAAAGCTCTTCCTCTTCTCCAACCCCAATAACCCGGTGGGCTGCATCTACTCCAGAGAGGAGATCCTCTCCATCGCGAAGCTGGCAAAGCAGTACGGCGCAACCCTGATTGTGGATGAGCTGTATTCCCGCCAGGTTTATCCGGGAACCGAATACACCCATCTGCGGGCCCAGAAGGAGATTCCGGACAATCTGATCACTATCATCGGCCCCTCCAAGACCGAGTCCTTAAGCGGCTACCGTCTCGGCGTCGCTTACGGTACCGCGGAGATCATCGAGCGCATGGAGAAGCTGCAGGCCATCATGGCGCTGCGCTGCAGCGGCTATAACCAGGCGGTATTCAAGACATGGTTCAACGAGCCGGAGGGCTGGATGAAGGAGCGCGTTGCCGCACACCAGGCGATCCGCGACGCAATTCTTGAGGTGATTCACAGTACCCCGGGCGTGAGTGCGAGACCTACCCAGGGCGGTTCCTACCTGTTCGTAAAGATTCCGGAGCTGGAAGTTTCCCTGCACCAGTTTATCCGCATTGTGAGAGAGCTGGCCAATGTCACCGTAACGCCGGGAACTGAGTTCGGGCCGCAGTTCACACAGGAATTCCGCATCAACTTCTCCCAGGATAAGGAGAAGGCGGTGGCAGCCATGAAGAGACTGTTTGCCGTGATGGACAGATACCGCAGAGCATAAGGAGGAAAACATCATGAAGGAAGCCAATCCGATACCTCAGGGAAAATATGTGCCGGCCAACCGGTTCGGACAGTTTATCTTTACCGCCGGGATGACACCGAGAAACAACGGTGTTCTGATTAAGGCAGGAAAAGTCCGGCTGACAGACGACCTGGCGGATTACCGGGATGCGGTGCGCCAGGCGGCGAAGAATGCGCTGACCGCGGCGAGAAACAAGCTGGAAGAGGGGGAAGCCATCGCGAAACTCCTTTCCATCACCGTATTCATCAACGCAGAGGAAGGATTTACCAGCCAGGCAAAGATGGCGGATTTTGCCTCTGAGTACTTCTGTGAGGAGCTCGGAGAGAGCGGAATCGGCGCCAGGGCTGCCGTAGGTGTGGCCTCCCTTCCGGGGGATGCGCCCTGCGAGATTCAGATTATCGCGGCCGTGGAGTAGGGTGCCGAAAGCAGAACGACCCGCAGCAGGCAGGATACGCGAGCGTGTCTTGCACAGATTTATCTCAGTGGGAGAAGACCCCCACCTCTAAGGTGGCGGGTGATAACAAATTCGTCTCAGTGGGGGTCCAATCTCCCACTGAGATAAACGCTCCGCGAGGATGCACACGCGTGCTGATTGGTATTTGATGCCTTACGGCA
>JAGBNL010000003.1 GCA_017634415.1 Clostridium sp.
GCGATGCCGTTCCGGAAGGAAGCGCTCTCCCTGCTGGAAACCGTGATTCCGACAAAAGGCAGGAAAATCCGGTAGGCGCAGAGCACCTGACAGAGCTCCTTCTCTCCCACATCCCTGGGGTTTATCCGGTCATTGTTGACAATGGGCCGAAGTCTCGGGCAGCTCAGGGAAATCTCTGCGTGGGGATACTTTCTGTTGATATAATAGGCGTGCAGTGCTGTCGCCAGAGCGTCCTTCCTGAAGTCCGCAAGGCCGAGAAGAGCCGAGAATGCAACGCCCCGCATGCCGCCGAGAATCGCCCGCTCCTGGGCGTCAAAACGGTATGGCCAGACTCTCTTATGCCCCATCAGATGCAGGGTTTCGTATTTGTCCGTGTCATAGGTCTCCTGGAACACAGTCACGTAATCCACGCCGCATTCGTGAAGATAGCGGTATTCCTCCACGTTGACCGGGTAAATCTCGATGCCGATATTCCTGAAGTATTTCCGGGCAATCTTCACCGCCTCGCCAATATAGTCCACATCAGACCACTTTCTGCTCTCGCCGGTGAGAATAAGAATCTCCTCCATCCCCGTTTCGGCGATGACCTGCATCTCATGCTCCACCTCTTCCAGGGAGAGTTTCTTCCTGCGGATATTGTTATAGCAGTTAAACCCGCAGTAGACGCAGTAGTTCTGACAGTAATTGGCGATGTAGATCGGCGTGAAGATGTAGACCGTATTGCCGAAATGGTTCTTTGTCTCCTGCTCCGCCCGTCTTGCCATCCGCTCCAGGAAGGGCGCCGCCGCGGGAGAAAGCAGGGCCTTGAAATCCTCGATGCTGCAGGTATCTCTACTCAGAGCCCGCTCCACGTCTCTTGCCGTGTAAGCCGACGGGTCATAATCCTTCATCTGCGCAAGCACCCTGTCCTTGATATCGGATTCGAGGACTTCCATTCCCTCCATATAGGCCATGTGGTCCGTCCGGAAGGACGGGTCCTGCTCCAGACGGTGTTTTCTGGCCAATGCCTCCGGCGGAAGTGTGTCGCTGTCTACAAAATAAACCTGAGTTTCTTCGTTCATCCTGATGTTTATCCTCCATATTAAATACGCCCGCTGTATCTCAGCGCAGGAATCCGGTCAGCGGGTCGGAGGCGCTGCCGCCCCGGGCGAGTACCCGTCCCATGCCGGTCAGATATGCCTTTCGTCCCGCCTCTATGGCCAGACGGAAGGCCTCCGCCATGGCAGGAACATCCCCGGCTGTCGCTATGGCCGTGTTGGCCATGATGGCCGCTGCGCCCATTTCCATCGCCTCACAGGCCTGGGAGGGTTTGCCGATGCCGGCATCCACAATAATGGGCAGATCTATCTCATCGATGAGAATCTGAATCAGTTCCTTTGTCACCAGGCCCTTGTTGCTGCCGATAGGCGCCGCCAGAGGCATCACAGCGGCCGCTCCGGCATTCTGCAGGTCTCTCGCCGCATTCAGGTCCGGATGCATGTAGGGAAGGACGATAAAGCCCTCTTTCGCCAGAATCTCCGTCGCTTTCACTGTCTCATAGTTGTCCGGGAACAGGTACTTCGCATCGTGCATGATCTCCACCTTCACGAAGTCGCCGCAGCCCATGGCACGGCTGAGTCTCGCGATGCGCACCGCTTCCTCCGCATTTCTCGCCCCGGAGGTGTTCGGCAGAAGGGTCACGCCCTTCGGGATATAATCCAGAATATTTTCCTTCTCCGTGGTATTGGCGCGGCGCAGCGCCAGGGTAATGATCTGGGCGCCGCCCTGTGCTATCGCTGCCTCAATCAGCTTCAGATTATACTTTCCGGAACCGAGGATAAACCGGCTGGTAAACTCTTGTCCTCCGAGAATCAGTTTGTCTTCTTTCATTGTCTTCTCTCCCTCTTCCTCTTTTTTCTGTGCAGGGGATCCCGGCCCTCATGTCATCTCAGCCTCCGCCCACAAACCGAAGAATCTCTACCGTATCTCCGTCTTCCAGGAGGACCTTATCCAGCTCGTCCCCGGGCAGTATGTTCAGATTGCGTTCCACGACCACGCGGGCCGTCCCGTAGCCTTCCTGCTCCAGATAAGCCTGAACCGTCATCCCGGCGGCATCCTTCTGCTCTCCGTTGATGGTAACCATCTGCTCTCCTTTCCCCTGCTCCGGCAGGAAATCCGCGTTTTCTTCCTTATAACGCAAGGAGGACACGCGGTTCTTCACCGGCGTGTCCTCCTAATATCCTTCTGTACGCCGGCGAATTCCGCCGCGAAAGACTCCTCTTCCGCAGCTTATTCGTTCGGCGCCTGATTGTTTCTGCTCGCCCCAAAGTGGCGAGAGCCCCGCGGCTCCCCGCGGTTCAGAGGTACGCCTCTGGCGTACCTTCTTTACTGTTAACGGCAGAGAGTGGTGCCCCCGGTCTGCCGTAAATATAGAGGGGTATCCGCCCAACGCAGATACCCCGAAAGAAGCATGTATTTCCCTACGTTGGCATTATCCAAATCAGGTTGCGGGTCCAGGCAAAACAGCCTGTTCTCAGCCCGCTTTACGCGAGCTCCCCTTTTCTTTTTCTATTTTATACACATCCTTTCCCGGCGTCAAGTAAGCCTTCCCGGGGGAAATGATGAATTTTTCCACACTAAGTATGAAGCAAACCTGCCGCTGACGCGCCGGCCTGCAGATGTCCGCATAACACAAAAGGGGTGCCTTACGGCACCCCCTGATAATTCAAAACAGTATTCTGAATTAGTGATTTGCAGCCTTAGCCTTTGCCTCAAGCAGCTTCTGGGTAAGAATCGGAACGATCTTGTTCAGGTCGCCTACCAGACCGCAGTCAGCTACGTCGAAGATCGGAGCGGACTCGTCCTTGTTGATGGCGATGATGAGGTCGGACTCTTCCATACCAGCCAGATGCTGGATAGCGCCGGAGATACCGATTGCGAAGTACAGCTTCGGACGAACGGTCTTACCGGTCTGGCCAACCTGGAGATCCTTCGGCTTCCAGCCTGCGTCTACAACTGCACGGGAGCAGGAAACGGTTCC
>JAGBNL010000143.1 GCA_017634415.1 Clostridium sp.
GGATGGCGGAAAAATCAAGGGCGCCCTCCTCATACCATTTGATCAGGCACTTGTACAGTCCGATGGGGGTGGAACCGGTAGCCAGTCCCAGGATGGAATCCGGCTTCTCTGCGATCTGCGCCGCCATAATCATGGCAGCCTTTCTGCTCATATCGTCATAATCCTTTGCGCGTACGCTTCTCATATATATTCTCCTTTATTATCTTCCTGTTTTATTCCACGTGCAGCTTCTCTGCCTTGATGACTGCAATCACATCATCTACGTACTTCTCGCAGGTCTCCATGCTCTGTGCCTCGACCATGACGCGGATCTTCGGCTCGGTGCCGCTCTCTCTCACCAGGATTCTTCCGTCGGTGCCGAGGGCCTCCGCAGCAGCCTTCACCGCCGCCTGTACCTTCGGGTTGGCCTGGGCTTCCTTCTTGTCCTTCACGATGACATTCTTCAGAACCTGGGGATACATCTTCATCTCGGAAGCCAGCATGGACAGCGGAAGCTTCTTCTCGATCATGGTCTGCATGACCATGAGGGATGTGAGGATGCCGTCGCCGGTGGTGGCGTATTTGCTGAAGATGATATGTCCGGACTGCTCGCCGCCGATGTCATAGCCGTTGGCCATCATGTTTTCGGCCACGTACTTGTCGCCCACGGCGGTCTGCTCATAGCGCATGCCTTCCCGCTCCAGGGCCTTGTAGAGACCCATATTGGACATGACGGTGGTAACCACGGTGTCCTCGGCCAGCTGTCCGATCTCCTTCATATACTTGCCGCAGAGATACATGATGTGGTCGCCGTTGACCTCGTTGCCCTTCTCATCCACGGCAAGGCAGCGGTCTGCGTCGCCGTCATAGGCAAATCCCACGTCGAGACCATTGTCCAGGACATAGTTCTGCATGGCTTCGATATGGGTGGAACCGCAGCCCCGGTTGATGTTGGTGCCGTCCGGGGAGTTGTTGATGACGGAAACCTTCGCGCCGAGGGCCTCAAATACGCTCTTGGCGATGGCGGAGGCACTGCCGTTGGCGCAGTCCAGGCCCACCTTCATTCCCTTGAAGGCCCGGGAGGGAATCGTCATCAGATATCCGATGTAGCGGTTTCTTCCCGCGGAGAAATCGATGGTTCTGCCGATATTCTCTCTTGTGGCGTAGGGGATCTCGCCCGCTTCGCCGTCAATATACGCTTCTATCTTCTCTTCAATCTCCGGCTCAATCTTCTGGCCGTTGGCCCGCATGATCTTGATGCCGTTGTCGTAGAATGGATTGTGGGATGCACTGATCATGATGCCGCAGTCAAACCCTTCGGTCCGCACTACATAGGAGACGGAGGGGGTGGTGGTTACATGGAGCAGATAAACGTCCGCGCCGGAGGAGGTAAGACCCGCAGACAGCGCATCCTCCAGCATATAGCTGGAGCGTCTGGTGTCCTTGCCGATGGCTACTTCCACCTTTTCGCCGGGATGCTTTGTCCCGTAATACCAGCCCAGGTATCTTCCGACCTTGAAAGCCTTCTCCGCTGTCAGGGCCACATTGGCCTCACCGCGGAATCCGTCCGTACCGAAATATTTTCCCATACGTTTTCCCTCTTTGCTTTAATGATTTAAACTTCTGTATCGTCAAAAATTTTTCCAATTGAATATTATAAACCCAAATAAAGCCGCTGACAAGTACTGTCAGCGGCCTGTATATGCATCAGATGATGTAATTGTCAATCTCCTGCTGTCTCGCCTGCTCCATAATGTCCTGCAGCGTAATTCCGTCCAGGTAATTGTTGATGGTCTCATACAGCCCCTTCCAGACCGGCAGGGTCATGCATTCCTCGCTTCTGGGGCAGTCCTCCGGGGAACGGGCAAGACAGGAAACCGGCGCAAGATTTCCCTCCGTGAGCCGGAGAACCTCTCCCACAGTGATATCCCGCGGAGCTCTGGCCAGACGGTAGCCTCCCTGAAAGCCCCGGTTTGCCTGCAGAAGATCCGTGCGGTTTAACACCGGCACGATCTGCTCCAGATATTTCTTGGAAATATCCTGCCTTGCGGCAATGTCCTTCAGTGCGACAAATCCGTCCTCGTCATGTGACGCCAGGTCTAAAAGCATCCGCAGCGCGTAGCGTCCCTTGGTTGAAATCTTCATCTGTATGTCCTCTTTCTGCTTCCCAGCCGGGCCGGGTTCTTCCGATTCTTCCGTATCTTCCGGTTATCCGCCTATCCGAAGATTATGGCGCTTATGGCGCTTAAAACAGACAGCATGATAACGTAAAACATCAGAATGAACATGATAATCTTAATTGGATTCTTGTTTCTCGCCTTTGTGTTTCTGACCCACTTTCCCGTCTGGGAGTTCTGCAGGCTCCTTTCCAGATTTCCCGCCAGCGTCTCCTTCGCCTTCCGCACCGCATTTCCCGACTCATTCAGCACCGTACCTGTGTACACCGGATGATGGCTCTCCAGCTCCCCGGCAAAGGCCGGGTTATGGAAATCGCAGTCCGACTCAAAGGGCGGATGGGTCTCGTTCAGATAATAGTCCGCGTCGATAATATTCGGATGCCGCACAAAACTCCTGCAGTTGGTGCAGAAATGTCCCGTGGTCATCACGTGGTCGCATATGGGACATAATTTCTTAATCATAGGGCACTCCTGTCTCAAAAACCTACAAAATACCTATGTATATCTTACGCTTTCTCCTTCGCTCTGTCAAGAAAAGGCAGCCTGCGGAGCCGTTTTACCGTTTCTCCCCCCAGAAGCCCGATGGCAGCGCCGGCGGCGCTCCCCGCCGCCAGTAGCACGGGGAAATAGTACATGAGATGCGGATTCCGAAGCACCGCCATGGCGCAGAACAGCTGCCCCAGATTGTGGGATACGCCGCCGCAGATGCTCACGCCGGTGATCCCGAACAGGTCTGTCTTTTTCACTGCCGCCATCACGGCAAGGCTTGTGAGCGCTCCCGCCATGCTGTACATCATCATCGACAGATTGCCGAAGGTGAACCCGGTAAGAATGACCCGGATAATGGTCACCGCAGCCGCCTCCGGAACGCCCAGCAGGAAGATGGCCGCAATGGTTACAAGGTTCGCAAGTCCCAGCTTGATGCCGGGAACGCCGAGATTTATCGGGAGGAGCATCTCCACATATCCGAAGAGAAATGCCAGGGCCACCAGAAGCCCGCCGAATGCGGCCCGCGCCGCTCTGTTCCTGTCTCTCATTTCTTGACCGCACCTTTTTCCAATGCTATGATACCAATCGTAACCATCATAAGTTTAAAATGGAAAATTCGCAAGTATGAGAACATCCATCCCGGCAGGAACTCCCTGCCGTTTATCCGTCAGAAAAACTTCCCTGCCCCGTCTCCTGCGGCTTCTGTTCCTGATCTGCCTGACTGCAGTCCTGTTTACTGCCGGCGGATGCACGAGGAAGGCCGACCCCCTCTCCGAGACCCGGTTTCAGCTGAACACCTTTGTGACCATCACGCTGTATGATAAACCGGACAAGGAGATTCTGGAGGGAGCCTTCGCGCTGGTAAAAGAGTATGAGGGGATCTTCAGCAAAACCATCGAAACCAGCGAGGTATACCGCATAAATCACCGGAATCCCGGTGAGGAGACATTTACCCTCTCCGATGACACGGCAGCCCTCCTGCAGGAGGCCCTGGAGTACGCGGAGAAGACCGATGGCGCCTACGATATCACCATCGAGCCCGTGAGCACCCTCTGGAACTTCTCGGAGAATCCCGGTGAGGTGCCGCCCGAGGAGGAGATCCGCGAGGCGGTGTCCCGGGTGGATTACCGGAACATATCCCTCGCGGGAAACACCCTGACCTTTCTTGCGGACGATGTCACCATCGACCTGGGTTCCATCGCCAAGGGCTATATCGCCGACCGGGTGAAGGACTATCTGGTAAATGCCGGCGTAAAGAGAGCCATCATCAATCTGGGGGGCAATGTCCTCTGCGTCGGAGATAAAGAAGGAACTCCCTTCCGCATCGGCCTTCAGAAGCCCTTCTCCGACCATTCGGACACCTTCGGCAGCCTGGAAATCCGGGATATGTCCGTGGTGACCTCCGGCGTCTATGAGCGGAACTTTATAAAGGACGGCAGGAATTATCACCACATCCTGGATCCGAAGACCGGTTATCCCTGCGAGAGCGGCCTCGTCGCCGTAACCATCGTCTCCCCCCGCTCTGTGGACGGGGACGCCTTAAGCACCTCCTGCTTCCTGCTGGGCCCGGAGAAAGGCATCGCCCTTCTGGACTCCATGGAAGGAATTTACGGGTACTTTGTCACCGAAGATTATAACGTGCTCTTTTCCGACGGTGCGGAGGCGCTGGTAAAAGATATGGAGGGCGCATCATGAGCAATACGTCCCATAAGAGCAGGAACACCCTGTTTCTGCTGCTGTTCCTGGCTGTGGTCTGCGCCGCATCCTGGCTCATTCTCCGGATAACCGACGGCAGAATCCTTCCGGGGCCCGGCGGTCCCTCCGCGGAGGTCTCCGTGGACAGCCGTGTGACGGGAACCTATCCCCTCTCCGAAGACCTGGATATCACCATCGACGGCTGGCAGGGCGGCACAAACCGCCTTATCATCAAGGACGGGGAAGCCTTCGTCCGGGAGGCAGACTGCCCGGATAAAATCTGTGTGAAACAGGGACACATAAAAAATCCCGGCGAGGTCATCGTATGCATGCCTCACCGGGTGGTGGTCACAATAAAATAAAGTGGAAGAAGGGGCTGTCGCGACAGCCCCTTCTTCAATAATAGTTTATCGTTACCGCTTTACATTGAATGCGCCCATGCCGGGATACACGGCGGCGGCCCCCAGGGCTTCCTCGATGCGGAGGAGCTGGTTATACTTGGCCACACGCTCGGAACGGCTCGGCGCGCCGGTCTTGATCTGGCAGGTGTTGAGTGCCACGGCCAGGTCAGCGATGGTGGTGTCCTCGGTCTCGCCGGAGCGATGGGATGTCACGGCGGTGTAGCCTGCCTTGTGCGCCATCTTGATGGCCTCCAGGGTCTCGGAGACGGAACCGATCTGGTTCAGCTTGATGAGAATGGAATTGCCACAGCCCAGGGAAATGCCCTTGGCCAGGCGCTCGGTGTTGGTGACGAAGAGGTCATCGCCCACCCGCTGCACCTTATCTCCCAGCTCGGCGGTCATCTTCTGCCAGCCTTCCCAGTCTTCCTCATCCAGACCATCCTCGATGGAGATGATGGGATACTTCTCCACCAGCTGTTTCCAGTGCGCGATCAGCTCTTCGGAGGTGAATTTTGTACCC
>JAGBNL010000144.1 GCA_017634415.1 Clostridium sp.
AATCAGCTCTGCTTCCCGCTTTATGCGTGCGCGAAGGAGATTGTCCGCAGGTATAACCCGCTCCTGGAGGAGTTCGGACTCACCTACACCCAGTACATCGCGATGATGATCCTCTGGGACAAGGGAGAACTCAGCGTAAAGGAGCTGGGAAAGTGCCTTTACCTGGATTCCGGAACCCTCACGCCGCTTTTGAAGAAGCTGGAGCAGAAGGGTTATGTGGAGCGGCACCGGGGAACCGAGGATGAGCGGACCCTGCTGGTGCATGCGACGGAGGAAGGCATGGCGCTCCGGGAGAGACTCCTGGAGGTTCCGGAAAAGGTGGGAGGATGCGTGGTTCTCACCACGGAGGAAGCAAAGACACTGTACGGTCTGCTCTACAAGCTTCTGGGCGGACTGGATGAATCATAACATTTCAGATAATAGACAGGAGGATAATAATATGGCAGCAACAGTTCTTACGGTAGATAACTTTGAGGAAGAGGTTCTGAAGTCTGAGGTTCCGGTACTGGTGGACTTCTGGGCAACCTGGTGCGGACCTTGCCAGGCTCTCTCCCCGATTGTGGAAGAGGTCGCCGGCGAGGTGGAAGGCGTAAAGGTCGGCAAGGTGGATGTGGATGATCAGGACAAGCTGGCAAGAAAGTATAAGATTTTCTCTATCCCGACCCTGCTGGTGTTCAAGAACGGCGAGGTGGCTGAACGCTCTGTCGGTGCCGTGCCGAAGGAAAAGATTCTGGAGATGCTGAAGTAATAAATCAGGATATGAAAGAGTATCAGAATACAGCAGATGCGGCAGATATAGACGGGCTTCTTGCCTGGTATGATAAGGAACGTCGGATTCTCCCCTGGAGGGAGGACCCGACGCCTTACCATGTCTGGATTTCGGAGATTATGCTGCAGCAGACCCGGGTGGAGGCGGTGAAGGCCTACTATGCCAGGTTTCTGGCGGAGCTTCCCGATATCCGGGCCCTGGCGGAGGCACAGGAGGATACGCTCTTAAAGCTCTGGGAGGGACTGGGCTATTACAGCCGCGTGAGGAACCTGAAGAAGGCGGCTGTGCAGGTGATGGAAGAGTACGGCGGAAGGATGCCGGAGTCTTCGGTGGGTCTCCGGAAGCTTTCCGGCATCGGGCCCTACACTTCCGCAGCCATCGCGTCGATTGCCTTCGGGGAGCGGATCCCGGCCATCGACGGGAATCTGATGCGCATATTTTCCAGAATGACGGGCTACGGGCAGGATGTGAAGACGGATGCGGCCAGGAGAGAGGCCGAAGCATGGTATCTGGACTTCTTTCCGGAGAACCGGCCGGGAGACGCGAACCAGGCGCTGATGGACCTGGGGGCCATGGTCTGCCTGCCGAACGGGAAACCGGCTTGTGAGCGCTGTCCCTGGGAGAGGGACTGTGCGGCCCGCCGGGAGGGAAAGGAGTGCAGCCTGCCGGTGACGGCGCAGAAGAAGGCCCGCAGAGTGGAAGAACGGACGGTGTTTATTCTCCGGCGCGGCGAGGGAGAAAGCCGGGTATACGCCATCAGAAAGCGGCCTGCAGAGGGCCTGCTTGCAGGGCTCTTTGAATTCCCGAATACTGCGGGGACGCTGGATGAGGCGCAGGTCCGGGAATATGTGCTTCGTATGGGATTCCAGCCCTTAAGGATACAGCCTGCGGGGAAGGCAAAGCACATCTTTACCCATATCGAGTGGCATATGACGGGATGGCTTGCGGACATCGCGCCGCCGGTGGACCCCGACGCGGAAGGCGGCTCTGCAGATGACGGCAGCGTGTTTTTTGCCGGGGCGGCAGACCTGGAAGAAAGGTGGTCTGTGCCGTCGGCATTTTCCAAATGGTACGGACATATCACAGACGGCAGCCGGGCATCCGGACAGAGCCGCCGGAAATAATCAGTGAGGGCATTATGGATTTGACATTTAAGCGGATAGAGACGGAGGACATCCCGAAGATGGTTCCCTTCTACGGGATGAGGCCGAACAGAACCTGCGACAGCATATTTCTGGAGTCCTATATCTGGAAAGAGTACTACAACGTGCAGTATGCCATCTGGGAGAACAGGGCGCTTCTCTGGCTGATGGAGATGGACGGGCGGATGTTCTCCGCCATGCCGCTGTGCCGTCCGGAGGACCTGAAGGATGCCTTCGGCGCCATCGAGCGGTATTTCAATGAGAATCTCGGATTCCCCCTGGTGATCAATCTCGCCGATGAGGAGGCCATCGAGCTGCTGGACCTTCCGGCGGATCGGTACCTGGTGGAGGAACAGCTGGACTCCAGAGACTATCTCTATGACGGCCAGGCCATGCGGACCCTGTCGGGAAAGAAGCTTCACAAGAAGAAGAACCGCCTGAATGCGTTTATGCGGAACTATGAAGGACGGTTTCAGTACCGCAGGCTTACCTGCGGGGACGGAGAGGCCGTCTGGAACTTTCTGGAAAAATGGCGCCGGGATCGGGAGGAAGGCTTAGGCGAGGATCATCTGGATTACGAAGCCCGGGGGGTCTGCGACATTCTGCGGAACTGCGGCAGTATTCCCTGCAGCATGGGCGGCGTATTCATCGACGGGGAGCTGGAGGCCTTTACCATCGGCGGATACAATGAAAGCGAGAAGATGGCGGTGATTCCCGTGGAGAAGGCTAACCCGGAGATCGACGGTATTTACCAGTATATCAACCAGCAGTTTCTGCTGGATGCCTTCCCGGAGGCGGAGCTGGTGAACCGGGAGGACGATATGGGCCTCGACGGACTCCGGCAGGCGAAGCTCTCCTATAATCCCTGCGGCTACGCGAGAAAGTTCCTGGTGCAGCAGCTGGTGGACGGCCAGAAGGGCTACCACTGGGCGGAGCGCATCGAGAATACGGCGGCGGGCCCGGTGCTGGATTACCTGACCGGCGAGGATAAGCAGGTGACGAGACAGCTCTATGAAGCCTGCTTCCCGGAGGATTCCGCATCCTTCACGGATTACTATTACATAGAAAAGATGGAAGATAACCGGGTTCTGGTGAAGAAGGACAATGGTCTCGTGGTCTCCATGACCCACCTGAATCCCTATCCGGTGGAATTCCGGGGGAAGGAGTTTACCCCGGATTATCTGGCAGCGGTGTCCACTGCGCCGGATCGCCGGCGGGAAGGCCACTACCGGGATCTTTTCAACCGGCTTCTTGCGGATCAGCAGGCGGAGAAAAAGCCCTTCACCTGGCTGGTTCCCGAGAATCCGGAGGTTTACAGGCCCTTCGGCTTTACCTTCGTGTCGGATGTGGATTCTTACCGTCTGACTGAGGAGGCGGAGCGGACCCTTGTCCGCAGAGCCTGCACGGAGGAGAAGGAGGACCTGACGGCGGCCGCAGGATACATGGAAAAGTGGCTTGATGCCCGGGCGGAGCTTCATACCCGGCGGACCAGAGCCTACGTGAAGCGTCTGATCCATGAGCTGGCCTCCGAGGACGGAACCCTGGAGTTCCTGCTGGACGGGGAAGAGGTTGTCGGTCTCTATGCCGAGTGGGGATTTGGGACCAGAGAGGTGCGGCTTTTCTACGCGGAGGACCGCTATGTGGAGAAGACCGGGGAAAAGCCCTGGGCCATGGCGAGAATGACCGATGCGGCGGCGCTCCTGTCCCTGTTCCGGAAAAAGCCGGAGGAGAGGGATGTGCTCTCGGAGCTTGCTGCCGGCGGAGACTATGATGATGACAGGGACGATGAGGAAGAGGAGGCGGAGAAGCTGACCATCCGCATCCGGGTGGAAGATCCGGTGATTTCCGCAAACTGCCGTACGTATGAATGGACTCTCGATGAGGAAGGATCGGAAGTACGGGCGGCGGAAGGCGATGCCGCGGAACCGGACATCACGGTGACCCCGGAGGAGCTGGTGCGCTGGCTCTTCGGGAAGGACAGCATGTATGATATCTGGCCTGAAGCCGGGGTGATGACCTTCACCCTGATAAACCAGGTGGATGTAATAAAGGGCGTATATCTGGACGAGCTCGTATGACTACAGTAGCGGGACGGGGAATGATCCCCGTCTCGCGTTTTTTTGTAAAAATATTATGACAGCTGTGGTTTTTTAAGAGCTTTTCTTTTACAATAATAGATGCAGATATTAATAATAGAATAACAGGAGGTTATGCTTATGACACTGAAAACAGACAGAAACCTGACCACCGGCAGTGCTGACCTCGTTGTCTATGGAAAGATATTCACTTCCGAAGGAGGTCCTCTTGCGGAGGCATTTGCCGTAAAGGACGGCAGGTTCATCTATGTGGGCGAACGAAAAGGTGCGGAAGCCCTTGTTGAAGAAGGGAAAACCGAGGTTGTGGACCACACGGGAAAGGGTCTTGTCATGCCCTCCTGCGGCAACGGTCATGCCCATTACTCCATGGGATTTGCCATTGGGACTGTCGGAACGATCGTCGGCCCGACCGATGGTGTGGACAAGTTTCTTAACGAGATCGTCCCCGGTGCCGTCAGCAGGGCAAGGGCCGAAGGGGCAGCGTCGATATTCGGCTTCGGCTGGCAGGTGCTTCTTTTTGGGGACAATATGCCGACCCGTCAGCAGCTGGATGCAATCTGCAGTGATATCCCCATTTACTTTGCCGACGAGGAAGGCCATAAGGGTCTGGTAAATACCATCGCCCTGGTCAATGCAGGCATCATGAAGGAAGACGGCACCGTACTGAAAAAGGAGGGAGATATCCGCGGAGGAGAGATCGTGATGGGGGCCGACGGCACTCCCACCGGCTATCTGAAGGAACAGGCAGGAACTTATGTGCGCTCCTTCCTGGACAATGAAGGGCTCTTCCCCATTGACGTGGCAAGAGGAACTCTGGACAGCATCCAGGAGCACCTGCTTTCAGAGGGATATACGATGTATATGGACGGCTGGTCTCCCTATTTCTTTAACACCAACCTCTATGAGGCAGCCCGCCGGATGGATGATGCCGGAGACATGCACTTTGTCCTGGGAACGAGCTATGAGATTGAAAGCTGGATGGATGTGGATGAGGCACTGAGCAAGGCGGAGGACGCGAAAAAATTCGCTTCCGAACATGTCCGGACAGACTGGGTAAAGCTCTTCATCGACGGTACCGTGGAAACCGGTACGGGATATGTGGATCCGCTCTATCCTGACGGCCACCAGGGGCGGAATAACTGGTCGGAAGAGGAGGTTACTGATATCACGCGCAAGGCGAAAGAAAGAGACATGTCCATGCATGTGCATACGATGGGCAACAAGGCCGTTCATCTCGCTGTCAGCGCTTTTGTAAAGGGCGGAAAAGACGAAATGCGCAATACCGTTGTGCATGTGCGCAACGCCGATCCGGCTGACCTTCAGCTTATGGCAGAGCATAACATCTGTGCTGTCGCCGGCATGCACTGGCATCATGGCACTGCCGAGGTCATCAGGATGATGAAGGGACTTGTTCCTGCCGGAATGGAAGACAAGAGCTATCCCATGAAATCCTATTTTGATTACGGCATCAATGTTTCGTCCCACTCGGATTTTCCGGCGCTTGGCGGAAGTCCTGACGACCCCTTCGGCATCATGGAGATTGCGGTCACCGGGGTACTTCATGGCGAGAACGGAGCTCCGCTCTGGAGTGAAGAGCTTCTGACCCGCGAGCAGGCCCTTACGGCTCTTACCATCAACTGCGCAAAACAGATGTTCCTTGAAGAAGAGCGCGGCAGTATCCGCGAAGGCAAGTATGCGGATTTCCTCCTTGTGGACAGGGACGTTCTTTCATGCCCGGCGGAAGAGATTCATACCGCGAAAGCTGCGGCGACCTACTTCGAAGGGAAAAAGGTGTTTTCGGGAGAAGCCTGATATTCCGGAAAGCCGGCCATGAACCGGTTGAGACCTTCGGAGCAGAGGGTCCCCGCAAGGAAATGCTGGACGAACTGATCCCGGACCGTCCGGCCAGAATCAATGACGAAACCGGCCACGGATGCCTGAAATCAGGAATTATGGAAAGTAAAAGGAAGGAGAGATGCTGTATGGATGAGAAGATTGCGAAACTGAAAAGCTGGATTGATGAATGCTCGAGAATTGTCTTTTTCGGTGGTGCCGGCGTCTCCACGGAGAGCGGCGTGCCGGACTTCCGGAGTGTGGACGGACTCTACAATCAGCAGTATGACTATCCGCCGGAGACCATCCTGAGCCATTCCTTTTTCATGCGGAAGCCTGAGGAATTCTACCGCTTTTACCGGGCGAAGATTCTGGTGCCCGGCATAAAGCCGAACCGGGCCCATTATGCACTGGCAAAGCTGGAGGAGCAGGGAAAGCTGTCCTGCGTTATCACCCAGAACATCGACGGCCTCCATTCCGATGCCGGAAGTAAAGAGGTTCTGGAGATTCACGGAACCGTGCGGAAAAATCGCTGCATGAAGTGCGGAAAATTCTATACCGGCGAGGAAGTGCGCCTGATGGAAGGCGTGCCCCGATGTACCTGCGGAGGAATCATCAAGCCCGAAGTGGTCCTCTATGAGGAAGGTCTGGACATGCAGCTTCTGAACAAATCCGTGGATTATATCCGAAAGGCGGACATGCTGATCATCGGCGGCACCTCCCTGGTAGTCTATCCGGCCGCAGGCCTGATTGACTACTATCACGGGAACAAGCTGGTTCTCATCAACAAACAGGCAACCTCCCGGGACGGAGACGCGGATCTGGTCATCAGCGACAGCATCGGAAAGGTGCTGGGCGAGGCAGTCGGGGTGTAAGCTATGGATTTGCAGCTGGGAGATATTATAAAGATGAAAAAGGCCCATCCCTGCGGAAGCCAGGAATGGAAGATCCTCCGTGTGGGCGCAGACTTCCGCCTGCTGTGCATGGGCTGCGGCCATCAGGTGATGATGGCCAGGCGCCTGGTGGAGAAAAACGTCCGGGGCGTGAGGAGAGAAGAGTAACAGAACGCATGGGTGCGGCAGCCCTTTTGGACTGCCGCATTTTTCCGCATTTCCCGCGCAAATTCTGCTTGCATTCCGCAGGGGGATTTGCTATAATAGCAGTCCGTGATATATCTAATTAATCCTTACTCCCTGCAGAGACAGGGGGTCAGAGACCACAAGGAGGAGTAACGTAAACATGAATAAGTATGAGTTAGCACTTGTTCTCAGCGCAAGACTTGAGGACGAAGAGAGACTTGCCGCTCTCGAGAAGGTGAAAGAGCAGATCACCCGTTTCGGCGGCGAAATCAAGGACATTGACGAGTGGGGCAAGAAGAGACTTGCCTATGAGATCCAGAAGGAGAAGGAAGGCTTCTACTACTTCATCCATTTTGATGCAGAGCCGGCCGCTCCGGCAGAAGTAGAGTCCCGTATCCGTATCATGGAGCCGGTTCTCAGATTCTTATGCGTGAGACAGGATGCATAAATAAGAAAGAGTGATCGTATGAATAAAGTGATTCTGATGGGCAGACTGACAAGAGACCCGGAAGTAAGATACTCCCAGGGTGAGCGTTCCATGGCGATTGCGAGATACACCCTCGCAGTTGATCGCCGCCGCAGAAGCAACGCCGGAGACAACGGACAGACAGCGGACTTCATTCCCTGCGTCGCCTTCGACAGAGCAGGAGAATTTGCAGAGAAGTATTTCCATCAGGGCATGAGGATCGTCATTTCCGGAAGAATTCAGACCGGAAGCTACACCAACAGAGACGGTCAGAAGGTATATACGACAGAGGTAATTGTAGAAGAGCAGGAATTCGCAGAGAGCAAGAATGCTTCTGCATCATCCGTTTCCGCAGCAGCGGCTCCGGCACCGGCAGAGAGACCGGCACCGGCCAGCGCTATCGGCGATGGATTCATGAACATTCCTGACGGAGTTGAGGATGAGGGACTCCCGTTCAACTAAAGAACAGAACGTAACGGGAACCATGAGGAGGATACAGAAATGCCGTTCAATAAGAGTGAGAAGCCGGAAGGCGCAAGACCGAGAAGAACAACCATTCGCAGAAGAAGAAAAGTATGCGTGTTCTGCGGAGCTAAAGCAGAGCCCATCGATTACAAGGATCCCAACAAGCTGAAGAGATACGTATCTGAGAGAGGCAAGATTCTTCCGAGAAGAATCACCGGCAACTGCGCAAAGCATCAGAGAGCACTTACCGTTGCTATCAAGCGCGCAAGACACGTTGCACTTCTTCCGTACACTGTAGAATAATTAAACAGAAAGTCATTCGCGGGACTGTCGCATTGCGGCAGTCCCGTTTTCGACTCAGGTGCTTGGAGAGACACCCGAGATGTGGTATAATATGTTCCGATGCGTAGCATCGAGAACCTGCGCACCGCTGCGCCGCAGTGCGCATAAGCGGTGCTTCCGATTAATGATGTTCGCGTTGGCAATGAGCCGTGCGCGAACGAAGAAAAAATGCAGAGCAGGTGCTTGCACATGCGCGGCATTTTTTCGAAGTGAGCATAGGGCGAAGCCCGCGAGCGAGCGACAAAGTCGCGAGCGGTGCACGGCGGATCCGTGCGCGAGCATTACATAAAGGATTAAAGTAATGAACGAACATTCCACAGTCAAGAACCAGCTGAAAACCTATATGCTCTGGCCGCTGGTTATGGTTGGATTCATGGTTCTGGCCAATATTGCCGTGGCGCTTATTGACCGGAGGGCCGGAGCTGCGATGGGAGGATTCACCTTTGCAGGCATAATCCTTACTATCTGGCTTCTGGGGCTGAGAAGAAACCAGATCCTGTCAGGTCTGGTGGATTTTGCCGTAGAGAGTTCTCCGGTGCACAGGGAGCTTCTGGAAGAGATGTCCGTGCCCTATCTCATCACGGACGGCGGCGGCAAGATATTATGGACCAACAAAGCCTTCGAGGAGATGGTGCGTGAAGATCACGGCCATACCTCCATCTCAGGGTATTTTCCGGAACTGACGTCAGAATATCTGGAAGAAACCATCGGGGATGTGGTGGTGCATTCCGAATGGGGCGGCCGATACTACGAGATCGACATGCGTCCCATGAAGATGGGGGATGCGCTGTCCCTGGAGATGAATGTGAATTCCAGAGCCTCCGGCGACAGACTGTTCGCCCTGTTTCTGTTTGACGAGACCAGGGCGCTGGTATACGAGCAGGAGATCACCAACCAGAAGATGGTTGCGGGCCTGATCTATCTGGACAATTACGACGAGGCGCTGGAGAGCGTCGAGGCGGTGCGCCGGTCCCTTCTGGAGGCGCTTATCGACCGGAAAATCAACAAGTTCATCACGGGAATGAACGGTGTCGTCAGCAAGCTGGAAAAAGACAAGTATTTCTTTGTCATAGAACAGAGATATACGGAGGAACTTCAGAAAAACCGGTTTGCCATTCTGGAGGATGTCAAGACCGTCAATATCGGCAATGATATGGCGGTGACCCTGAGTATCGGTATGGGCATGAACGGGGAGAGCTACCTGCGGAATTACGAGTATGCCCGGGCTTCCATGGATATGGCGCTGGGAAGAGGCGGCGACCAGGCTGTGGTCAAGGACGGGGACAAGATACGCTACTACGGCGGAAAGTCCCAGCAGGTGGAAAAGACAACCCGCGTGAAGGCCAGGGTGAAAGCCCATGCCCTCCGGGAGCTGATGGACACCAAGGATAAGATCCTCATCATGGGACACCGGAACGGATATATCGACTGTCTCGGTTCCGCCATCGGAATCTGGAGAATTGCCACATCCTTTGACAAGCGGGCGCGGATCGTGATCAACGGGGTAAATGCTTCCGTCAGGCCGATTCTCGCCAAGTTCCGCGAGAACCCGGATTATCCCGAGGATCTGTTCATGTCTGCGGAACAGGCGCTGGACTGGGCGGACGCAAATACCATGCTGGTTGTGGTGGATGTGAACCGGCCGAGCATCACGGAGGCACCGAAGCTTCTGGAACGGCTGCACACCATTGTGGTGCTTGACCATCACCGTCAGAGCGCGGAGATCATAAAGAATGCCACATTGTCCTATGTGGAGCCCTACGCATCATCCGCATGCGAGATGGTGGCGGAGATCCTGCAGTACATCGGGGACGGCATCCGGATCAAGTCTCTGGAGGCGGACGCCATGTACGCGGGTATCATGATAGATACCCACAACTTTATGAACCAGACCGGCGTCAGGACCTTCGAAGCGGCGGCATTTCTCCGGAGAAACGGCGCGGACGTGGTCCGCGTCAGAAAGCTGTTCCGCGATAATCCGGAGGATTACCGGGCGAGGGCGGAAGCTATTCAGCATATGGAAATCTACCATAACGCCTACGCGCTTTCCATCTGTCCGGCAGAGGGTCTCGGAAGTCCTTCCGTGGTAGGAGCCCAGGCGGCCAACGAGATGCTGGATATCGTCGGAATCAAGGCTTCCTTTGTTGCGACAAAAGTGGAGGATACGGTTTATTTCAGTGCCCGGTCCATCGATGAGATCAATGTTCAGGTCATCATGGAGAAGCTGGGCGGCGGCGGCCACAGAACTATCGCCGGGGCACAGCTTCCGGGTATTACGGCACAGGATGCGATTGCGAGCCTGAAGGGCGTGATTGACGAAATGGAAGAGAAAGGGGAACTCTGATATGCAGATAGTATTGCTGCAGGATGTAAAAGCACTTGGTAAAAAAGGCGATCTGGTCAATGTAAACGACGGTTACGCCAGGAACTTTATTCTGAAGAAGAATCTGGGCGTGGAAGCTACGCCGAAGAATCTGAACGATCTGAAGCTGCAGAAGGCCAATGATGCGAAAGTGGCGGCAGAAGAGCTGGCGGCGGCGAAGGAACTGGCCGCAGCTCTGGCGGAGAAGTCCGTAACCGTCTCCATCAAGGCAGGAGAGGGCGGCAAGGCCTTCGGCTCCGTGTCCTCCAAGGAGATTGTCAAAGCCATCAGTGAGCAGCTGGGCATGGACATCGACAAAAAGAAACTGATTCTTCCGGAACCGCTGAAAACCTTCGGCACCCACGAGGTACCCATCCGGCTTCACCGTGAGGTTACGGCAAAACTGGATGTGCATGTAAAAGAAGCATGAGGTCTGCCCGATGGCACAAGAAGATAACCTTATCAAGAGAGTCCTCCCCAGCAGTCCGGAAGCAGAGCGTTCCGTCATCGGTTCCATGCTGATGGACAGGGAGGCGGTGATCGCAGCGTCTGAGATTCTTACAGGCGCTGATTTTTATCAGAAACTGTACGGCGTGATGTTTGACGCGATGGTGGAGCTGTTCAATGAGAATCAGCCCATCGACCTGATCACGCTGCAGAACCGGCTGAAGGAGAAGGATATTCCTCCGGAGGCGGCGGATCTGGAGACAATCCGGGATATTATGAGCGCGGTTCCAACCTCTGTCAATGTGCGTTCCTACGCGGAGATAGTGCATGAAAAGGCAGTGGAACGGCGCCTGATTCACGTGACGGAAGAGATTGCCAACCTCTGTTACGCGGGGAAGGACAAGCTGGAGGATATCCTGGATGAGACGGAGAAGAACATTTTCAGCCTCCTGGAGAAGCGTACCTCCGGAGCCCTTGTGCCGATCCGTCAGATTGCCATGAATGTGCTGGAAAAGATCGAGGCGGCTTCCCGCAGCAACAGCGTGGTGACGGGCGTGCCCTCGGGATTTATTGATCTGGATTACCGGACTGCGGGATTCCAGCCCTCTGATTTCATCCTGGTGGCGGCAAGACCCTCCATGGGAAAAACAGCGTTTGTCCTGAATATTGTCCAGCATGTGGCGATGAAAAAGAAGATGAACGCCCTGCTGTTCAGCCTGGAGATGTCCAAGGAACAGCTTGCAAACCGTCTTCTGTCCATGGAATCCGGTGTGGATGCCCAGAAGCTCAGGACAGGCTCCCTGTCTGACGCGGACTGGGATTCGGTGGTGGAAGGCGTAGGCATCATGGGTAATTCCGGGATCATGATCGATGACACCCCGGGCATCAGTATCTCGGAGATGCGTACAAAGTGCAGAAAGCTGAAGCTGGAGAAGGGATTCGATATCATCATCATCGACTATCTGCAGCTGATGAACGGATCCGGAAAGGGACACAGCGGAGAGAGCCGGCAGCAGGAGATTTCCGAGATTTCCAGATCCCTGAAGGGGCTGGCCAGAGAGATGAATGTGCCGGTTATCGCCCTTTCGCAGCTCTCCCGCGCCTGCGAGCAGAGACCGGACCACAGGCCGATGCTGTCGGACCTCAGAGATTCCGGCGCTATAGAGCAGGACGCGGACGTGGTCATGTTCCTCTACAGAGATGATTATTACCACAAAGACACGGAGAATCCGAATGTTGCCGAGGTTATCGTGGCCAAACAGCGTAACGGCCCCATAGGCACCATACAGCTGATGTGGCGCCCGGAACTTACGAAATTCTCCAATCTGGCAAGACAGCAGTAAAACAGAAAAGCAAACAAAAAAACCGTCGTATCACGACGGTTTTTTTGCGTTTGCGTTATTTTAAATAAATCTCTGATTAACCCTCAGAAATAGCGCCAACCGGGCATGTGCCTGCGCAGGAACCGCAGTCGATGCAGGAATCAGCATCGATAACATACTGGCTGTCACCAGCAGAGATAGCGCCAACCGGGCAGCCGCTCTCGCAGGAACCACACATTACGCAGGAATCGCTAATTACATATGCCATTATCAGATCCTCCTTATAATAACAAAATGATTGTTAAATTTTCTGTAAAAGTATTCTACAATGAAGAACCGCGGTTATTCAAGCATAACTGAACAGGGAATTTGTATTTATTTAACAACAATCTGAAGAGGAGCTATCGGGCCAGCAAATGATCAGCCTTCCAGGCAGGCCAGTTTGTTCATGGCCCGCTCCCGGAGTATGATATCGTAATGCTCCTCATAGTAGGCCTCGGTACCGGATGTCCGGTTTTTGACAGGAACCCCGAACTCTGACAGAAGGTTGCAGGTGCGGGCGAAGGATTCATTTTCCTGTTCATCCTGCAAAAACAGGTAATACCGGGAGTCGGCAGGATTCTTATACAGGGTGCTCTGTCCGGAATAGCCGTCTGCGGCGGCGGAGGAAGCCCTGATGACCTCATCGAGACTCCGGAACTGGAAGATTCGCTGGACAGGGCCGGACTCTTCCGGCTTTGCTTCCGTGGTTTCGGTATTCTCCGGCTCCCGGGCGGCCTGGCCGGCTGCCATGGACAGAAACTGGAGAAGCTGTTCCGCGCCCTCCAGAAGTTCGCTGGAGAATACATTTCCCGTATTTTCCTCTTCCCCGGAGGGAGAAAAACGGGAAAAGCGCGCATCCAGCTCTTCCGGCTCGTCAACCTTGGTAATGATAAGGATCAGACTTTCTCCGGAGAGCGGTATGGCCTCCACCATCAGAGGGGCATCCTCTGCGTCAAAGCCGGTTTCGCTGCTGGCCTGGCGGAGCATCTCCTGAAAAAGGTTCCTGGCTTTATCTGTACCGTACGCGAGCTCTGAGAGGGTGAGATTGCGGGCACTGAGATCGCTTCCTGTAAGGGTGCATTTGATCTGATTGTCATTGATGCGTTCTATCTTCAAAAGCTCACCTTCTTTTCGGATTTGACCGCGGCAGTCCCGCGGCCGGATCTGTTTTCTTGTTGGATGATAGTTTAATAGAAATATGCCAAAACCGCAATGGTAAAAATGTACGAAAATCAGCCATTTTCCTGTTCAAAAATGCCAAATTCATTGTGCAGGTTGCCAAACCTACCGAAAATATGATGAAGCGCGGAAAAATTGTAGAAAAATATTTCCGGATGAAGTAGAATGGTCTGCACAGAGAGGCGGACATTCGGAAAGGGGGATTTCAGGAAGAATGTGCTTCTGTTTGGAAAATATCTTGTAGAGGGCGTCCTGGGGAGAGGACGTCAGGGAACGGTATATCTGGCCCGGCATACGGTGCTGAATGAACTGCGGGCCATCAAGAGAGTTTCCAGAGATAATCCGGGAGCTCTGCGTGAAGCGGAACTGCTGGGGAGCATCAGACATCCCGGCGTCCCGATTCTCTACGATGTCGAGACGGATTCGAAGTATCATTACCTCGTCATGGAGTATCTTCCCGGTGAGACACTTTCTGCCAGAATGGAACAGGAAGGCTTCTCGGAGACAGAGGTCCTGAGCCTGGGCGTGGAACTGTGCCGTATTCTGATCATGCTTCATACCTTCCGGCAGGTTCCGGTACTGTATCTCGACCTGCAGCCGGAGAATGTCATGATCTGCGGCGGCAGACTGAAGCTTCTGGATTTCGGCTCTGCGATGACACCGGAGATGACAGCGCGGGAAAGGATTCGTTTCGGCACGCCGGCATTTGCCGCGCCGGAGCAGAAAAACGGAGGATCCCTGGATGTCAGAACCGATGTGTACGGTCTCGGAGCTGTCCTGCACTATATGTGCAGCGGAGAACCTCCCGGAAAAGGTTCCGGGGGATTCGGGAAGCCCTTTCAGGGCAGGCAGAAAGTAAGGCTGGGAGATATTATCCGGTCATGTCTGATGGAACAGAAGGAAGACAGGCCCGAGAGTATCGGGAAGGTACTGGGAGAACTGACCGTTCTCAGTGCAGAAATGAAAAGCAGGAATGGACGATCTCTCCGTATCGCTGTCTGCGGCAGCAGGACAGGGATCGGTGTTACCCGCATGTGTCTGGAGACAGCGGAGTACGCCGCTTCCGCAGGTCTTGCGTGTGTTCTGGAGGAAACCAGGGCGGGCGGCGATCTGGAAAAAATGGCAGAAAACGGGTACGGTCCGGATGATTCCGGCGTGTACCGGGCCGGACGATATCGGATCCGGCCGGCTTATGGAAATCTGGTGAAAATCCAGGTTCCCGACTGCGACATGCTGGTGGCCGACTGCGGCGACCGGCTGGATGCAGCTGCGGGATCCGGTGCGGATATGCATCTGCTTCTGTGCGGGACAGAGGTCTGGGATACAGAGCGGACGGAAGAGGCCATCCGGTTTATGTCACAGTGCAGGGATGTGAGTGTCCTCTTCCGCGGAGCGCCGGAAAGCTGGAAGCCGGTTCTGCCGGAAAAACTGATAAACATACCGTATTTCAGGCTTCCGGAAGGAATGGGAAAGACCGGGAAAAGACAGAGAAGGGCGGTCATGGATGAGCTGTTCCGGAGAAGGCTTGAGAATAACGGGAAAACACTTCCCGCCTTGAGAACGGGAATTGTCCGGGAGGGACTGTTATGGCGTCTGATCGGACGATGACTGTATATGGGGTTGCCGGGACCGGACATGCGGTGGGAACCACCCACTTTGCAGTCCTGCTGGCAGGTTTTCTCTCTGATGTGCGGCACAGGAAGGTTTCGGTTCTGGAGTGGAACCGAAGCGGGGATTTCATGAAAATCCGGTCTGTTCATCAGAAAAACCCCTTCAGACAATACCCTCCGGGAGTGTTCTGCATAAAGGCGGAGGAATATGTGCCCGCAGCGGGCAGAAAAGATCTTCTGCAGTGCCGGGATCGGGGAAGAGACGCTGTCGTGATAGATTTTGGGGTCTACAGGGAGAGCATGGAAGATGAGTTCCGCAGATGTGACCGAAGATTTGTGCTCGGCGGCGTAAATGACTGGCAGATAACGGATTTCGCGGCATTTGCCGCAGACAGGCGGATATCTGCGGAATGCCTCTGTTCCTTCGGCGGCGAAACACAGATTAAGCTGCTGGAACGATATCTGGGAATTCGTGTAAGGCACATTCCCTGGTCACCGGAGGCCGGGCTGATAACGGCGGAACTCCTGCGTTTTTTCGGCAGTCTGATTCCTTAGGTGCAAACTGCTCAGCACCCTGCGATGCCCTCGCGGGAATGCAGACGGCCGGCGAGCAGCAGAGAAGGCTCGCAGAGCGTGCCTCTGAACCGCTCAAAGCCGCGGGAAACGGAGATATATCACGGAAACTCCTTGCGGTTCCCGCGTGTCATGCCGGCACAGAAGATATATCGGTCATCAGAGGTAAATACTTATGAAGAAATTTTCGGGTAAAAAAGGAAAGTATTACAGGAAAAAGAAATGCATAGAGTGTGAAACTGCTGATGAGATAGACTGGAAGAAGAGACAGATGGAAGCGTTCATTGAGGGGCTGCGCCGTTACCAGGAATGCGGTGTTCCGCTTCTGATTGACGGGAAGATAAGCACCATCATGGATTGCAGAAAGCTGTTTACAGCAGAGAAAGGCACGTTCTATATGGGTGATTTTATCGATGATGAATGCGGCAGACTGAAAGAGATACATTTTAATAAAATACGTTACTGATTGCCGCGATGACGGCAGAGGGATGCTGTTCTGTCAGAAATGTAAGGGAGGTGTAAAAAAGCGGGGTTTTCAAGAACTTCCCGCCCATGATATACTTAAAGATACTTAATTATCAAGGCCGGAGGGAATCATGAAGAAAGTACTGGGATGCTTCGGATATGTGTTTTTGCTGCTTATTCTGACGGGAGCGGCGGTATTCGGCGTTTACGCGTACCGTAAGTACATGCCCACGAAGGAGCTGGCGGACAGGGACAGCCTGTATGCCGCGGAGCAGAGTGACGGAATCCTGATTTATCTTAACTATGAACGGCAGGAGGCGGAGGGCCGCCTCATTGACGGAAGGGTATATCTGCCCCTGAGCTGGGTGAACGACAATCTCAATGAAAGGTTTTACCATGACAGCCGGGAAAAGCTTCTGCTTTACGCCCTTCCGGACAGGATTGAAAAGTCCGGCGCAGATGCCCTGGATGAGACAGGAGGGCTCCTGTTTGTGGAAGACGGGGAGAACACCTGGCTGTCTCTGGCGTACACGGCACAGCATACGGACATCCGGATGAAAAGCTTTCTGGAAGACGGATATCCCCGGGTATATATTGAGAACACAAAAGATTCCTATACTGCGGCGACCGTGTCCCGGGACACGCCGGTCCGCGTGCGCGGCGGCGTGAAGAGCCCGATTATCACCACGGCGGCAGAAGATACGGATGTGGTGGTGCTGGAGAGCTTCGAGAACTGGTCGGAAGTCGTTACGGCGGACGGCTTTATCGGCTATCTTCCTCTGAAGCGTCTGCGTGAAGTCCGGAATGAAGAGCCGGTCAGCACCTTTGAGGAGCCGGTATATACCCATATGGCCCTGGAAGATAAGATTATTCTTGCATGGCATCAGGTGACTGTCACAGAGGCAAATGCCTACGCATCGGAATTGCTCGGGAAGACAAAAGGCGTGAATGTGATATCCCCGACATGGTTTGCCCTGCGGGGAAATGAAGGAGATTATGTAAGCTATGCGGAGCGGTCCTATGTGGAAAAAATGCATGGCATGGGCATTCAGGTGTGGGCGCTGGCAGACAACTTCGGCCATGACTTCAGCGCGGATGTGGATGTGGAGGAGATTCTCTCCCGCACATCCGTCCGCGAAAAACTGATAAGAAACCTGGTAAATGAGGCGGAAAGCCTGGGAATTGACGGGATCAATCTGGATTTCGAGAATCTCCCGGCATCCGCGGGAAAGCATTATATTGAATTTATAAGAGAAATGTCGGTTTCCTGCAGGGAGAAGGGACTGATTCTGTCCATTGATAACTATGTACCTGCTTCCTACAATGACTTTTACAATATCCGGGAGCAGGGAATCGTGGCGGATTACGTCATTCTCATGGGATACGACGAACATTACGCAGGCGGTGAAGCAGGTTCGGTTTCTTCCATCGGTTATGTGCGTAAGGCTCTGAAGGATGCGCTGGAGGAGATACCGAAGGAGAGAATCATCTGCGGCGTACCATTCTACACCCGTCTGTGGACAGAGAAAGGAGAGAAAGTAACATCGGAAACTGCAGGGATAGCGGCCGCAAAACAATGGATTGCCCGGCATAATGTAAACATGGAATGGGATGAGGAATGCGGCCAGTACTATGGATCTGTCGGCTCGGAGGACAGCCTTACTGAACTCTGGCAGGAGGAAGAACGGTCCCTGGCCCTGAAAATGAATGCCATAAAAGAGGCAGATATTGCCGGTGTGGCAGGATGGAAGCTGGGAATGGACAGCGAGGAGATCTGGGATTCGCTGCAGTGGGATTAAGAACTGTTCCGGAAACATGAAGGATCATAAGATTCCATAGACCATGAAGGATGATAATATTTCATATATTTGGACACTGAGAGATTAAGAACACTTCCATAAATAATCCAGAATAACTGAAATCTGACAGGGGACCATCCGCAGCCGCGGAGGGTCCCCGCTTCGGGTTTATGAGACTTGCAGGCAAGACTTGAATTCTTCAGGATTCTATATTAGACTTATAAATACTGTAAAAAACAGGAAATCGCATTACAGAAAGAAGAACGGACAGTGATCACCAGAGTATTGAAGGTATCAGACCAGGATCCCTTTTCTGAGGAGGATCTGAGGAGTATCCGTGCGGGTGCGGAGATCATCCGCCGCGGAGGGCTTGTGGCATTCCGGACGGAGACTGTGTACGGTCTGGGAGGAAATGCACTGGATAAGGAAGCATCGGGAAAAATCTATGCCGCAAAGGGGCGGCCTTCGGACAATCCGCTGATAGCCCATGTCTGTGATATGGATATGACAGAGGAGATTACCGAAGAGATCCCGGAGACGGGAAGGCGTCTGGCAGAAGCATTCTGGCCGGGCCCCATGACCCTGATCTTCAGAAAAAATGACAGGGTTCCGCTGGAGACCACAGGAGGCCTCGACACGGTGGCGGTGAGGATGCCTTCCGACAGGCAGGCGCTGATGCTCATCCGTGAAGCGGGAGTTCCCATCGCGGCGCCGAGCGCCAACACATCCGGCAGGCCCAGTCCCACAAAGGCAGAACATGTATATCAGGATCTGAGCGGAAAAATAGACATGATTCTTGACGGAGGACAGACCGGAATCGGCCTGGAATCCACGATTGTGGATGTGACAGGTGAGGTTCCCATGCTCCTCAGGCCCGGGGCCGTTACCATGGAGATGCTTCGCGAAGCAGTGGGTACCGTGGAGACAGACCCGGCAATCACAGGTCCTGTGAGCCCGGACGTACATCCCAGAGCGCCGGGAATGAAGTACAGACATTACGCGCCGAAGGCGGAGCTTACGCTGGTGGAGGGAGAGACGGAGAAGGTTGTCTCCCGCATCTGCGCCCTAGCCGCCGGGAAGATTGCGGAGGGGAAAAAAGTCGGCATCATCTGCACGGATGAGACCAGAAACCGGTATCCCCTGGGCAGTGTCCTGAGTATCGGAAAGCGAGGGTCCGAAGCGTCCGTAGCCCATAATCTTTACGCAGTGCTGCGGGAGTTTGACGACAGAGGGATGGAATTCATCTATTCGGAAGGATTTCCGGAAGACCATCTGGGTCAGGCGATTATGAACCGGCTGAATAAGGCTGCCGGATATCATATAGAAAAGGTTTAATTACAAATAAGCAAGAGAGGAACTTCAGATGTTTAATTTTAATGATCCCAGGAACAGAAAGACATTTTCCGCCATTGTCATCATCATCGTGGTTGTCGCCATGGTGGGCGGCATGGTGATCGGCTCACTGGCTATGTTCCAGTGATTGCGGCAAAAAAGACCTTCCGTGTGAGGAAATGCGCCAAGGCGCCCTGCGCGGGAACACCGGCGCCGGGGGACAGCATTCTGATAGCGGGAAGCTGCGGCCTCATGGGCGCGGAGAAGCTGGCAGAACTGTATCCTGACCGGGTGCGGGAGCATTTTCCGGAAAAAATCCTGGAGAGATGCCTGAAGCTGTATTCCGGCAGTGACGAGAGGCTTTCCCCCGAATCTCCGGAGGATTTCCTGACGGACAGGGGCGCGGGGCTTACCGCCGCCTGCGTACCGGGCGACGGAGGGATACTCGCCGCCCTGTGGGATCTTTCGGAATACGCGGGCTGCGGGTTTGAGGCAGATCTGCGGAGAATTCCCCTCAGGCAGGAAGTGACAGAGGTGTGCGAGCTGCTGGATGTGAATCCTTACCGGCTGAACGCAGGGGGATGCGTACTCTTTACAGCCTCAAACGGAGACCGGGCCGCGGCCGTGCTTGGCCGGGAGGGAATACCCTGCACCGTTATCGGATGGCTGGACCGGACAAAGGCAAAAAAACTGCACAGCGGTGAGATACTGACATACCTGGATTTTCCGGCGCCCGATGAACTGCTTGTTCATCTTCCGGCACAGGAGAAGACCATGGAAGATTCATAAAGCGGGAATCTGTAAATATAAGCAGCAGAGAAAGGAAACAATATGAGAGAGAGAATTCTGGCAGTGCTGGAGAAAAACAGCCGTATCAGCGCCAGGGAGCTGGCTGAGCTTCTCGGTGAACGGGAAGAGGATGTCAGACGCGAGATTGAGCAGATGGAAGAGGACCGTGTGATCTGCGGATATCACACACTTATCAACTGGGATCAGATCGACGAGGAGAAGGTTATTGCCCTCGTGGAGGTGAAAGTCACCCCCCAGAGAGATATGGGATACGATAAGATCGCCGAGCGCATTTACCAGTATCCGGAGGTCACCTCCCTGTATCTGATGTCGGGCGGATTCGATTTTACGGTCATCGTGGAGAGCAAGTCCATGCGCGGCGTGGCAAACTTCGTGGCGGAGAAGCTCGCCACCATCGGTCCTGTGCAGAGCACGGCGACGCATTTTATTCTGAAAAAGTATAAAGATTATGGCACCATCATATGCGAGGAGCCCAAAGATGAAAGGATGCTGGTGATGCCGTGAGAAATCCACTGTCTAAAACGATCACCGGAATAGAGCCCTCCGGGATTCGAAAATTCTTTGATGTAGTCAGTGAGATGGAGGGCGCCATCTCCCTCGGTGTAGGGGAACCGGATTTCGATACGCCCTGGCATATCAGGGAAGAGGGAATCTACTCCCTGGAAAAGGGCCGCACATTCTATACGTCCAACGCAGGCCTCAAGGAGCTGCGCGTGGCCATCACCGAATATTTTCAGAGGCGTCTGGGGCTTACCTATGACCCGCTGAAGGAAGTGCTGGTGACGGTGGGCGGAAGCGAGGCCATCGACCTGGGCCTCCGGGCTATGCTGGATCCGGGGGATGAAGTTCTTATCCCGCAGCCGAGTTATGTCTCCTATGTGCCCTGTACGATTCTCGCCGGAGGCGTGCCGGTGCCGATCGAGCTGAAGGCGGAGAATGAATTCCGGCTGACCAGGGAAGAACTTCTGGAGAAAATCACGCCGAAGACGAAGGTCCTGATCATGCCCTTCCCCAACAACCCGACGGGCGCCATCATGGAGGAGGCAGACCTTCAGGCAGTTGCCGAGGTGGTGGAACAGTATGATCTCTATGTGATAAGCGATGAGATTTACTCGGAGCTGACCTACAAGGGAACCCATAAGTCCATCGCCCAGATGCCGGGAATGCGGGAAAGAACCATCCTGATCAACGGCTTTTCCAAGGCCTACGCCATGACCGGCTGGAGACTCGGATATGCGGCAGGACCGCGGGAGATTCTTCAGCAGATGATCAAGATTCACCAGTTCGCCATCATGTGCGCGCCGACCACCAGCCAGTATGCGGCGGTGGAAGCGCTCAGGAACGGGGATGAAGACATCGAACAGATGCGGGAGGCGTACAATGAGCGCCGCCGCTACCTGGTTTCCGAGCTGAACAGCATCGGAATGGACTGCTTTGAGCCCTACGGTGCCTTCTATGTATTCCCGAGCATCAAACGCTTCGGCTTAAGCTCCGATGAGTTCGCAACGAGGCTTCTGATGGAAGAGAAGCTGGCTATCGTGCCGGGCACTGCCTTCGGCAGCTGCGGAGAGGGATTCCTCAGAATATCCTATGCCTATTCCCTGCGGGATCTGAAGAAAGCCCTGGAGAGACTGAAACGCTTCGTGGCAAAGCTTCAGCAGGAAGCAGAGCAGAAGGCATGATAAATATCGTACTCTACGAGCCGGAGATGCCTTTAAATACGGGGAATATCGGCCGGACCTGCGTGGCGGCGGGGGCAAAGCTGCACCTGATCGGCCCTCTGGGCTTCCGGCTTGACCAGAAGGAAATCCGCCGGGCGGGACTGGATTACTGGCCCCACCTGAATTATGAGGTTTATATCGATTATGAGGATTTCCTGGAGAAGCACCCGGGGCAGAAGATCTATATGGCCACCACAAAGGCGCGCCGGATTTACACGGATATTTCCTATGAACCGGACTGCTACATCATGTTCGGGCCGGAAAGCCGCGGAATCCCCGAGGAGATTCTCGTAAAAACAGAGGAAACCTGCATGCGTATTCCCATGGCCGGAGAAACAAGATCCCTGAATCTGGCCAATTCTGCCGCCATCATACTCTATGAGGCCCTGCGGCAGAATCATTTTGAAAATCTGAAAACAGAGGGAGAACTGCACAGGCTGTCCTGGGAAATCACTACTTTTGGCGGATGAATCCCGTCCGATACGGGACTATAATGAATCTGTCATAATAAAACAGGTATCTGTTCCGCTTATTGCCCGGATACTGAAGGATTAAAGATTCAGAATGAATCTTGAAGGGAAATGAAATAAGGAGGGGCCGGAATGAACGGTATATTTGGAAAGCTCAGCAGAAAACAGCTGTATGCGCTTTGCGCCGTTGCGCTTGTTATTGTCTGCGCCGGAATATTTTTCGCTACCAGGAAACCACAGGGCGGCATAGACGAAGAGGCCCCCTTCCGTGAAAAGCCGAAAGCCATGGGCACTCCCTATATCGACCCGACGGTCATGATGATGGGAGCCAATTCCTGGCAGGGAGGCAACTACCAGGCAGCCGCGAGACAGGCTCTTGACCTGGTGAATCAGCAGCGTGCAGGCAGCGGCCTCGGCCCGCTGGCCTGGAATGATAATCTGTCCTCCTGCGCCATGGTGCGCGCGACAGAGCTTCCGTCCAACTTCTCCCATACCAGACCCAACGGAATGGACTGGTATACCGTATGCGCGGACATCATGTACGGAGAAAATCTGGCATACGGATACAACAACGCAAACAGCGTAGTCACCGGCTGGATGAACTCCCCGGCTCACCGGGCAAACATCATGAACGGAGCCTTCACCTCCTGCGGCATCGGCCTCTACGATGCCGGCGGCACCTGGTACTGGGTACAGGAATTTGGATACTAAGCGCTGCGGGAGAGGAAAGAAACATACTAATAAAATACTGGCTGGGAAGAAAAACACCCCAGCCGGTATTTTCTGCTCTAGACGGCATACTTTCGGTGTAGAAAACCTTCTCAACCGGAAGATTTTCCGCAGGGAGAAATCAGGAATGGAAAGAACCCTTCCCGTCGGCTGTGCTTGCACAAGACCGACGGGAAGGGTTCTTTTTATTCCGTAGTTCCCTCTTTGAGGGAACCTTCCCCGGAGGGGAAGGATTTCTCCCTCCTTCCGGTATTATTCCATTTCTGTATCGGGCAGAACCTTCCCCGAAGGGGAAGGATTTCTGAGAGGCTGGGATGCATAAGAAGGTTTCTTCTCTCCCGGCAGCCTTCCCCCAGCCGCAGAGCTCTGCTCTGCGGCTGGATACGGAACCTCATATCTACCCCTCACACGCCGCGATATTTCCGTCCGTAAGGGCTCCATCCCCGGTCCCTGCCGCGTCGCCCTCAGCGGGGCGGGCAGGCTTCGGTTCACTCATGTCATAGAACCGGAGCTGGCCGTTCAGAAAGTCCTCCACCCGGTCCTTCGCGGCGCCGGAAGCGCCGCCCATGAGCATCATACCGGTATTTCTCATGGCGCGCACGGCATATCCGCCGATGCCGCCGCAGATAACCGTCTGAACGCCCCGTTCCGAGAGAAGCTTCAGGGCGCTCTCATAGCCGTCGCCGGGCGCGGGAACCGTCTTCATATCTTCGATCTCATCAAAGACAGAGGTGGTAAATATGGTGAATTCCTGCGCCTTCCCGAAATCAGGGGCGACAGTTCCGCCCGTTGTGGGCACTGCAATAATCATAGATAAACCTCTTTACTTCGCTTTAACTTCTTTCCAGAGTTCATTGTAGAAGTTATCGGCATCCTCGCCCAGGTATTCGTATACCTCACACTTGTCGCCCAGATCTTCATCGTTGGGGAAGAGCGCCTCGTTCTGCTGCAGCTCTTCATCCAGCATGTCATAGGTGCCGATGTTGGGCGTGGAGTAGGTGATATACTCGAAGTTCCGGAGGGCGATATCCGGGCGGCAGAGGAAATCGATCCACAGCTCGGCATTTCTCTTGTTTTTGGCATCCCGCGGGATAACCCAGGAATCCAGCCAGAGGTTGGTGCCTTCCTCCGGAAGAATGTACTCCAGCTCATAGCCCAGATCCTGGGCTGCCACTTCCTCCTGGATATAGAGCATCTCGCCGGAATAGACCACGCCGACGGCAGCCTCGCCGCCGATCATCTTATCCCGGACCTGGTCCACCACGTAGGCCTGGACCAGGGGCTTCTGATCGATGAGCTTCCGCTTCGCGGCTTCCAGTTCATTGACATCAGTGGAATTCATGGAGTAGCCGAGAAGCTTCAGGGTGACCATGAACGCGTCACGGACACTGTCCTGCATGAGGATTTCGCCTTTGTAGCGGGGATCCCAGAGGTCAGCCCAGCAGGTGGGCGGCTCCAGGCCCAGCTCCTCTACCAGCTTTGTGTTGTAGAGGATTCCCACCGTGCCCCAGGTATAGGGGACAGAGTACTTATTCTGCGGGTCGAAGGCCTTGGACATTTCCTTGTAGCGGTCGCCGATATACTTATAGTTCGGGATATTGTTGAAATCGATCTCCGTCAGGAGGTCATTCTCAATCATTTTCTGGATCATGTAGTCCGACGGGCAGACCACATCATAGGTGACGGCGCCCGCCTCAATGATGGGATACATCTCCTCGTTGGTCTCGAACATATCATAGGTGACATGGATGCCGGTTTCCTTCTCAAAATCTTCTATGACGGAGTCATCGATATATTCACCCCAGTTGTAGACGTAGAGCTCATCGGAGTGGGATGCGCTGTAACGCATAATCGTGGTGGCGCCGGCAACAATGAGGATGAAAGACGCCGCTACGCCCAGCACGGCCTTGCGGAGGTTGGTGCTGCGCTTCCGTCTTGCCGCCAGGGCTGCGATCTCCTCACTGTTCATCCGGGCGATCTTCTCCCTGGACTCCTGGGGCGTGAAGTTGGTGATGACAAGCAGCACCAGGACCGTAATGAAGATCACGCTGGAGAGGGCGTACATGGTGGGCTGGATGCCGCGCCGCACTTCACTGTAGATGAGGGTGGACAGGGTGTCGATGCCCGCACCGCGGGTAAAGTGGGTGATGATAAAGTCATCCAGCGACATGGTAAATGCCATGAGAAAGCCGGACAGGACGCCCGGAAGGATATCCGGGAATACCACTTTGAAGAACGCCTGCGCCGGGCTTGCACCCAGGTCCAGAGCCGCCTCGTAGGCGCTGCGGCTGGTCTGCTTCAGCTTCGGCATGACGCTCAGTATGACATAAGGTACATTGAAGGTAATATGGGCGATGAGGACCGTCTTGAATCCCAGGGAGATACCGAAGGCGATGAAGGCCAGCATCAGGGAGATACCGGTGACGATATCGGAATTCAGCATGGGAATGTTGTTCATCGCCATGACAATACCCCGGGGAACCGGTTTCATGCTGCGGATACCGATGGCTGCCGCGGTGCCCAGGACCGTCGCGACGAGAGCGGAGATCAGGGCGATGAGGAGCGTGTTGTTCAGCGCGTTCATGATAGAACTGCTGGCAAACATGCCGGAGTACCATTTGGTGGTGAAGCCGCCCCAGAGGGTGCGGGATTTCGTGTTGTTGAAGGAGAGCACGATCATGGTAAAGATCGGCGCATAGAGGAAGATGACAACCAGTGCCAGATAAAAATCCTGTATAAACTGCCGGAAGGAATATCGCTTCATCAGAAGGTACCTCCTTCCCCATCCTTGTCATAGCGGTTCACCAGCGCCATGGACAGGAGAATGAAGACCATGAGAACCAGAGAGAGACCGGAACCCAGGTTCCAGTTGCTTCCCTTGGTGAACTCCTGGTCAATGATATTGCCGATAAGCATGATCTTCGAGCCGCCTAAGAGGTTCGAGATAACGAAGGTGGTGAGCGCCGGGACGAATACCATGGTAATGCCGCTGATAATGCCGGGGACACTCAGGGGGAACCAGATGTGCAGCAGGGTCTGGAGGTTGTTTGCCCCGAGGTCTCTGGCTGCATTGATGGTCTCATCGCTGATCTTCTCCAGGACGTTGTAGATAGGCAGGATCATAAAGGGCAGGAAGTTGTAGACCATGCCCAGGACAATGGCCGCCGGCGTGTTGATGATGGCAATATTCGGCAGATGGAGCGCCGTGAGCACGCCGTTGATGACGCCGTTCTTCTCCAGGAGCGTCTGCCAGGCCAGGGTTCTTAACAGGAAATTCATCCACATGGGAAGGATGAATACAAATACCATGAAGCTGCCGCTGGAGATGCCCCGCTTTCTCAGGATCATGGCCAGCGGATAGGAGATCACCAGACAGATGACCGTGCTGATGAAGGAAAGCCCCAGGGAGAGCAGGAGCGCCTTCATGTGCTCCGGCGTGGACATGGCCACGATGTTGGCGATGGTGGGCGTGCCGTTTTTGTCCGTCAGACCGTATATGACAATCAGAAGAAGAGGGATGACGGTAAAGCCGATCATCCAGATGATGTAGGGACCGGCAAGCAGTTTTTTCAGATTCTTGTTCAAAGAACCGTACCTCCTTTCTTCCGCTTATGCAGGCATGTGTTCGCTTTCCGCCTTCAGGGCGCTGACAGCCTGCTCGTCCTCGGATTCCGGCTTGTTCATGATCTGGATATCGAAGGGATCCACGCGGATGCCGACCTTCTGTCCCACCGGGAACATGTCCGTGCTGTGCACCAGCCATTCAAAGCCGTCGGGGGTGGTGACTTCCATCTCATAGTGGACGCCCTTGAAGATCAGGTGGGTTACCGTGCCGACGATGGAGCCCTTATCCGGCTCTACCAGGTCGATATCCTCGGGACGGATAACCACGTCCACGGGTTTATTCTCGCCAAAGCCCTTATCCACGCAGGGGAATCTGCAGCCGAAGATTTCCACCAGCTCATCCCGCACCATGGTGGCGCTGATGATGTTGCTCTCGCCGATGAAATCGGCGACGAAGGCATTCTCCGGCTCATTGTAGATCTGCTCCGGGGAACCCATCTGCTGGATGTAGCCCTGGTTCATGACCACCACGGTGTCGCTCATGGTGAGGGCCTCCTCCTGGTCGTGGGTGACATAGATGAAGGTGATGCCCAGCTCATTCTTGAGCCGGATCAGCTCGTACTGCATGTCCTGACGGAGCTTCAGGTCCAGCGCGCCCAGGGGCTCGTCCAGGAGAAGGAGCTTCGGCTCATTCACGATGGCGCGGGCGATGGCGATACGCTGCTGCTGGCCGCCGGAGAGAGAATCCACGGTGCGGTTTTCAAATCCCTTCAGGTTTACCAGCTTCAGGGCGTACTTGATCTTGTCGTCAATATATGCCTTGGGCTTGTTCTTAATCTTCAGGCCGAAGGCAATGTTCTCGGAGATGCTCATATGCGGGAACAGGGCGTACTTCTGGAAAACCGTGTTCAGCTGGCGCTTGTTGGGCGGAAGGCTGGTAATATCCTGCCCGTCGAAGATGACCCGTCCCTTGTCCGGGGATTCAAAACCGCCGATAATGCGGAGGGTGGTTGTCTTGCCGCAGCCGGAAGGACCGAGCAGCGTCACAAAGGAATTGGGCTTGACCGAGAGATTCAGGTCGTCGAGGATCACATCTCCGTCATAGCTTTTTGTGATGTGTTCCAGTTCAATCAGGTTCTGGTTCATGGCATATCCCCCTTGGATAATGTTCCTTATCGCGCAGGACAGCTGCGCGTAATCGGTTTAGAAGCTGGGCGGCGTGCTGACCCACAGGATCAGGGCGCCGTTTCTGCTGGACAGATAGTGTCGGGTGTCGCTGGTATAGTAGAAGGATTCTCCCTTCCTGGCCCGGACGGTGTGATTGCCCAGATGAATGTCCACACTGCCCCGGAGAACATATCCGAACTCCTCGCCCTCATGGGGATTGTCCGGATAGGTGGAACCGCCGGGGGCGATGGTGAGCCGGATGGGTTCCATCGCATGCTTCTGGGCATTGGGTATGATCCACTCGATGGTATTCCGGAGGGAGGCGTCCTCCTTCACAAAATAGTCATCGTCGCCGAAGACGATCTGGTCATCGGACTCTTCACTGAAGAATTCCCCCAGCGTCATGCCCAGGCACTGGAGGATATCCGTGAGCGTCGCAATGGAAGGGGATGTGAGATCCCGTTCCAGCTGGGAGATGAAGCCCTTCGAGAGCTCTGCCCGGTCTGCCAGTTCCTCCTGGGTGAGGCCCATGAGAATACGCTGTCGTTTAAGCTTTTCGCCGATTTGCACGGAAAAACCTCCTGGATAATGTTATTGAACAACAAGTTTAGTGTGACTGAAAGATTTGTTTAACTAATCATAAAGTTTAGAAATAATAAACTTATCCAGACCATTATAACTGATCACAGGACCCTGTCAATAGGGAATCTGACGGCATTACTTGCGGCGGCCGGGGCAAATGATTATAATAGAACAAAACAAGATAAAACGGGGGACATCATGATAAATAAAATAGCTGTTCTGACTCTGCTTTCGGCAGGTCTCATGGTCCTGGCGCCGGGCTGCGGAAGCAGTCAGGAGGTGGATGCCGCCACTTTGCCCGCAGCGGAGATTCAGACGGATGCCGCGTCAAAGCGGAAGGCGGACCTGGCAGGGGCCGATGTGCGGGGAGATACGGTGATTCTCTCGGAACATCATCCCTGGCTGTTTTTCTGCGGCAACGACGGTCAGCCCCTGGAGACGTACCAGCGGACCAACCTGTTTTCGGAGGAAGAGATTGCCAGGATCGGGGAAAATCTTCACAATCTGGCATCGGATCTCGATTCTGTGGGCACAAAGTTTATTCTGTTTATCCCGCCGATGAAGGAAGAAGTATATTCCGAGTGGATGCCCGCTTCCATTCCGGTGATGGACAACGAGGGCCGCAGCATGCAGCTCGTAAACTACATGCGGGAGCATTATCCGGAGATTCCCGTGGTTTACCCGCTGGAACAGGAGATCGCTGCGAAGGAGCATTATCAGAATCAGATTCTTTACTATGAGGGAGACTGCCACTGGAACGACATCGGGGGACACGTGGGGATGGAGGCCCTTCTCGAGGAGGTGGGCCGGCAGACGGGACATCCCTATGAGACGAAATACAAGACATTTGAAGAAACCGGGGAGAAGATTGCGGGCGACCTTCAGTCGCTGGTGGAGCTGGGAGACGAATACCTGTCCACCACCTACCGGCCGCTGCAGATGTCAGGCTATACG
>JAGBNL010000145.1 GCA_017634415.1 Clostridium sp.
AGCACGGGAATCCCCTTCGCCTTCGCCGTAACCGCCGCCGCATAGATATTCCTGGAGTTGCCCGAGGTGGTGATGGCCAGAAAGGCGTCCCCGGGCTTTCCCTGCACCATCAGCTGCTGGGCATAGGTCCAGTCGCCGCTTACATCATTCAGGAAGGCGGTGGTGAGTCCCGGATGGCTGTTCAGCGTCACGGCCGGAAGCCCCTGCTCCAAGCCCTTCGCCAGCACATCTCCCACCTCCGGATCCAGCGCACGGAGTTTCTCCGCGAAGGCCGGGGATACCGCGCGCTTCTTGCAGAAGCCCTTCATCAGCTCGCCCACGATATGCTCCGCGTCGGCGCAGCTTCCGCCATTTCCGGCCACGAGAAGCTTTCCCCCGTTCTCGTACACGGTCCGCATCGCCCGGTACAGCGCCCCGATATCCTCCTTCACCGGCGCAAGCACCGGATACCGGCGGAACAAATCCTCAAAATAGAATTCAGTTGTCATATCATTCCTCGTCTTTTCGATTTTATTCACGCCCCTGACGGCGGGAAGTTCACATACACGCCCCCGTCAAAGAGCTCCAGGTTTTCCGCGGCTTTCCCCGGCGTCACCGGCTCCTTCGCCGGCCGCATCAGGCAGTTGCCGTTCTCTATATACAGGTCATCCACCCGTCCTTCTCTGATGAGCTCCCGCATCAGCCAGTAGCTCCACTCATTGTCCGGGCAGAAATACCCTGCCTCCGCGTAGAGATAGTCTGTCTCCGCCCACTCCATGTATTCGGAGAAGGCCTCTGTCGTCATCACCAGGTCCACATTGCCCCAGGGGCTGGTCACATCCAGATACCCCTGCACATTGCAGGGAAACTGCAGGCAGTAGGGCATATAGCCGAAGGCAATCACCCGGTTTGTCTGATCCTTCGCCAGCATTTCCCAGATATTCGTGTTGCCGCGGACGATGGCCGCGTAATGCTCCATGGCCCAGTGATTCATCCGTCCCTTGTTTATGGGATCTGCCTCGTTGAAGCCCGTCCCCATGATCCAGTTGGTAAGAGACGTCATGAAAAGGCAGAACACCAGCATGGGCGCCAGGGCCAACCGGAACAGCTTAAGAAGCTCTTCGTCCTTCACCCGGCCGATGGCGTATATCGTCCAGAGAATCAGCATGCTGTACAGAAGCAGGAAATAGTTTCCGTCAATCTGGTACAGCATCAGAAGACTCATGGAATTCACGGCAAAAAAGGGCCAGAAGATCACATGGAAGGCCTGCACTGTCGTCCTGAGAGGCAATTTCCGCGCAGCTGCCGGGATATCGGCCTCCGGACTGTTCACATCATCTTTCCCCTGCCGGATGGAATGCCAGGAAAGCCCGATAATCAGCAGAAACAGCATAAGAATCGGGGTTCCCCAGGCCAGGATCACATGCCGCATATCCTTTCCGCAGGGAAGAATCAGGATCTGGAAGATCCTCCGCAGATACGTAAACCACAGGGCCTCCTCCTGCCAGTTCTGCGGAAGGGCGCTCACCGCGAAGGGGTAGCGCATGGAAAAACCGAGTCTGGCAAATATGGACGTGAAGATGGAGGTCACCGGCATCCCGGTGATACGCCAGGTTCTCGCCCAGACCGCAATCAGGGCCGCCCCCGGGAGAACCGGCACCAGCCACTCCCGGACCGGCGCCCGGAGCTTAAGTCTCCGGGAGAACAGCAGATACAGTCCCATCATCCCGCATACGGCGGTGGAAAATACCAGCGCCGTAGGCTTCAGCGTCATCGAAAAGAGATATCCCGCCCCCAGATACAGCAGAAGCAGCACCCTCTCTTCCCGGAGATACCGGAAAAACAGATACAGCAGCGAAAGCTGCAGCGCCCAGGTGATGATGTCCGCCTTCGCCGTGATGGACATGTTGGTGATGGCCGGAAGCGCCATGGTAAAGACAGGCGCAATCAGCGCCGTCCTCCGGTCCGCAAAGAAGAGGGCCAGACGGTAAGACTCGACAGCTCCCAGAAGCAGTAGCCACACATTCACACAGACCATATAGCTGTGGGATGCCAGCGCGCACAGGGGAAGAGTCAGGATCTCAAAGCCCTTCGAGTAGACGGAAACCATGGTCACCATCCCCGGATTCGTGTAGACGGACCCGTCGATCATCAGGATATACCGGGAGCGCACGCCGTACCAGAGCGAATCGAAGTCCAGCCACCGGTTCATTCTGCCGGTCTGGATGAGAAACACCAGAAGCATCAGGATGATGCCCCATCTGGGCAATGATCCCGCCGGCAGGCTTTTCTCTCTCACGCGCTTAAACTTCCCAGCCAGCGCCCGATACTGCCTCCGCAGAAACTCTCTCTGCAGAACCGCCGAAAGGACGGATATTCCCCAGAAGGCAGCTCGGGTTCCCCACTCCGTGCAGAGATGAAAAAGGGACATCCCGCAGAACAGGACCACCACCGCCGACGCGCCGAGGATGAAATCTCCCTCCGGTGCGCCTGCATCATCCAGGCGGAGCAGTCCCCGCCGGATTCCCCGTCCGATCAGGTATACCCCCGCCGTAAACAGGAAGGATACCGCCACCGGCAGCACCATCACATGGAAGTACAGAAATATGCCGGAAAGAATGGCCAGGGCCCCGAGAAAACGCCGGTCTTCGGGGAGGAAGCGGGCTGCCGCAAGCATAAGCCCCGCAAGTACAGCCAGCTCCAGAAGCATCCACCAGGTGGTCTCCATCAGGAAGGTGTGGTCCATCAGTCCGCCCCAGGGAAAGAGCACCGCGCAGGGCAGGATAATCCCGGCGAGCACCGCGGCGGTCAGAAGCAGGGCCGCGGCTTTATGTCTTATTGTCACGAAACGGGCCACCTCCTTCGGACCGCATTCTGCAGCTGTTTTGTAAGTCTCTCCGCCAGATGGCCGCAGGTCATCTCATACAGGAATCCCAGCGCCGTCACCGCAAGGGTGGTAAGGGCCAGGATAATGACATATACGCGGTTATAGGACATGGTATTCACCATCCTTATCAGCAGTCGGAAGGAGAATGCGGCAATCACGGGCCAGTGAAGCAGGAAGACCGCAAAGGAGATCTCCGAAAGCTTCCTCATGAGCCCTGTCTCCAGAATCCTCCTCGGAAGCCCCGCATAGCGGATGGCCCACAGAAACAGGAAACTGAATGCCATACAGTACCATATATTCCACAGAAATACCGGGGGAATTCCTCCCTCTCTCTGCCGGAAACCCATCTTCAGAAGCGTCACATAGCCCTGGGCCTCCAGCGCGATGCCGAGGATGGCCAGCGCGCTGAACAGCATCCGGCATCTCTCCTGCACCTTCTCCGGAACCGGGGGAAGAACTCTCATGAGAACCCCCAGAAAGCATGCCTCCACCAGGTACATGCCGTTCCAGTGAAGACTTCTCTCCGCAAATGTGCAGAATCCCGCCACAAGAAGAAATGTCAGGATAAAAAACAGTATCTCCGCCATCCTGCCGTTCCCGTCATGTTCTGTCTCTTTCCCGATGCCGGGAATCTTCTCCCTGACATAGGACCAGACATACACGGCGCAGGTGGCGCCCGCCAGGTGGCGCATCATCCACAGGGGCCCGTTGGCCAGAGACCCCAGCGTCAGGGCCTCCCTTACGGCAACAAACGGAGTCACCGGGATCACATAATATCCCCGCACCCAGTCATTGTGCAGGATGTCCGCCGCAGGCTGCGTCCGGAACCCCACGGTATACCAGAGAACACAGACCAGCAGATTCGCGAACAGGAAGGGCAGCGCAAACCGCAGGTAACGGAACAGGCAGGCCTGCCACAGCTCCCGAAAGCTGCGAATCCTCTTTGCCGCCGCCAGATATCCGCTGATCATCAGGAAGATGCACAGCATCATGGCGGAATCCGTGAGAATCTTCACCGGGGAATGGGTAAGAAGCCATTCCATCCGCGGCCCCAGCCCCGGATTCTGCGCGCACAGCGAATAGAACGCACCGTTATAATGCGTCCAGAAGATAATCATGCATGCAAGATATTTGATGCCGTCCAGGCAGTATTCCCGGTTGCTCACGAGAAGTCACCTTTTATAACATCCCAGGCGGCTTCCGTGCTGAAGTGGCTGCGGATGTAGTCCTGGGTTGCCCGGCTCATCCGGAGAAGAGCCCGGGTATCGTTGTAGAGCTCTATGGTGCGTTTTGCGAAGTTTTCGGTGATGTCCTCCACTTCGAGTACATTTTCCAGGTTTTCTATGCCTTCACTCCCCACTGATGTGGTAATTATGGGTGCTCCGTTGTATATTGCCTCCACTACCTTGCCTTTTACCCCGGCGCCGTAGCGGAGCGGAACCACCACCATGCGGCAGGACTGATAGAGAGATGCCAGCTCTTCGTCGCTGACAAAGCCCTTTACGATGATACCCTCCTCCGGATTGTGGAGCGCTTTGATCTCCTCCGTCGCCCGGGAACCCACGATGTAGAAGTTCACCGGAAGCTTCTCCCGGATGGCCGGGAAAACCTCCTTCACAAACCAGAGCACCGCGTCCGCATTCGGCGGATGGGCGAAG
>JAGBNL010000146.1 GCA_017634415.1 Clostridium sp.
ACCTCCTTATCGGAAAAACAGCAGGGTATCCAGCAGGAACACCGGTATCAGAATCCCGAAGGACCACTTCAGGTAACCGAAAAACGACGGCATGGCGATACCATTTTCCACTGACATGGTCTTCACCATGAAGTTCGGCGCGTTGCCGATATAGCTGTTGGCGCCCATGAACACTGCACCGGCGGAGATGGCCATCAGCATCTGCTGCGGCACCACCCCGAGCGATGTGACAATGCCCTCCGTAAAGCCCAGGGTTCCCGCCGTGGTGAGGAACACCAGGTAGGTGGGCGTGTTGTCCAGGAAGCTGGAAAGCAGTCCTGTGGCCCAGAACATCTCATAGGGCTTCGTGAGTCCCATCTCCGGACCCATAGACTTCAGCAGCATCAGAGCCGGCTGCATGGTCAGGAAGATACCGACAAACAGCACCGCCACCTCCTGGATGGCGCCCCAGGTAAAGTGGTTCTGCCGGCGCAGGCTCTCGTCCGTGGTTTTAAAGGACAGCCATGCGGCCAGAAGAATAATTGCGATTTCTATAACCGCGGGCCACCCCAGCGTCACCTCTCCCATGAGGTGGATGCCCCGGACCGTCCCGTCCGCATTCTGAAATGCCGGAAGGGAGGGCAGGGTTCCGCTGAGAATCACCGCCGCGACAATCATGAGGAGGAATGCCAGGTTGTGCAGACCTCCGATCTTAAGCTCTGTTCCGGGTTTGCTGATATCCGGCTTTCTGCCGTAGGCGATATCCTTCCGGTACTCCCATTTATCAATATGATAGAAGATAAACAGCAACACTGTCATGTTGAACAGAAACACCGGCAGAATATGCAGGCTCCAGAAGAAGGGCACGCCCCGCATGAAGCCCATCAGCAGCGGCGGATCTCCCACCGGGGTAAGGCTGCCGCCCAAATTGGAAACCATAAAGATGAAGAAAATCATGATATGGCTTCTTCTGCGCCGCCAGGAATTCATCTTCAGCACCGGACGCACCATCAGCATACTGGATCCTGTGGTGCCGATACAGCTGGAAAGTACGGTTCCCATGGAAAGAAGCACTACGTTGACCCAGGGCGAACCGGCCAGGTCTCCCTCAAAGGTAATGTTGCCCGAGACGCAGTACAGTCCGAACAGCAGGATGATAAAGGTCAGGTAATCATTAAAGAAGCACTCCAGCACCGTCTCCGCGGTTCTGGCGGGGCCGAATCTCACGGCAAACAGAACAACCACCAGCACGGACCAGAAGGCCACCGCCAGGGGTTCATTCTTCTCCCACCATTCCGGTTTCACGATGGGAAATAAAGCTACGCACAACAGCAGTCCCGCAAAGGGAATGCAGAGCCATGCAGGTACAGACATTTGCAGTTCCTCTCTTTTCTGTCCGGGTATTTCCAATCCCGGAAATATGACACCGGAACACTCTCCCCGAATCATTATCGGGTATGCCCTGTGTCTCTGCAGGAAAATGAATAACTCAGCGAAAACGGTCCTATCCTGCCTGATAACCGTCATTCACTGAGTTATATCACTTTTGCACAAAAATGCAATGGCTTTTTTGTCTATATTGTTCCTCAAAAAAAACAAATATCTGAGCAAACTGCCGAAACTCACCGCTCTTTCAGGGCTTTCTCCGCCAGCTTCCGGTATTTCTTCCAGTTGTGGGTGTTGTATTCCGCCTCTTTCTCATCCATGATGCGGATAACCTTCGCCGGTCTTCCGAAGGCCAGCGCCCCGTCGGGAATCACGGTGTTCTTCGTCACCAGAGAGCCGGCCCCGATGAGGCAGCCCTTACCGATATGGGCGCCGTTCAGAATGATGGAACCCATGCCGATGACCGCCCCGTCATCGATGGTGCATCCGTGGATGATGCTGCTGTGCCCCACGGACACCCTGTCTCCGATGCGGACATCGTACACCTCATCCCCGTGGATCACCACGTTGTCCTGAATATTGCAGTCCTCCCCCACGGTGATGGTAGTGATATCTCCCCGGAGCACTGCGTTGTACCAGACACCGGAGCGGGAACCGATGGTGACATTCCCCGTGATGCGGGCCCCTTCGGCGATGAAGATGGTGGGGTCATCGAAAACTTTCTGACTCATAATGTATTCTCCTGTTAAAATACCTGGCCGTCTGCGCGTGCGATATGCACGCTCAGGCGGCTCTCAGCAAGTATTATAAGAATATATACTTCAGCACAAACAGCACTGTCAGCACATACATGAGCGGTGTCAGGTTCTTCGCCTTGCCGCAGGCCACGTGCAGAATGGTCCAGGAGATGATGCCGAAGGCAATCCCCTCCGAGATGGAGGAGGTAAATGGCATCGCGCAGATGCACATGAAAGCGGGAATGCCTTCGAGCACATTGTTCCACTCCAGACGTCCCACCTGCTGCATCATCATGAAGCCGACGATAACCAGCGCCGGGGTGGTGGCGAAGGAAGGAATGGTCAGGAATATGGGCGAGAACAGGAGAGACAGAAGGAAGAATCCGCCGGCCACCACCGAGGTGAGACCGGTTCTTCCGCCCTCCGCGATACCTGCGGAGGATTCCACGAAGGTCGTGACCGTGGAGGTTCCGCAGCAGGCGCCGAAGATGGTTCCCACGGAATCGGCCATCAGCGCACCCCGGATGCCCGGAAGACTTCCGTCCTCCTTCAGCATGTCCGCCTTGGTGGCGCAGCCGATGAGTGTTCCCAGAGTATCAAAGATATCCACAAAGAGGAAGGCGAATACCACAACGATGAAATCCAGAATCCTTACGCCGTCCAGGCTCATCTTCAGGAAGGTGGGCGCCATGGACTGGGGCGCCGAGATGATGCCGGAGGGAATCACGCTGTAGAGGCCCAGATCCGGGTTCGGCACATAGAGTCCGGTCAGCTGGCAGAGGATGCCCAGAAGCCAGGTCAGGAGAATGCCGAGAAGGATATCGCCGCGTACGTTCTTGATGACCAGCACCGCAGTGATAAGGATGCCGATGAGAGACAGGAGGGCCGTGATGCCCAGGGAATTCATGGTTCCGTCTTCGATGCAGCCCCGGAAAGAGATCAGTCCGATGAGGGTGGAGCTGTCCACCACCACATTGGAATTCTTCAGGCCGATGATGCAGATGAAAAGACCGATACCGACGGACACGGCCACCTTCAGAGTGCCGGGAATGGCGTTGAAGATCGCCTCACGGACGTTGGTGAGGGACAGCACCACGAAGACCAGACCCTCGGTAAATACCGCAGCCAGAGCCACATTCCAGCTGTAGCCCATGCCGATGACCACGCTGTAGGCAAAGTAGGCGTTCAGGCCCATACCGGCCGAGAGCACAAAGGGCAGGTTGGCAAACAGCGCCATACAGATGGACGCCGCCGCCGAAGCCAGCGCCGTCGCTGTGAATACAGCCCCCCGATCCATGCCGCAGTCGCCCAGAATGCTGGGATTGACCGCCAGGATATATGCCATGGTCATAAAGGTCGTCAGTCCGGCAATAAACTCCGTCCGGACGTCCGTACCGTGTTCTTTCAGTTTAAAAAAGTTCTCCATTGTAAATATCTCCCCTGCATATTGTCAGATGCCGCAGCCGGCAGTGCCGGCCGCGAAGTAAATTTATTAACGTTCCTCCCGGAAGTATGGCAGTCCCAGGCTCGCAGGCGGCTGGTTCTCCCGCTTGTTCCGGATGCTGGTAAGAATCAGCACCGCGATGGTCACCAGGTAGGGCAGCATCTTGTACAGCTCCTTCACCGCCAGGTTCATACCCGTGGGAATGAACAGGTACAGGATGTACAGGCCGCCGAAGAGAATGGAGGCGAGAATACCCACGTTCGGGCGCCAGATGGTGAAGATAACCAGCGCGATGGCAAGCCATCCCCTGTCGCCGAAGGCGTCATTGGACCACACGCCGCAGGCGTAATCCATCACGTAATACAGACCGCCCAGGCCGGCGATCATGCAGCCCAGACAGGTCGCGGCATATTTGTACCGTGTGATATTGATGCCCGCCGCATCCGCCGTGGCCGGATTCTCACCCACGGCCCTGAGATGCAGGCCCGTTCTGGTGCTCTTCAGGATATAGGCCGCGATAAGGGATATCACGATGGCCGTATACGCCAGGAATCCGTAGGACAGGAACACGGTGCCGAACCAACCGGTGGAGGAAGCCATCGGCAGGGCCTTCCGGAACATGTTGGAGGTTGCGGAGAGGGCGATGGAGGGCACATCGGCGCCGGTCAGCTTAATCAGCGACCCGCCGAAGAAGTTGCCGAAGCCCACGCCGAAGGTGGTCATGGCCAGACCCGTAACGTTCTGGTTCGCCCGCAGGGTAACCGTGAGCACGCAGTAGAGAAGTCCCATCAGGAAAGACCCGAGGAGGCAGGCGCAGAGGGGAATCAGGATGGTCAGCGCCCCGTTCATGTTCTCCGGACTGCCGCAGGCGCGCTCATACAGGAAGGAACCGATAACGCCGGAGATGGCCCCCACGTACATGACGCCGGGGATTCCCAGGTTCAGGTTGCCGGACTTCTGGGTAATGGTTTCGCCGGTGCTTCCGTACAGCAGCGGAATACTCTGGGCTACCGCTCTCGGAATAAATGCAACAAGATCAAACATTTGCGCTCTCCCCCTTTCCCGCAGACTTCCGGAAATGGATCTGGTAGGTGATAAAGAAATCACATCCGATAATAAAGAACAGGATGATACCGGTCAGGATATCGCCGTAGGACTGGTTCAGCCCGAAGATGGTGGATATCTCCGCGGCGCCCCTGGAAAGGGACACCAGCAGGAATGAGGAGAGAACCATCCCCAGAGGGTTGAACTTGGCAAGCCATGCCACCATGACGGCTGTAAAGCCCTGTCCGCCGGCCAGGGTCGTGGTCAGGGTGTGGTCGGTGCCCGCCACCAGCAGGAATCCGGTCAGGCCGCAGATGGCGCCGGAGATGATCAGGGTCCGGATAATGGTCCGTCCCACCTTGATTCCCACGTACCGGGCCGTTGCCTCGCTCTCACCCACAACGGATATCTCATATCCGTGCTTGGAATAATAGAGGTAAATATACATGGCCACAGTCAGCACCGCGACGATCAGGATGTTCAGCAGGTATTTGTTGCCTGCCACCACCGGAAGCCAGCCGGCCTCGGTGCTCTGATTAATGATGCCGATCTTGCCGGAGCCCTTCGGAACCTCCCACACGATGACGAAGTAGGCCACCAGCTGGGTCGCCACATAGTTCATCATCAGGGTGAACAGGGTTTCGTTGGTATTCCATCTGGCCTTGCATACCGCCGGAATCAGGGCCCAGAAGGCACCTGCCGCAAGGGCGGCCACTATGCTTATGATAATCAGAAGCGCTCCGGGAACCGCTTCCCCGAGCCGGATCATGCAGGCCGCCGTCGCCAGCGCGCCGATGAGTATCTGGCCCTCGCCGCCCAGATTCCAGAAGTGCATCCGGAATGCCGGTGTCAGCGCCAGGGAAATGCACAGGAGAATGGCCACATCCTTGCCCAGGATCCACATGCGTCTCGCGGTGCCGAAGGCGCCGGAGAACATGGTGGCGTACACTTCCAGCGGATTTAATCCCGTGGCCACGGTCGTCAACAGGGCACAGAGCACCAGGGCCGCCAGAATCGACAGCAGGCGGATGGCCCAGACCTGGTGCAGCGGCAGGATCTTCCGCTTCGTAATATGAATCAGGGGTTCTTTGTGCTTATTCTGCATGGTCCTCTCCTCCCTGAAGCTTTGTCATCATCATGCCGACTTCATTCTTGTCCGCCGTGCGTCCGTCCACGATGCCGCTGACTTTGCCGCCGCAGAGCACCACGATGCGGTCCGCCAGCTCCATCAGCACATCCAGGTCTTCTCCGACGTATATTACCGCCACACCGGCTTCCTTCTGCCGGTTCAGCAGATCATAGATGGTGTAGGAAGAATTGATATCCAGTCCCCGGACGGCGTAGGCTGTCAGAAGCACCTTCGGCGCCGAGGCAATCTCCCGGCCGACCAGGACCTTCTGAACATTTCCTCCGGACAGTCTTCTGACCGGTGTGGATATGCTCGGGGTATTGACCTCCAGTTCCTTTACCACCTGCTCCGCCAGATCATGGGGATGATGGTGGTCCGTAAAGATGGAGTGTCCCTCCCGGAAAGAGCGGAGCATCATATTGTCCGTCAGGTCCATGTTGCCCACGAGGCCCATGCCCAGACGGTCCTCCGGGACGAAGGACAGCGCCACGCCCATATGGCGGATCTCCTCCGGGTCCTTGCCCACCAGCTCTTCTCTCTCGCCGGTATCTTCCACATAGTAGATATGACCGGCTTCCACTTTCTGCAGTCCGGCGATGGACTCCAGAAGCTCCTTCTGTCCGCTGCCGGAGATGCCGGCGATTCCAAGGATCTCCCCGGAACGGGCAAAGAAGGAAACATCGTCCAGCTTGAGAATTCCCTCCTCCGAGCGGACGGTAAGTCCCTCCACCACAATACGGGGCTTCGCGTCCACCGGATCCGGACGCCGGATATTCAGGGTGACCGCATGGCCCACCATCATATCCGTCATCTCCTGCGGATTCGTGGACTTCGTGACCATTTCCCCGATGTACTCGCCCTTCCGGAGAATCGCCACTCTGTCGGAGAGGTCCTGCACCTCATGCATCTTGTGGGTAATGATGACAATGGCCTTCCCGTCCTTCCGCATATTCCGCAGCACGGCAAAGAGCTTCTCTGTCTCCTGGGGCGTCAGCACAGCCGTGGGTTCGTCCAGGATCAGGATGTCCGCACCGCGGTAGAGCACCTTCACGATCTCCACCGTCTGCTTCTGGGAGACGGACATTTCATAGATCTTCTGGTCCGGATCCAGCTGAAATCCGTAGGCGTCGCAGATCTCACGGATTTTTGCCGCCGCTGCCTTAAGGTCCAGGCGTCCCTTTTCCTTCAGTCCGAGAATGATATTCTCCGTCGCCGTCATGACATCCACCAGCTTGAAATGCTGATGAATCATACCGATCCCGTAATCAAAGGCCTCTCTCGGGGAAGCGATGGTCACTTCCCTGCCGTCAATATAGATCCGGCCTTCATCCGGATAATAGATTCCGGAGAGCATGTTCATGAGAGTCGTCTTGCCGCTTCCGTTCTCTCCAAGAAGCGCCAGAATCTCCCCCCGGTTGATGTCAAGGTCCACATGGCTGTTCGCTACAGTGGAGCCAAATGTTTTCGTGATGCCGCGCATGGACACGGCGGGCGTTTTTTTCTCCAAAACAGACCTCCGGCTAAATACATTAAATTAACAGAAATCGTGCAAAATCGGACTGCCGGGGAAGGCCCCGGCAGTCCGTCAGTTTACGTGAGCAGATTAGAATTTCTCATCCAGCAGAGTGATGCCGTCGATCCGCAGGTCGAAGTACGGAGCGGAACGATATTCAGACTCGTGGAAGTAACCGTCGGAGATAACCTCGGTGTCACCCTCATAAGCCGCATCGGTATCCACATCTGCCATGTAGGAGGTGAGCTCCTCGCCGCCTACGGTGAATGCAGAGGTATCAAATACATGAACCTTGCCGGCTTCCAGATCTGCCTTTACCTCGGCGATCTTCTCGTCGGTGCCCTCAGCCGCAGCCTGTGCGTTGACATCGGTCAGAACGACGGAATCGGTTGCGATGGTGCCGGTCCAGTCGGTATCGATGGCCTCACCGTTTGCTGCAGCCTGGATGGCATATACATAGTACGGGGTCCAGTCGATTCTGGAGGACACGATGAATGTGTTCGGGCATGCGGACACGGTGGAACCGTTGTAGGATACGTTCGGAACACCGGCGGTCTCGCAGGCAGTCGGAGCGCCCATGGAATCCGCGTGCTGGCTGATCAGGACGCATCCGTCGTTGATCAGAGTGGTTGCGCCTTCCTTCTCGGCAGTCTCATCATACCAGGAACCGGTGAAGGTAACTTCCATGGTAGCGGACGGGCAGATGGAGCGTGCGCCCAGGAAGAAGGAGGTGTAACCGGAGATAACCTCAGCGTAGGTGTATGCGCCGACGTAGCCGATCTTCGCCTCATCCTCTGTGATATCGCCTGCCTCGATCATCTCGTTCAGCTTCATACCTGCAGCGACACCTGCAAGGTAACGGCCTTCATAGATGGAAGCAAATGCATTGTGATAGTTTTCCACACCCTCGGTGTGCGCCTTGGTACCGGTGGAATGGCAGAACTGCACCTCCGGGAACTCCTTTGCGGCCTGAATCATGAAATCCTCGTGGCCGAAAGAGTCTGCGAAGATGATGCCGCAGCCGGAATCTACCAGATCTGCTGCCGCATCATAGCATTCCTGACCTTCCGGAATGTTGGTGCGGATCAGGTACTCCACGCCCAGCTGCTCGCAGGCAGCCTTCGCTGCGTTGATGAAGTTCAGATCATAGGTGGAGTTCTCATCGTGAAGGGTGATGAAACCGACCTTGATGTCCGGAGCTGCCGCCGGTGCTTCTGCAGCTCCTGCCTCAGCAGCCTCGGTCTCTGCAGCCTCAGCCTCAGCGGCCTGGGTCTCCGCAGCCGGTGCGGCAGTGGTCTCAGCGGGCTTGCTTCCGCCGCAGGCTGCCAGTGCGCCTACGGCAAGCACGGTTGCAAGAAAAATGCTGATTTTCTTCTTCATTGTTTTTCCTCCCTCTGGAAAATGGCAGCGATTCTTCCACAGAACGCTGCTGGTTTAATATATATGGTAACAGCTCAGGTTTGCGGGCCGTTATCGTCTTCTTTCGCAGCGTCAGTGACGGAAGATAATCTCCGTATCGGTCATCTTCTCAATCATCGCCAGGGATTCCACCCGGATGCCCTGGGCCCGCAGCTCGTCCCCGCCGCCCTGGAAACACTTCTCTATGGCGATGGCCGCGCCGGCCACCTCCGCTCCCGCCTGACGGCAGAGGTCCACCAGACCGCGGAGTGCGTTTCCATTTGCCAGGAAATCATCCACCAGAAGCACGGTGTCCTCCGATGTCAGATAATCTGTGCTGACCTGTGCCTGGTAGTCCATGCCGTGGGTGAAGGAATGTACCGTGGAGGAATACACCGTCCCGTCCACGTTGCTGGTCTTGTGCTTCTTGGCAAATACCACCGGAACGCCCATGCTGATGCCTGCAGCGGCGGCTATGGCGATTCCGCTGGCCTCGATGGTCAGAATCTTGGTCACCTTCGCATCCTTATAGAGGGCAGCTATCTCTTCCCCCATCTCCTTCAGAAACACGGTATCAATCTGCTGGTTCAGGAAGCTTCCCACCTTCAGGATTCCTCCCGGCAGAACCGTACCGCAGGTCGTAATCATCTCTTCCATCCGGCGCATCTGCTGTTCTCCCCCTGTATGACATGTGCTTTCATTCCGTGCGTTTTCCGCTGACCTCTTTCAGGCTTCTATCATAACCAAAATAAAACATGATTGTCAATGAAAACAGCCATTAAGAAATTACTTATTATATGCGTTTTTCCGGAGCGTCAGTTATCAGTACCATAATGAAAAAATATATAGACATTTGCGCAAAACAGGAGTATACTGTCTTCACTTAATGCTTTTGGATTTTAAAGCGTTGTATGTAAAAAGTGTCAGAAAAGGAGCTTATCACATATGAAGACTGTAAAGGTGAAAAACGTTGTTCTCGGTGAAGGAAAACCGAAAATCTGCATTCCCCTTGTGGACGCCACCAGAAAAGGTCTGGCAGACTCCGCCCGCCGTGTGCTGGCCTACCCCTGCGACCTCATCGAGTGGCGCGCCGACTATTACAATACAAAATATGATCCCGAGGAGACCGCCGCGGCCATCCAGACCCTCAGAAGCATTCTGGGCGATTTCCCGATTCTCTATACCATGCGCACCGGCCGGGAGGGCGGCATGTCCGAACTGACCGACGAGGAGTATGAGCGCACCATCGTCACCACCATCGAATCTGCCCGTCCGGATCTCATCGATATCGAGCTCTCCCGCGGAGATGACTTTATGAAAGATATGGTGGCGCGCGCCCATGACCGGGGCATCGCCGTCGTCGCCTCCTGCCATGCCTTCAGGAATACGCCGCCGAAGGAGGAGCTGGTGGAAACCATGCGGAGAATGCAGGTTCTGGGCGCAGATATCGCCAAATACGCCGTCATGCCCAATTCTCCCAGAGATGTCATCGAACTTCTGGACGCCACCCTGACCATGCAGGAGAAGTATGATGATACCCCGCTCATCACCATGTCCATGGGAAAGCCCGGCATCGTCAGCCGCCTCTGCGGCGAGGTTTTCGGATCCTGTCTCACCTTCGGAACGGCAGGCGCCTCCTCCGCGCCGGGACAGATCCCCGCGGACCAGCTGAAGCACATCCTGGATATTCTGCACACCTGATAAGGCGCATCTCCCATCGCAGAGGCACAATCTGCAGAAAAAACACAAAGGGGCTGTCGCGACAGCCCCCTTTTACATATCGTTTTGCGTTACAGTATCGAATCTCCCTTGGCTTTGGCCTGCCGATCCCGGACCGCCTGCATCACCGGCACCATAAAGATGGCGATCACGCCACCGGCAAATCCGTTGTTGTACAGGTTCATTCCGGCATAGAGCACGCCAATCTGCATGGCCACCGCTGCATGAAGGAACCCGGCTATGACTCCGGCTATGACCCCGAATTCCCCTGCCACCGGCGCCAGCGTGGTGCAGAAGAGAAGCGCCAGGAGCGCACTGGGCGAGTTAATCTCCCAGAATCCAGTCAGGCTTGCCAGGCCGCAGCCGAGCATCACCGGAATGATGTTCCTGAGATGTTTTCCGGTGGCGCTGAAGCCCACGATGGTGAAGATTCCGCCGATGGTGGGACCGTTCAGTTCTCCCTTTACCAGAAGAACCGCCAGGGTTGCCGCCATGCCGTTCATGCCCATATTGAACATGACTGTCTGACCGCCCATATCCCGCAGATAATCGCTTCCTCCGATACCTGTCGAACCGAGGATCTGCCGGTATTTCGCCAGCGTATCCAGCGGATGTCCCGCCATACCGATGCCGATCATACTGCCGAACAGTACGCCCAGAATTCCGGTGAGCAGCTGATTGTTCCCGCTGGACCAGATAAGCCTGGAATAGGTCAGAACGTCAAACGCCTTCAGCAGGGATACCAGCACGGTGGCTATAATGCCAGCCGCAAATCCCACATTGTAAAGGGAATATCCGAGATGGGCATAATGGACATGGGTCGCGATGGGGGGCAGGATAAAGCCGATAAAAACGCCGATGGAAATGGCTATGACGATGCGGAGCGCATAGGGCAGATGCAGCACATACAGAAGCTGTGTGATGACGGGCGAGAGGCTGGTGCCGTACAGGGCCACATAGATATACCTGGACATATGGGTTCTGTGGTAACGGGCATAAAGCCAGGTACCTGCCAGAATTGCCCAGATGTTCATGATGTTTTTTCCGAAGAGGGAAAAACCGAACATAAGGCAGGCGGCCGTGATGGTGTGGCCGTCTTCATTTTTCCCCAGAAAATAGCAGAGCCATATGCTGAGAAGCATGAGCAGGCTCGCGTTGACAAAGGCTGCCCCGATGCCGCCCACCTGGATATAATCCGTAATCAGAATATCCGGTTCCCGGACAATCGTAAGAAGCCCCATCCGGGTCTCTTCCGGCGTATTCAGTGCAAATCCCGCCACGATAAAATACAGCGGAATAAGGGAAAGAATCAAGTATCTCTGCAGTCTGGTAAACCGTAGGTGAGTCTTGCTTTTTTCCACGCGC
>JAGBNL010000147.1 GCA_017634415.1 Clostridium sp.
CTGGAGGCCCAGGTGAAGGCGGAGGAAGAGAGAGCCGCGCGCCTGGAGGAACAGCGCGTCTATGTGCAGACGAAGGAATATATCGAGAAAGTGGCGAAGGAAAAGCTGGGCCTGGTGAACCGGGGGGAGGTTATCCTGAAGCCTTCGGAAAAAAGATAACATAATGAAACTCCGGTGGCGGATTAAGTGTCTGCACCGGAGTTTATTTGTTTCGCGGGCGGGATTTGAAATGACGGGAGGTTTTATGACGGACAGCAGAAGACTGCCGGAACGGGTATATGCTTATATGGAGCGGTGGAGGATGACGGAGCCCGGGACCACCGTGATAATCGGCCTGTCGGGCGGGGCGGATTCCGTGTGCCTCTTCTCGGTGCTGCTTCTTCTCCGGGAGAAGCTGGGCATCACCCTCCGGGCAGTGCATGTGCATCACGGGCTGCGGGGAGAGGAAGCGGACCGGGATATGGCCTTTTCCGGGAATCTGTGCAGAGAGGCGGGGGTGCCCTTCCGGGCGGAACGGATCGACGCCGCGAAGGAAGCGGAGGAGACCGGATGCTCCGTGGAGGAGGCAGGACGCATCGCCCGGTACCGGATATTTGCCGCTGAGGCGGATGCCGCAGGTCCCGGCGCGAGGATAGCCGTGGCGCACCATGCCGATGATCAGACGGAAACGGTGCTCTTCAACCTGTTCCGGGGCGCGGGACTTAAGGGCCTGGGAGGAATCCGGCCCGTGCAGGGCAGGATTATCCGGCCCCTTCTGCAGCTGGAAAAGAAGGAAATCTGTGATTATCTGAAGGAGCGGAATATTCCCTGGGTGGAGGACTCCACAAACCGGGAGCAGGAATATGCCAGAAATTATCTGAGGGGCACGGTTCTGCCCGGGATCCGGGAGCATATCAATGCCGGCGCCGGCGAAAACATACGAAGAACGGCGGAGTTCTGCGCCGAGGCTGACGACTGCCTGCGGCATCTGGCGCAGCGGAGGCTTCCGGAGATTCTGACGGATGTGCCGAAGAATCCCGCAGAAGGCGCAGCGGAAGAGGAGACGGACATACTGACGGCTGCCGCGGATATCGGAAAGCTTCTCGGGGAGGAGCATATTCTGCAGGAGTATCTGGTGCGGGAGCTTCTTTCACGGATCGGTTGTCCCCGGAAGGATGTGGGGGCTGTCCACATCCGGGATATTCTGGCCCTCTGCGGAAAGGAAACCGGGAAGCGCATCGACCTCCCCTACGGGATCCGGGCGCAGGTCCGGTACGGCGCGCTGCTGCTCGGCAGGGAGGGGGGCGCGGAGACGGCAGAGAAGGGAGCGGAAGTATATTCCGGTGTGCTTCCTGCCGGGGAGGCGGAGAGATTCACCTTCCGCCTGCTGTCCGGTACAGATTGCGGAAAAATACCGGATGCAGAGTATACTAAATGGCTTGATTATGCTACAATTAAGGGCGGTCTATCGGTACGAAGCAGGAAAAGGGGCGATTATATCTATACGGCAGAGGGGGTAAAAAAGACACTCCGCCGGTATATGATCGATGAGAAGATTCCGGCAGCGGTGAGGGACAGGATTCCCCTGCTTGCGGACGGAAGCCATATTCTCTGGGTTGTGGGATACCGCATAAGCTGGGCCTGCAGGATTACGGCGCAGACCCGACAGGTGCTTCAGGTGCATTACAGAATTGAGGGAGGAAAAGACATTGGGCGAGAAAATCAGGGTTCTGCTGACGAAGGAAGAGGTTGACCGGAAGATTAAGGAGATGGCAGCGCAGATTAATGAGGCATATCACGGAGATCCGATCCATCTGATCTGCATTCTCAAGGGAGGCGTTTTCTTCACCTGCGAACTGTCGAAATACCTGGAAGGTCCGGTAACCATGGATTTCATGTCGGTATCCAGCTATGGTTCGGGAACCACCAGCAGCGGCATCGTGAAGATCATCAAGGACCTGGACGAGCCCATCGAGGGTAAAAATGTGCTGATCTGTGAGGATATCGTGGATACCGGCCGTACGCTGGCACATCTGATCGAGATTCTGAAGCAGAGAAAGCCGAAGGATATCCGCATCTGCACGCTTCTGACCAAGCCCGAGAGACGGGAGAAGGCGCTGGAGGCGGATTACGTGTGCTTTTCCATTCCCAACAAATTCGTGGTGGGATACGGCCTGGATTATGACCAGAAATACAGAAACCTTCCCTACATCGGCGTGGTCGAATTCGACTGATACGGTGAGAGGAAGACAAGGAGGAAGCTTTGAGACCGAGACAGTCTATGGGCGGAGGCATCGGCCTTCTGCTGCTTATAGGAATTCTCTTCATGATGTTCAGTGTCCGCACACAGAACATGCAGCAGGATACCACCGTTAATTTTCAGCAGTTTGAAAAAATGATTGCGGAAGGAGATGTCTCCTCCGTGGTGATTCGGCCGAACCGGGAGACACCCACCGGTGAGATTGATATCGTAACGGCCGACGGAAAGCGGAGATCCATGAGTACCCTGGATACCCGGGAGGTGGAGCAGATACTCCGGGATTCGGGAACGGAATACAGGACGGCGGCCCTCAGGCAGGAGAACTACATGCTCTCGGTCATAGTGCCCATCATGCTTTCCGCCGGGATTCTGGTGCTGTTCTTCTATATGATGAACGCCCGGGCGGGCGGCGGAACCAACGCGAAGATGATGAACTTCGGCAAGAGCCGCGCCCGGATGAGCATGAACAGCAATGTGACATTCAAGGATGTGGCGGGGCTGAAGGAAGAGAAGGAGCAGCTGGAGGAGCTGGTGGATTTTCTCAAGGCGCCGCAGAAGTATACCAGTCTCGGTGCGAGAATCCCCAAGGGCGTGATTCTGGTGGGCCCTCCCGGAACGGGTAAAACCCTCCTGGCCCGGGCAGTGGCGGGAGAAGCAGGAGTTCCCTTCTTCTCGATCTCCGGCTCGGATTTTGTGGAGATGTTCGTCGGCGTGGGCGCATCCCGCGTCCGCGACCTGTTTGAGGATGCCAAGAAGAACGCGCCCTGCATCGTGTTTATCGATGAGATAGACGCGGTTGCCCGCCAGAGAGGTACCGGTATGGGCGGCGGCCACGATGAGAGAGAGCAGACCCTGAACCAGCTCCTGGTGGAGATGGACGGCTTCGGCGTCAATGAAGGCATCATCGTGATGGCGGCCACGAACCGCGTGGATATCCTTGATCCGGCCATCCTGAGACCGGGCCGTTTCGACCGGAAGGTGGCTGTGGGAAGTCCCGATGTGAGGGGAAGAGAAGAGATTCTCGCCGTGCATACCAGAAACAAGCCCCTGGGAGACGATGTGGACCTGAACAGGATTGCCAGGACAACGGCGGGATTCACCGGCGCGGACCTGGAAAACCTGATGAATGAGGCGGCCATCACCGCGGCGAAGGAAAACCGGAAGTACCTGATCCAGGCGGATATCGAGAGCGCTTTTATCCGGGTCGGCATAGGCCAGGAGAAGAAGAGCCGGGTTATCCCCGATAAGGATAAGAAGATCACAGCCTATCATGAGACGGGACACGCCATTCTGTTCCATGTGCTGCCGGATGTGGGACCGGTTCACACGGTTTCCATCATCCCGACGGGCATCGGGGCGGCAGGCTACACCATGCCGCTTCCGGAAACTGACCGGATGCATATGACGAAGAGCCGCATGCTGCAGGAGATTATGGTGGCGCTGGGCGGAAGAATCGCGGAAGAGATCATTTTCCAGGATATCACCACCGGCGCGTCCCAGGATATCAAGCAGGCCACCAAGATAGCCCGCGCCATGGTGACGGAATACGGCATGTCCGAAAAAATCGGCATGATTAACTACGGCGATGACAGCACGGAAGTGTTTATCGGAAGAGACCTTGCCCACGCGCGCACCTACAGCCAGGAGGTTGCGGCCCAGATAGACGGCGAGGTCAAGAGAATCATCGACGAGTGTTACGCGAAGGCGAAGGCAATCATTCTGGAACATCAGGATGTGCTGCACAGCTGCACGGAACTTCTGCTGGAGAAGGAAAAGATTACGGGCAAAGAGTTTGAGGAGTTGTTCAGTGGTGAACAGAGAAGCACTGTTCTGTGATGAGACGGCATCCTACCGTCGGCCGTCGGAGGTCCGGACCGGGGAGAAGGTTTATTTCTCCTTCCGGACCGCCAGGGATGACGTGGATGCGGTTTATCTGGTCGTCTGGGAAGACGGCGAAATATTATCCGAACGGAAAATGATAAAAGCGGAGAGCGATACGTTCTTCGATTATTATGAGCACGCGGACGTGGCGGGGGAACAGGTGATGATCTATACCTTCCGGGTTGTTTCCGGGGAGGAGACCCTGCTGTATAACCGCCTCGGCGTGACGGAGGAGCCGCTGAAGGCGCCCTTCCGGCTGACACCGGGTTTTTCAGTTCCGGAATGGTGCCGCGGCGCGGTGATGTACCAGATTTTTACCGACCGGTTCTGCAACGGAGATCCTTCCAATGACGTGGTGGATGGAGAATATCTGTATCTCCACCGGAAGGTGGAGAAGGCCGACCGGTGGGATATGCCGCCGCAGGCCTTCGACGTGCAGCGGTTTTACGGCGGGGATCTGGCCGGAATCCTGTCCAAACTGGATTACCTGAAGGAGCTTGGCGTCGAGGTAATCTATCTGAATCCTATCTTTGTATCCCCGTCCAATCACAAGTATGACTGTCAGGACTATGAATATGTGGATCCCCATCTTGCGGTGTTCGAGACGGACCGGGACGGTCTGGTGCCGGACGGCGCCAGAGACAACCGGAATGCGGAGAAGTATATCTGCAGAACCGCAGATATCGGGAATCTGGAAGCCAGCAACCGGTATTTTGCGGAATTCATCGAAAAGGTCCACGCGAAGGGCATACGGGTGATCATCGACGGCGTGTTTAATCACTGCGGGTCCTTCAACCGCTGGATGGACCGGGAGCATATCTATGACCGGCACGGCGGGTACCCCAACGGGGCGTATCTGTCGGGGGACAGCATGTACAGGACCTTTTTCCGCTTTTCCGATCCCGACGGCTGGCCGGAGAATGACAGCTATGAGGGCTGGTGGGACCAGCCGACGCTGCCGAAGCTGAATTATGAGGGCTCGGAGAGCCTGTACAAATATATCATGGAGATCGCCAGGAAGTGGGTATCGCCGCCCTTCAACGCGGACGGCTGGCGCCTGGATGTGGCGGCGGATCTGGGACATTCGCCGGAGATGAACCATAAGTTCTGGCGGGACTTCCGGGATGCGGTCAAATCCGCAAACCCCGAGGCGGTGCTCATCGCGGAGCATTACGGGGACCCTTCTGCCTGGCTTAAGGGAGACCAGTGGGACAGCGTCATGAATTATGACGCCTTTATGGAACCGGTATCCTGGTTCCTGACGGGCATGGAGAAGCACAGCGACGCCTGCCGCAGGGAACTGAAGGGAGACGGGAGAGCCTTCTTCGATGCCATGTGGTATCACATGTCCCGGATGCAGACGGCCTCGCTGGAATGCGCCATGAACCAGCTCTCCAACCATGACCACTCCAGGTTTATGACCAGGACAAACGGGAAGGTGGGCCGGCTCTACACGGCAGGTTCGGAAGCCGCCTCCGACGGGATCCGGCCTGGAATCTTCCGGCAGGGCGTGGTCATGCAGATGACCTGGCCCGGCGCGCCGACCTATTATTACGGCGACGAGACAGGCATGTGCGGCTGGACCGATCCGGACAACCGGCGGACATATCCCTGGGGACATGAAGATCTGGAGCTGATAGAGTTCTGCAATATTACGGCGCGGATCCGGAAGCATAATCCCGCTCTCAGGCGGGGATCCCTGATAGAGCTTCTGGCGGCCGACGGGGTGATTGCCTACGGAAGGCTCATCCGCGGTGCCCACGGAAGCGGCGCTGTCGTCACGGTTAATACCGGCGAGGAGGCCAGAACCGTACTGATTCCGGTCTGGAAGCTGGGCGTAACCGGGGAGGACTGGCTGAACCGGGTGATGCTGACCTATGAGCACGGGTACAATGTGGGCCAGCTGAAGGTCCGGGTGGATGACGGAATCGCGGCTGTGAACCTTCCGCCCGTCTCCTCCATGATTCTGGAGATTCAGAAGGCGGAAGAGGAAGAGTTCTCCAGCACGGTGCTTTCCGGCGCATGGGTTGCTGCCCACCGGCTGAAATAGGGATACGGTACCATTTCCCCCTGATGAGAGCTTCTTATGATAACCTGAGGGAATGAAGAATATTCGATTCTGCGTTTTTAGCCTCCGAAGGTTGCATATTAAATATCTGATAACTATAATAGACTGCAAAGAAATTTCTTGCACAGGAGCGTGATACGTATGGAGAAAAAGAATCTTGACTGGTCGAATCTGGGATTCGGATACATTACAACCGACTACCGCTACCTGTCCTGCTATAAGGACGGCAAGTGGGATGAGGGTGCACTGATCACAGACCCGAACATCGTGATGAATGAGTGTGCAGGCGTGCTCCAGTATTCTCAGAGCTGCTTTGAGGGACTGAAGGCCTACACCACCGAGGACGGAAATATCGTTGTATTCCGCCCGGATCTCAATGATGAGAGAATGAAGAATTCCTGCGAGAGACTGGAGATGCCGGTGCTCCCGGAGGGAAGATTCATCGAGGCTGTGGAAAAGGTTGTCAAAGCCAATGACGCCTGGGTTCCGCCCTTCGGAAGCGGCGCTACCCTCTACATCCGCCCGTACATCTTCGGTTCTTCCTCAGTCATCGGCGTAAAGCCGGCGGAGGAGTACCAGTTCCGTATTCTGGTTACACCGGTGGGCCCGTATTTCAAGGGCGGCGCAAAGCCGATCACCATCCGTGTCAGCGACTTTGACCGCGCGGCTCCGAAGGGAACCGGACATGTGAAGGCCGGCCTGAACTATGCCATGAGCCTGCATGCCATCGTGGATGCCCACAAGAAGGGCTTTGACGAGAACGTATATCTTGATCCGGCTACCCGCACCAAGATCGAAGAGACCGGTGGAGCCAATGTTATCTTCATCACAAAGGACAACAAG
>JAGBNL010000015.1 GCA_017634415.1 Clostridium sp.
CGTTCTTCCATTCTGTCACCAGGGTTCCGCCCCCTTTTTTATCTCCGCAACGCAAATCCCTGTCCCGCAAGCGGAATCGGATCTGCCTTCTGATACTCCAAATATATAATATAGCACAAATCCTGTAAAAATCCCACATAAAAAGAAGGGGCTGATAAAGCCCCTTCCAGCCTCTTCATAATCTCCTCCCGGGTCCCGAAAAACCGTTCCCCGCCCCTGTCATCAGTACACTGCCACGTTGGTCTGTCCGGCGCAGGAGACATAAACAGTTCTGCGATCCGGAGATACGGAGACATATCCCAGGGTTGTCCCGGAATAGATATCCATCATCTCGTAGCAGAAGCCGCCCATCGGGTAAAGCTCATACTGGCCGAGCCGGGAACCGTAGGCGTACTCCTCCATGGACCAGTGCTCCACACCGTCGCCGTAGATATCCACATTGAACACATAAGAGTAGGGATTCCCGTTATAGGCGCCGCCGGTATAGGGCTCCGCGTAGTCGCTTCTGCGTCCCCACCAGGACTCATAGGCGCCGGAAGCACCCACCCAGTATCCGTCCGGCGTATAGTTATTTACCACCATGCAGCCGTCCGGCCCGACATAATAATTCCCGATCCAGGTATCCGCCGCGTAGGAACCGTTCCCGTAGCGGTAGGCCCACTCACCGGACTGGTACTGTTCCCATCCCGCGAAGGCCGTGCTGCTCATCATCAGGGTCATCGCCAGCGCCAGAAGCGCTGCCATCCATTTCTTACTCATCATAAAAGGACCTCCTTTCTGCCGCAGGTGCAGAGAAATGCTTTGTACCATATATGATACCACATTCCCTGCCCCCGGAGCGGAAAGGAGGCCTCTCTGTCATTGACATGTAAATTGCCGGCATCCGGCAATCCCGTTTTAGTCAATTTCCACCGGATCCCAGCCGTAATCCTTATAGAATTCGATATCCAGTCCGTTGGCCTTCACATACTGTCTGATGGTCTCTGTTCTGAGATCCTCGTCAAACTCGCTGTTTACCAGCATGCTTGCGTATTCCGGATGGTCTGCGCAGATTCTCTCCAGGGATTCCTGAAAGCCTGAGCCGTCATCCGCCACCTCAAAATCTGTCACAGTGTAGCCGGAACCTGCCTTCTTCAGGTGCATCACGCCGGGATAGCTTCCGCCGGACTGGGATTCCAGTGTCCTGCCGGTCAGGTTGTAGTTCATGACCCAGAAATCACCGTAAACCTTCACATCATCCGGATTCGCGGCATCCACGCCCGCAATCTGCAGGTTCGGAATGGAGACATCGGAAGCTTCATACTGCTTCCCGATACCGTTCATATAGCCTGCCACAGCCTGCATAATGGCCTGGTCCCCCGCTCCTGTGTAGCGGTAGGCGGGAAGGGACACCTTCGCTTCAGCCGCTGCTGCTGCGGTTGTCTCCTGCGCCTGGGTCTGCGCGGCAGTCTCCTGATTTACATCATTTACCAGCGCATCATCCGCAGGTCCCTTCGGATTTCCTGCGGCAGCCGTCTCCTGGGCAGCTGTGCTCTCCGCCGGCACAGTCTCCGCCGCATCGCCGAGTCTCTCCAGGGTATATCTTCCGTCAGAGCCCTCGAAGATGCCGTAGACGCCGTCGGTCTGCGTCAGCTCTCCGATGCAGAAATCATTGGTCCAGAGGGTGTAGGCATCCACCACGGTTCCGTCAGCTGTGGTAAACTGCAGGGTCTCCGGCACCTGTCCGCCGTTCCCCGCGTCATCCTGGCGCATTCTGCCGATGGTGAAGGGGATGGTGCCCCTGGAGGAGCGAATCTCCGTGGGGAAGGTATCCGCGCTCAGTGCCAGATAGCCGGAATCGCCGTTCCTCACCGCTGTTCCGAAGGATGCGGTGTAGGAGCAGGCATATCTCGCCACATCTCCCAGAGAATTGGCGGCAAGGGCCTCTTCCAGGCCGTCCGCGATAGCTGTTCTCTCCTCAGCGGTCAGCTTCTCGCCGTAGCTGACCTTCTCCATGGCCGCGGCCAGGGTACTCTTCGGCGCCTTCACCGCCGTGCCGTTCTCAATATTTTCCTCGGTATCCACAACCAGGCTGCAGCCGGGCTTTACACCTTTTTTCAGCGCATCCAGGATGTCCTTCGGCACGGCGATTCCGCCGCTGGTGGAAAGCTCTGTTCCGATGGCCTGCAGGTCATCCACGGACAGCTCGGAGAGACCGATCTTTGTGGTTCCCGCTGCACCGTCCTCGCTGAGGCCGCCCTTTCCGATCAGGGCAGGCGCATTGAGAAGGGTGTTCCATCCGCCGTTGGATGCTTTCTCATGAAGCATGAGGACTGCGCTGGAGCCGGCACTCTTCCCGACGGTCACGAACTGATCTCCCTGGATCCCCTCTGCCAGCTTGGACACCCAGTCTTCCGCCTTCTTCGTCTCCTGGGCAAGGGATATCTTCACGCCGTCCTTCGGCTGATAGCTGTCGGCGGAAAGGCCCAGTGCCTTCGCCGCCTGGCCGATGGTCCATGTTCTCAAGGCCGGCGAGATGCTTCCCTCCGCCATATCCTGATACATGGCCTCATCGGTGACGATCTTCTGAAGCGCGGATTTGACACTGCTGCCGTCTTCCGCCCACTCTGCACCCGTCACCTTGAAAGTGCCGCCGTCCTCCGCCATGTGCATGACGCCGGTCAGCTTCTTCGTATCCGCAATCTTCAGTACACTGCCGTCCACGGAATATGTATTCAGCTCATGGATTCCGTAAAGCTTCACATCGCTCTTGTCGGAATCATCCACCTTCACGATGGAACTCACGGGAATCAGGCCTTCCGCCGCCTGCATATTCTCACCGGCCCATTCCGTGAAGTATTCATTCGCTGCACGCAGACAGGGATTATCGATGACAGCGGGAATACTCTCCACGCTCTCAGCGGCCTTCTCGCTCTCCGCCGTCTCCTGAACTGCCGCAGCAGTCTCCGCCGCAGCAGTCTCCACTGTCGCAGGCGCAGCCGCCTGTCCGCAGCCCGCCGCCAGAACTGCTGTCAGCAGCAATGCTGCCGGCAATGTGTACTTTTTCATGTTCATTTCCCTCTTTTCTTGGTTTTCTTACTTCTTTCCGAGATTTCCAACCATGCTGGAGAGAAGTGTGCCCAAAATCTCTGCAGCCTCATTGGATTCTCCCTTCAGGGTCTTCATCACGGTCTTCTTGGTGTCGGAATCCGCCGCCCGGTACAGCTCCACCAGCTTCTTCTCCGCTGCCGTAAGCTTCAGGGCATCAGCATCTTTCGACGTTGTCTTTCCTGATGTCTTCGACGATGTCTTCCCGGTCTTTCCCGATGTCTTTGATGATGTCTTCCCGGCGGTTTTCCCGCTGTTTCCCGCTGCAGCCAGAAGGGATGCCTGCGTCACGCCGCATGCCTTCGCGATCAGCTTAAGGGCCGCCTGGGAAAGTTCCTTCTCTCCCCGTTCCGCCTTGCTGATATCCTGCGCGGTGATACTGCCCACCTTGTCCGCCAGCTGCGCCTGGGTCAGGCCCGCTGCCGTCCTTGCTTCCTTAATAAGGGTTCCCAGATTCTTTGCTGCCATAGGATACTCCTTCCCTCTCGTGAATATCTGTTCCTGCAACTGTTCGGAACCATGCTTACATGATAACACCGCTTTCCGGCAAACTCAAACAGATCTGTATGGCATATAGAAAAAAAACATGGTAAAATGTCCCCTGTTCAGAAAGAAAGGCAGAATTATGACAGCATTACAGCATCTTTTTTCACATACAGCAGGTTTTCTCTGGGGCGAAATACTTCTCCGCCTCTTTTCCGGCACACCGCTCTTCCGGGAGTTTCACGTTCTTTTTCTCTTTGTCCTGGGTCTGGGAGCTCTCTTCGCCCTCATTCCCCAGGCATTTTTCCGGAATCCTTCTTTCCGGCACGCCGCATCGGCTCTTCTGCTGCTCCTCTCCGGCATTCTGTTTACCACAGAATATGCGGTATTTCAGTCCTTCGGCATGTATATGTCTCCGGAGAATCTCCACGCAGGCGCGGGAAATGTCATGGAGTTTTACGGCGGCGAGCTGGCAGACGGGGTGATGGATGCCCTCATCCATGCGCCTCTCTTTCTGCTGCCCTTTATTCTGTATCTCGCCTTCCTTTTCCTGTCCCGACGGACAGGGAAGTCTCTTCCCGTGAGAAGCAGGCTTCTTTCTCTTATCCGGAAGACACCGAAGAAGGACGCTTCCGCTTCCTTCCCGGTCATCCTCAGGACAAAACCCGTAAAGCCGGTGCTCTCCCGCATCCCGGCCGTGGAATTCCAGAAGACAACCCTTCTTCTTTTTGTGATCTTTACCGCAGCCACTCTGGCCTCCGCCGGTCTCGCGCTGAACGGCAGGGACAGGAATCTCTACGGGTCCCATTACAATTATAATGACGCGGCTCAGGCCTTCGGCATGCTGGATGCCACAAGGCTCGATGCCCAGTACCTTATCTTCGGAAATCCCGCCGCCTCTTTCAGCGGAGCGGGATACAGCACGCCTTCGGGCACAGCACAGGAAAATGCGCCCGGAACCCCGTCGTCTCTGTCTTCCCCCGGGGAAACCGCAGCATCGGATCTTCCGGCTGCGGAACCCGAACAGAAGATATATCTTCCCAACGCCATGGCCATCGACTTTTCCAGGGAGGATCTCCAGGCCACAAACACCACGAAGGCCCTCTCCGCCTTTGCCGCCTCCCGGACACCGACCCTGCAGAACGAATACACCGGCATCTTTGCCGGCAAAAATCTGATTCTCATCTGCGCGGAATCCTGGTGCGGCGTTCCCCTGACTCCGGAGCTTACGCCCACCCTGTGGCGGCTGACCCATAACGGATTCTATTTCTCCGACTACTACCAGCCCTCCTGGGGCGGCAGCACCACCACCGGGGAAATGTCCCTGATTCTCGGCCTTATCGGCGAGTCCGGCGACAATTCCGTCATCAAGACCGCCGGCTTCAACAACTATTTCTCCATGGGGAATCAGCTGCAGCGCCTGGGATACTCCAGCATCGCCTTCCACAACGGCTCAACCACCTATTACAAGCGGAACAAAACCCATGAAAACCTGGGCTACAATCAGTTCATCGCCTCGGAGAACGGCCTGAATAAAATCTGCGGTACCGGCTATCCCACCGACACCCAGATGATGACGGACACCCTTCCCCTCTACATAGACAAAGCGCCGTTTTCCGCCTACTATATGACCGTCAGCGGCCATGCGCCCTACGTGAAGAACAACCCCCTGGTGTCGAAGTATTATGACCGGGTGAACGCAGCCGTGGGCGATCTCTATGAAGAAAAAACAAAATATTATATCTGCTATCAGATGGAACTGGAAAATGCGCTCGCCGAGACGGTCCGTATCCTGGAGGAGGCCGGCATCGCCGATGATACCGTCATCGTCATGACGGGAGACCATTATCCCTACGGCCTGGGCGGCGGAAAAGCCTGGGGCAATGATAAAAATTACCTCAGGGATCTGTTCAAGGCGGAGGAGCTCACCCCCTGGAACCAGGACCAGAGCAGCGCCGTCATCTGGTCCGGCTGCCTGGAGCATGACCTGAAGGATATGGCCTGCGAAATCTCCGGCCCAACCTGCAGCCTGGATATTCTTCCCACCGTCTCCAACCTCTTCGGCGTGGAATTCGACTCCCGTCTCCTGCCGGGCCGGGATGTATTCTCCGATACGGATCCCATCGCCTTCTGGAACAATCTTTCCTGGGTGACGCCGGAG
>JAGBNL010000148.1 GCA_017634415.1 Clostridium sp.
GCAGGCTTCATCCGAAGCATAGTAATGGAACGGTGAAGCTCGGGACACTTACCAACAACCTGCAGCTCATCACAGATCCGATGGTGCGGCAGTTTGATGAGAAGACGGATCACAGGCTGCTTTACCGCCGTCTCGGTGTCTGCGCCGTGGATGTGTCGGAAGATATTGGAATGTATCAGATGAACATGTTTGTGGACTATGACGCTCTGGACAGAGACCGGAGACTCACGGCGGCGATGCTGGAGATCCGGCGGAAATACGGGGCGAATGCAGTCTTCAAGGGCATGAACATGCTTGAAGGTGCGACAACACTGGAGAGAAATATGCAGATCGGCGGCCATAAAGCATAGGTCAGGGCTTTACCGGGAGACATATTCAGAAGAAACCGGGATAAAGGAGAGAACCAGATGAACCTTAAACATTTTGATAACACATGCGTCCGGCTCACGACTGCCTCAGGCGAAGTATATGAGGGAACGGTATCTTATCTCAGCAGGGAATACGTTTTTCATGAATACGGCAGTGACCGGGAGGCGCTGTATCTTACACCGATTCTGTTTTATGAGGATGACATAGCGGATATCGAAAGTCTGGAAGAGGTGAACGGCCCGTTCGGACATTATTCTGAAAGATACGGCCTCCTGGAAAAAAAGTGCCTGGAGTGGGGAACGGACCTGATAGAAGAGGTCTTTGTGTCAGAAGACGACATCCAGATACTCAGAATGCTGACCTGCATAAATGATAATTTTCATTCACTGGCAGCCAGAACCGTTCCCGGCATGGCGCCGTGGCGCAGCGGAAGCAGCATGCCGGAACCGGAAGATGCGGAAGATGAGACAGGGCCTGTATATCTGGGAGAACTGGAGAACATGCTGAACACACTTGTAAAATACAGCAGGAACGGAGAAGTTGTGAAGGAAGCCCGGAATATTCTGGGACGGCTTGCCGAAAAAAACTGATTCTTATGGTATGATGTATATCAGGGGAGGAAGATGACGATGAAGAGGAAAACCGCGAAGGAGATTCTGGCGGAGTCATTCCGGGAACTGGCGGCAAATAAATCCTTTGATAAGATTACCGTGAGGGATATCACCGGGAACTGCGGATATTCGCCGGCTACCTTTTACAGGCAGTTTAAGGACAAGTACGATCTGATCGCCTGGGAATATGCCGTACGGACGGAAGAAATCCTGGATCGGGCCGGGGCGGGCAGCGGGGAATGGAAGCAGACCCTGCTGGATACCGCGTATCGTTACAGGGATGAGAAGGATTATCTGGCAAATCTACTGCTTCACACCAGCGGCCACGATTCCTTTGTTCAGTACATGACCGAGATTAACACCCGGGAACTCACAAGGTTTATAAAGAGGATTACGTCCTCTGCGCATATGGACCGTAAGATGGAGATGTATATCCGGCTGTACTGCATGGGAACCGCATGTCTTTCCTGCGAGTGGATCCTGGGAAAATATACTGTATCGCCGGAAGAGATGGCTGAGATTTATGAAAATGCCGTGCCGGCGCCGCTGCAGCTGCTGCTTCAGTAACGGGAATGAGAGAAATATACATATTTGTCTCACAATGAGAAACGGCGGGCAGTTTCTGAATTGAAGGCATTCCGTAAACAGGTAAAATATAATGTGTAGTTGCGCACAACAAGACAGCGCACAATCATAAATAATTATATATAACGGAGGGCTTTCAGATGACGAAGATTGAATTTTTACAGGAACTTGCAAAGGGCTGGTTTGGCAATTCTCAACAGCATTCTATTCAGGCGGAGCTGCTCCGTCAGCGCGGATTTGTTAAGCTGGCAGATAAGATTGCGGCAGAATCCGATGAGGAATGGAACGAGGCAAAGGAAGTCAATGCACGCCTCATTGAGCTGGGCGTTACGCCGAAGGTTGAGCTGCAGGAGTATCCTGTTTTCACAGATGTGAAGGAGATGCTGGAGTATGACTGCAAGGATGCCGCGTCGGCACTTCCGGAGATGAGCAAGGCCCTGGCCATGTTCGAAGATGACTATGTGTCCAGAAGCATGATCGAGAAGTTCATCGTGGATGAGCAGGATCATTTCAACTGGGTGAGACAGCATCTTTCTCTCATGGAAGAGATCGGAATGGAGAATTATCTGATCGAGCAGCTGGGCTGATATACAGGCATCGGTTAACGGATTTGCATTACAGCTTTGGATGGGCCGCCTTTGGAATGAAAGCGGCCCTTTCTGATTATATTCGGAGAATATGCTGCCGGCGGGAGAAGTGCTATGAAAGAGATATCACAGAATAACGACAGCAGATATGACGGCATCCGTCTCGGAAACCAGATTTGTTTTCCGCTGTATGCCTGCGCAAAGGAAGTTGTCCGCCTGTACCGGAAACCTCTGGAGGCGCTGAATCTGACCTATACCCAGTATATCGTGATGATGGTGCTGTGGGAGTTCGGCGGCATGACGGAGGGAGAGCTGGGACGGAAAGTACATCTGGATTCCGGCACACTGGCGCCGCTGTTAAAACGTCTGGAAAAACAGGGACTGATACGGCGGATGAGACCGGACGGAAACGAGAGGAAACTCTTTCTCTCTCTCACGGAAGAGGGAGAGGCGCTGAAAGAAAAAGCACTGGAAATACCCTGTGCCATGCAGGGCTGTATCGGACTGCCGCAGGAAGAACTGCAGCAGCTGAAGGCCCTTCTGGATAAAGCACTGGAGACCATGAACAAATAATATGCAAAGAGGAGGAAACAGATGAAGATCGCAATTTTAAACGGAAGCCCCAGAAAAGAGAACACCGCTGCCATGTGCGAAGCATTCGCAGAGGGCGCAAAGGCAGCAGGACATGAGGCGGAGATTCTTCAGGTCGGAAAGATGAAGATCGCCGGATGTCTTGCATGTGAGTACTGTCACACCAAGGGCGAGGGCAAATGTATCCAGAAGGATGATATGGAGCAGGTCATTGCGGCGTATCTCGACGCGGATATGGTTGTGTTTGCCTGTCCGATCTACTATTTCGGCATGACAGCACAGCTCTCTGCCGCTATTCAGAGAATGTACTGCATCGGCAAGCCGCCGAAGGCCAAAAAGGCTGCTCTGCTTCTGAGCTCCGCGTCTCCGAATCCCTTTGACGGCGCAATCGGAACCTACAAGGGAATCTGCGCATTCACCGGAATCGAAGATGCAGGTATCATTACCGCGGCCGGTGAGGAGAACAAGTCCGAGGCGAAGCTCCAGGAGATCTGTGCCTTCGCGAAGCAGCTGTAAAGAACTGAATAACACAGAGTTGATATGATGCCCCAGGCAGGACATGGAGACATAAAACCCTGCCCGGGGCATTTTATTCTTCATTGCGCAAGTCCCGCGAGCGGGACCTGACGTTCTGATAAAAGCAGAATTTTCCCGGCTGAAAACTGACAGAAGGCACATTGCCCGTCAAGTTGCAAGTGTACCGGAAGGGAATTATAATGATATTACGATACACAGACAGGAGGATTTCCCATGCCCTTTAAGATTGTCCGCAATGATATCACGAAGATGAATACCGAAGCCGTGGTCAATACGGCGAATAACCGGCCGACGGTGGGAACCGGCTGCGACCGGGCCATTTATCAGGCGGCAGGATATGAGGAGCTTCTCTCTTACAGGAAGGAACATATCGGTTTTGTGGAGGAGGGAGAAGCCTTTATTACGCCGGGATTCGGGCTGCCTGCAAAGTATATTATCCATGCGGTGAGCCCCCGCTACGGGGACGGTTCCGGGGGGGAGGAGGATCTTCTTCGATCCTGCTACAGGAAAAGTCTCGCCCTGGCGGCGGAAAAGGGGATTCGTTCCATCGCTTTTCCGCTGATCTCCACCGGCGGATTCGGCTATCCGAAGGAAGAGGGCATGCGGATCGCCATCGATGAGATCCACGCGTTTCTCCTGCACTCCGACATGGAGATCTTCCTTGTGGTGTTCGATGAGAAGGCGGCCCGGATGGGAAAAACCCTGTATCCGGATCTGGAGGCATATATTGACCGCCATTACGTGGAGGAGAAGACCGGGGAGGAGTACGAAGGCGCTGTATTTGCGCCCTCTCCGGACCGGGAGGGGTCGGTTTACAGGAAAGCCGTCTCTGTCGGGAAGCGGGACCGGGAACGGCGGACAAATGTCCTGGCGGATTGGGTGGAAGAACGGCGTCCCTTTATCGGGAAAAAAGAGGAAGCTGTCTGCGCGTCTGAGGCAGAAGATGCGGCGGTCCTGGAGATGGAGCGGAGGCTTGAAGAGCGGATGGCGCACATGGCGGATACATTTTCCCAGTATCTCCTTTATCTGATTCAGAGCAAGGGCATGGAGAATGCGGAGGTCTACAAGCGGGCCATCGTCGATAAGAAGGTCTTCTCCAAGATAAAGAACAACCCCGCCTATCACCCCCAGAAGCTGACGGCGCTCTGCCTTTGTATCGGGGCGAAGCTGAACCTGGATGAGTCGAAGGACCTGCTTTCCCGTGCAGGGTACGCGCTTTCTCCCTGCGACAGGACGGATATCATCTTCTCCTATTTTATCGAGAATGAAATCTATGACATGATTGACCTGGATATTCAGCTGGAAGAGCACGGCCTTCCCTGCATTATCAGCTGAGAGGAATGGGACGGCCCTGCGGCTGTTCCGTATGACTTGCGGTGACAGACGGAATAATTATCCGGTTCTCCGCGTGAATTGATGTCAGAAATATGGTAAAATAGAATAACTATTCAGAACCGGCCCGCCGGATCCCGACGGAGAAAGGAGAGTCAATATGTATAAACTCTGGGAAGCACTGGAACAGTCCAGAAAGTTCAGATGGGTGGAGCTGTCCCACAGTCTCAACAATGACAGTCCCTACTGGAGCGGCATACCGGAAGGGAGCGTGGAGCTGTGCAAGGTTGTGTTTGACTGGGGAAATCCCATGCTGGACTGCAGAATTCACACCTTCAAGTTCCCGGGACAGTTCGGAACACATATTGATTTTCCCGGCCATTTCGTGAAGGACGGGAAGCTTTCGGAAGCCTACGGCGTGGAACAGGGCGTATTTCCCCTCTGTGTCATCGATATCACGGAGAAGGTGAAGGAGGATGTCCATTACGCCGTGACCGCCCAGGATATCCGGGATTATGAGGAAAAGTACGGGCCCATCCCCGACGGGGCTTTTGTGGCTCTCAGGACGGACTGGTATAAGAACTGGCCGGATATGGATGCTCTTTCCGGCATCGCGGAGGATGGAAGCGAGAACTTCCCCGGCTGGTCCATGGAAGCCCTGAAATATATCTATGAAGAGCGGAATGCCGCGGCCAACGGACATGAGACGCTGGATACCGACGCCTCCGCCGAGGCGGCGAAGGCCGGAGACCTGGCCTGTGAGCGATATGTACTGTCAAAGGGAAAACTCCAGATAGAGGTTCTCTGCAATCTGGACAAGGTTGCCCCCGCCGGCGCCGTGCTGTTTGCGGCCTGGCCGAAGATTGAAGGAGCCACAGGGCTTCCGGCCCGGGTCTGGGCAATCACCGAATAAGGGAGGAAATAATACAATGCAGACTGAAAAAACAAGGGATGTCACGGCGCTGGGGGAGCTGCTGATTGATTTTACGGAAAACGGAAAGAGCGGGCAGGGAAACCCGTTCTTTGAAGCGAACCCCGGCGGTGCCCCCTGCAATGTGCTTTCCATGCTTTCCGGCCTCGGTCATAAGACCGCATTTATCGGCAAAGTCGGCGATGACATGTTCGGCAGAATGCTGAAGGAACGGGCCGGGGCCCAGGGGATCGACATGACCGGGCTGGAGATGGATAAGGAGATCCCCACAACGCTGGCATTTGTGCAGAAGCTTCCGAACGGCGACAGGGACTTTTCCTTTTACAGAAAGCCCGGAGCGGACATCATGCTGACGGAGGAGGATGTGGAGAGACACCGCGGCCTTATCGAGAGCGCGAGGATCTTCCATCTGGGAACCCTCTCCATGACCCACGACACGGTGGATCGGGCGACCAGGCGGGCGCTTGCCATCGCGAAGGAGAGCGGCGCCCTGATCTCCTTTGACCCCAATTACAGAGCGCCCCTGTGGGAATCGGAGGAGGCGGCGAAGGAGAAGATCCGCTTCGGCATGCAGCAGTGCGATATCATGAAGATCTCGGACAACGAGGTCACACTGATGACCGGGAAAGAGGACATCACAGAGGGTGTCCGGGAGCTGATTGCGGAGTATCATATTCCGCTGGTATTTGCGACCCTCGGACCGGACGGCAGCAGGGCATTCTGTCAGGGAATCGAGGTGGAGAGAGCCGGATTCCGCAATCCGGACACCGTCGAAACCACCGGTGCGGGCGATACCTTCTGCGCCTCTGCCCTTCATTTTGTCCTGAAAAACGGCGGGCTGGAGGGCCTGACGGAGGAGAAGCTCACGGAGCTTCTCACCTTCGCGAACGCGGCGGCTTCCCTCATCACCACCAGGAAGGGAGCCCTTGCCGTGATGCCGAAGGCGGATGAGGTGGAAGCATACCTCAGAACCATGGGCATTCCGGGAATCAGGGGCTGAACATTGCGTGATGAAGAATAAATACGGGGAGGTCATATCCTGCCATGCCTGACAGAAAGAAAAAAAAGAATCCCCAGGGGAATAACAGCTTTCTGGACGATTTTGTCATCATCGAAGGACCGGAGTCCGGGGAACATGCGGATAACCAGTCCGCTCATTCCATGCCGCCGCTCAGAAGATCTGCGGGCAATGAGTTCAACCGGCAGGAGGGCGCCGGCGGAAACGGGTCCAACGAAAGTCTGCTGGTGAATGACGGCGGCAATGTGTCCGGCGAAAACATCGTCAACGAAAATATTGTCAACGAAAACATCATCGGGGAAAATAACAGCCGGGAAATAAAGCCGGAGCGCGGCATGGCGGAAAAGGACTACAGGGATGAAGACGGGGACGACGACCGGGAGTATGAGCCGGTTCGGGTGATTTCTTTATCCGATCTGAAGGGCCCCGCAGATTCGGAGGATGAAGAGGAGGAGAAGGACCAGGGTCAGGAGATTGTTCCGCAGGTGAATCCGCAGAATGTTCCGCAGCCCGTGGCGCAGAATGCCCCGCAGCAGATGGTCTCCCCGCTGGGAGGCACCTGGGGATACGATGAGGTTGCTCCTGATTCCATGGCGCAGAATAAGCCCCGCAGAAACAAAAAAAAGCGCGGGGATGACGGGGAACGAATCTACAATGATCCGCCCATCGAAGGCCTGGAGGAGATTGATCTGGGAGGCCCGGGAAATAAGCAGGCACCCCCGCAGGAACAGCCGAAGGCAGAGGGCGGCTACAGCTTCCCGGCAGAGCATAAACCCAGAACGAAGGTTGCTTGGACAAGAGCAGGCTACGACCGGTTTACGGTCATCGCAGGCAAGACCACCGCGATCCCGGTCACCCTCATAGGAGGTGTCTACTTCCTGCCCAAGTGGGCCGTGAGCGCCGTAAAGCTCCACAACGCCAAAAAGACCATGCAGGAAAAGAAGGAGCATGATGTGATCCCCGGCTGGAACGGCGCAAAATTCCGGAAATCAAGGGAAGATACCGGCGCCCATATCCTGCTGGATCAGCGCCGGGTCCCGACGGTCTGGGCCCGCATGACGGGCGGCAGGGCGGAGGACGGAAAGGGCAACCCCGCGCCGCCGGAGGTATCCGTCTATTTTGACCAGCCCAAAGAGGCATCCTCTCAGAATATGGTCGGAACGGAAATGGGACATTCCATGCTGGGGGTTGAATTCAGCCGTTTCAGCCGTTTCACCAACCGTTATGAGCGGTATATCATGAAATACGGTTTTTATATGGCAGGCGGTTTTACGGGGCCTACCGCATCAAACGCCATGGCGAACCGGAACGCCCTGGTCCCGGGAGAGCTCCACGATGATTATTCCCATATGTATACCGTCAGCCGGAGGTATAAGGCAACTCCGGCCCAGGTCAACAGCATCGTGAAGGCTTCCGAGACATACGCCGACGGCGGTTACGGATATTACAGGCGCAACTGCACCACCTTTGTCAAGGAGATGGTGGTGGATGTGGGAAAACTCGAAACCGACGGCACGATCTTTGAAAAAGAGGACGCCAGATACACGTTTCTGAACAATTTCATGCGCTGGGGCGGAGCGACCTTCGATGCGCAGTTTAATGCTTCCATGAACTCCTATATGGCGAGGGTCTCCGGACAGGATGATCTGAGCTATCAGGGATACGGCAACAAGCGCATGACGAAGCAGGATCTGAAGAATTATAACGATACCAATTCAGTCTTTACCCTTCATCCGAAGACCTATGCTCCGGCGGTGGCCGCGGAAAACGCAAGACGCCTTTCCGGCAAAAACAGCGGTGTACTGGGATCCTTTAAGTACGCCGGCTCTCTCGGAAAAAACGTTGAGAAGGCAAATCTGAACCTGTCAAAACTCCAGGAAGCGCTCAGTGAAGCGGCAAATTATGTGGCAGGGTGCGTGACGATGCTTCTGCCTGAGGAACAGCGGGATCCGGATAATGGAATGCCGGCCCCTGTCCTGAAGGTGATTCAGGACATCTACGAGATGAGTAACAGCAGTATCACGAAGCTTGATACAGAATTCGACAAGATCCGCGTTCAGCTGCACAGGGAAAAGGCGAGTCCCTATGAGCTTCTCCCTGCGGACCGGATCCGGGAATGCCGGCAGAAGAACACTGAGGAGATGGAAAAAGCCAGCAATCTGTACCGGGATTTCTTCCGGATGGACGAGCGGCTGTATATCCCCTTTGCAAATCTGTTCTCCATCTATGAATTGTGCAACAAATACCTGGATATGGAATATCGGAGTGCCAGCAAGGAGTCCTTTGCCCGGGGCGATCTGGGAAATATCCGGGAAGAGATGACAAACACCGCCTATGCCATTTCTTCCGGAACGGCGGAGGCTTACTTTACGCCCACCCACTATGAGTCCTATATTCAGATCTATAAGGATCCGAAGAAGGCCATCGAGGCATACGCCAGATATAACGAACTGAAGGCGAAGAAGAAGGCAGCTGAGGAGGCAGAAGAAGAGGAGGCTCCGGAGCTTACAAAGGCGGAAAAGGAAGAGCTTCAGAAGCTTCAGCGGATGGAGGATCTGGCTGATGATTTCGACCGTTCCCACAACTATCTTCTGGAAAAACAGGCATTCTCCCAGCAGGATATCGACTACGTGTTCCGGCTGAGACGCAGTGAACAGCACGGCATACGGGGCGAGAAAAATGAGATGCTGACCGACAAGAAGGATTCCGCCAGTATATACCAGGCTCTTTTCCTGGAGAAAATCTTCGGCGGCATGTGGGATGCCTGGACCGGCGCGGAAAAACTCGGCGGCGTATCCGCAAAGGACCGTGCCGCCATCCGGGAAAAGCCGGACGCTGCAGGTACAAAAAAAGCGGCAAAATGGATGGACGCCTTCCTGGGCGGGCGCACGGAACAGAAGCAGAAGGGCATGAAGATGATCCTCCGGGGCATCTACCGTTCCGCCAGCGGCCACACAAAGGATACGATGCAGCGATATGTATGGGATATGTTCCAGGACGGCTATCTGAAGAGGGTTGCGAATGGCATCGGCGAAGACATGGGACTGATTTTTGATTCGACCTTTATCGTTCTCATGAGTGATAAGAAGAACAAATTCCCGAAGCTTATCCGGTCTCTCTCGGGAGAAGTCATCGACGAGGCAGCGAAGGCCGAAAAGGAAGCCCAGGCCAAAGCGAAGGCCGAAAAAAAGCGGCAGGAGCTTGAAGCGAAGAAGGCCAAAAAGAAGAAGAAATGAGAACGGATTATATGAATGACATCCCCTTCCGGTCGGAGGGGGAGTACCTGGACAGCCTGTTTGCGCTGCTGGATATGCTGATTTTCCGGGAACCACGGAAGCGGCCGGCGGATCCGGAAACAGACACCGGGACAGAAGAAGAGAATGCAGATATCCTGGCCGGGATGCTCCGGGACCGGCTGGAGATGACGAAGATGACAGGACCGGTGCCCATGATGGAGCAGGTCCTGGAGAAGCTGGATGCGCCGGAGTATATGCGGTATGTTCTCGCGTTTCTCCTCCGCTGTGCGCTGGACAATGCTTACGAGACCCGGGCGGCGGCTGTCTTCGGAAAGGAGAGCATGACGCTGTATGACCTCTGCGTCCTGCTTGCCGCTCCTGTGGAGAAAAACGATCCCCCGGCGATCTGCGGGATGCTGGAGGAGGGAAGAGATGCCCTTCAGCTCCTGTTTCCCCAGCTGGAGGCCAGAGAACGGCGCACCGGCCAGAGTCTTGCCGGCATGCTTCCGGTGATGGACGGGCGGCTTCTGGCAATCCTTATGGGACAGGGCGGTTCCTCGCCTCTTTCCTCAGGGATGATCCGTTATCTTCCGAAGGAGGTATCCAATACTACCGAAAATACAGAAACAGCAGATTACCTTCCGGAAAGTACCGGGGAAAGTCACGGCGCGGATCTCCTGGCGGGGCGGATCCGGATGCCCGCGGAGTGCGCGGTTCTCTGGGGTCCGGAGGGGTCCGGAAAGAAGGAGACGGTCTGCGCCTTTGCGGACAGGACGAAGCAGGGGCTGGTTTTCTATGAGGTGCCGAAGCCCACATCGGGGGAAGGGATCCTGGCGGAAGAAGTCCGGTCGGGATTCCTGGAGGAAAGGACGTTTACAGAGCTTTCACTTCTTCTTAGGGAATGTGTCCTTTCCGGGAATAAACCCGTGATCACGGGGATGGAAAAGCTCTCTGAGAAAGCGCAGAAGGAGCTGGTCCTGTGGCTGCAGAAGCAGATGGTGCCCCGGGCCGGAACGGTTTATCTCCTGGCGGAGACGGAGGAGGTTCCGGATTACCTGGAGGCCTGTTATTTCCTGCCCATGGAGGAGCTGCGGGCGCCGGAGCGGATCCGCGTCTGGAGGGAGGCTTTGCCGGAGAGCACAGGCATCTCCCTGGATAAAATCGAGGCCCTTGCCAACACCTTCCGGCTCACCCGGGGACAGATCCGGGATGCGGCGGCCCAGGCCCTGCGCCTCACCGAGCCCGGGGAGGCTCTGTCGGAGGATCTTCTGTATCAGGTCTGCTACGCGAAGCTGGGCCATCCCCTGAAGGGCCATACCCAGCGGGTGAAGTCCCCCTTCGCCTGGGATGATCTGAAGATGAATCCGGCAGGAAAGGCCATGCTGCGGGACCTTGTCAATACCGTGCGGTACCGGCATATCGTGATGCAGGAGTGGAACTTCGAGAAGAAGGTTCCCTACGGCGCGGGCATCACCGCCCTCTTTGCGGGACCGCCCGGCACCGGCAAAACCATGGCGGCCCAGGTGATTGCCAATGAGCTGCACATGGAGCTATACAAGGTGGATCTCTCCCAGCTGATGGATAAGTACGTGGGTGAGACGGAGAAGAATATCCGGCGGGTGTTCACGGAGGCCGGGCGGAGCAACAGCGTGCTCTTCTTCGATGAGGCGGATGCCATATTCAACAGGAGGCTGGAAGCGGGCAATTCCAATGACCGCTTTGCCAACATCGAGACATCCCTGCTTCTGCAGTGCATCGAGGAGTTTGACGGGGTAACCCTCCTTGCCACCAATAACATGACGGCCATTGATCCGGCATTTCTCCGCAGGTTCCGCTTTTACGTGCAGTTCTGGGAGCCGGATGAGGAGATCCGTTTCGAGATATGGTCCTCCGTATTCCCGAAGGAAGCGCCGCTGGCCCAGGAACTGGATTTCGGTGAGCTGGCCCGGAACTTCAGTTTTACAGGCGCCGTCATCAAGAACGTGGCCATGCAGGCCGCCTATCTCGCCGCGGAGTCCGGAAAGCCCATCGGTCCTCTGGAGGTCATGGTGGCGATAAAACGGGAACTGGCGAAGGAACACCGGATGCTGGCGCAGGAGGGACTTATCGCGACGGAGTCTGTTTACAGAGAAGCTGCGGAATCCGGAAGCGAGTTCCATTTCCGGCTTCTCGGGAGAGTGTGCGTGGACGGCTGGTATCACGGGGAAGAACTGTATGAACTCCTGGATGCGGA
>JAGBNL010000149.1 GCA_017634415.1 Clostridium sp.
ATCGCCTCCCGCCATGTCCGCCAGAAAATCGCAGGCTTCCTCGGAAAGCTCTGCGTGATAGCTTCCCATGCCTTTTACCGTGTCGGTCACCGCCCGATAGAGCAGGGTTTTGATGTCCTCCTTCTCCAGGGGCTTCAGCTCAAAGATCCGGGAACGGGAGAGCAGCGCCCCGTTCACTTCAAAATAGGGATTCTCCGTGGTGGCGCCGATGAGCGTCACGGTGCCGTCCTCCACAAAGGGCAGAAGGTAATCCTGCTGTCCCTTGTTGAAGCGGTGAATCTCGTCGATGAACAGAATGGTTTTCTTCTGATACATCCCGAGGGCGTCCTTCGCGGACTTTACCACTTCCTCCATATCCTTTTTTCCGGCAGTGGTGGCGTTGATCTGCTCGAACCGGGCGCTGGTGGTATTGGCGATCACCTTCGCCAGCGTGGTTTTGCCGGTGCCGGGAGGACCGTAAAAAATAAGGGAGCCCAGCTTGTCCGCGAGGATTGCGCGGTAGAGAAGCTTCCCTTTCCCGATAATATGCTGCTGCCCGACCACCTCATCCAGGGCGGCCGGGCGCATGCGGGAGGCGAGCGGCGCCTCCTCGTCCATTGTGTTCTGACGCATATAGTCAAATAAATCCATGGCAGTGCTCCGAATAGCTCCGGACTGACGGCCTCAGGCCATCAGCGCGGAGATGGTGAAATAGCTCAGTATCACGATTCCCAGCACGATGCGGTACAGGGCAAAGAAGGTAAAGTCATTCTTCTTCAGATGATTCATCAGGAAGCGGATGGAAAAAACAGCGGCGAAATACGCTGCCGCACCGCCCAGAAGAATCCCCGCAAGAGAGAGGAAGCCGAAGCCTTCCCCGTGGCGGGCAAAGAGGAATATCTGCCGGACTGCCCCGCCGAATATCATGGGAACGCCCAGAAACATGGCGAACTCCGCCGCAGTCCGGGGGGTACAGCCCAGAAGCAGGGCGCAGAGTATCACGCAGGTGGTCCGGGAGGTGGCGGGAAACAGGGCCAGAATCTGCGCCGCCCCGATGCAGAAGGCGGTCTGGGGCGTGATCCCGGAGACCTTGTCAATCTGCAGCCAGGAGGGCTTCTGATGCCTGTCCGCAAAGAGCAGGAGGAAAGCGGTGAGAATGACCATGATGCCCGTCAGATAAGGTTTCCTCAGGTTTTCCAGATGTTCTCCCAGAAGGAGGGTCACCAAAAAAGCCGGCAGACAGGCCAGGATAAGCTTGAACCAGAGCCTTGTCACCCCGCGTCTTGCACGGCTCCCCCCGTAGACGGGAAGCAGGCGCTTTGCGTAGAGGGAGAGGACGGCCGCCGCGGAACAGATGCGGATAAGCGCCAGCATCAGAGAGAGCAGCTGTTCGTTCCGGTCTGCGCCGAGAAGGGAGGAGACAAGAAGCAGGTGCCCCTCTCCGCTGATGGGAAGCCATTCCGTGAAGCCTTCCGTGATCCCCAGCGCCAGGGTTTGTAACAGTTCAATCAGCATAGAATATATTCACCTCAGATATCATCGATCTGCCAGTCGATGGGAGTAATGCCGTGTTCTTCGAGAAATCGGTTGGTTCTGCTGAACGGCCGGCTGCCGAAGAACCCCCGGTAGGCAGAGAGGGGGCTGGGGTGGGGCGCTTCCAGGATGAGATGCTTCGGGTTGGTCAGCATCGTCTTCTTCATCTGGGCGGGACGCCCCCAGAGAATGAATACCATCGGGCGGTCCTGTTCATTCAGGACCCGGATGGCGGCGTCCGTAAACTCCTCCCAGCCGATGCCCCTGTGGGAACCGGCCCGGTGGGCCTGCACCGTGAGAACCGTGTTCAGGAGGAGAACCCCCTGGTCCGCCCATTTTTTCAGGTATCCGTTGTTGGGGATCCTGCATCCCAGGTCATCGTGGAGTTCCTGGTAAATGTTTACGAGGGAGGGCGGTATCTCCACCGAGGGCTTGACGGAAAAGCAGAGCCCGTGGGCCTGCCCCGGCCCGTGATAGGGATCCTGCCCCAGAATCACAGCCTTGACGCGGGACAGGGGAGTAAATTCGAAGGCGTTAAAGATATCATCCGGCGCGGGATAAACGACGCCGGTCTGATAAGCCTCTTTTACGGTATTGTACAGTTTTCGGTAATATGGTTTCCTGAATTCGCCGGAAAGCGGCGCAAGCCAGTCATTTGCGATTGCACCCATGTCAGTTCTCCTTTCCTGCCATTGTAATTCATTTGCGTTCTGAATGCAAACCCGGGGACTTTACAATTTTGGAGAATCGTATATAATAGAATTGTTCTTAAGTTCTGATTATCCTATGAATTTGTGTCTTCCGCATCTTTGCGGATTTCCCCTTATAGAACAGCAGGAGAATTGTATGAGAGAAAAACTTATGACGCTTCCCGTGGCAGAGCTGCGCAGAATCGCGAAAGAGCAGGGAATCAAGGGCGTGAGCAGTCTGCGCAAATCGGAGATTGTGGATAAGCTGGTCGAACTGGACAGCGCCGGAAAGGCAGCGCCCCCGAAAAAGGCGGATCTCCCGGAAAAAGTTCAGCAGGCCGTCCGGAATGAAACCGTGAAAGAAGAACCGGAGAAAGAGACGGCTCCCGCCGGAGAGGGGGCAGGGAATCCCCCGGAGGGAGAAGCCCCGCGCCAGGGGAGAAGAATCCTCCAGAGAAGACCGGAACGGGGAGGCCAGTCCTCCGGAAGCAGGTACGGAACGGAGCGGACAGAGCGGCCGCAGCCGAGACCGGCGGCGGAGCGCCCGGTGACGCCGGCGGCAAGGCCCGCAGCAGAGCGTACAGCGCCGGAACGCCCGGTGACGCCGGCGGCAAGGCCCGCGGCAGAGCGGACAGCGCCGGAGCGCCCCGTCCAGCCGGTCATGACCAGATCCCCGCTGGGAAGAACGATTCAGCCCTCCCCGGAGGGACTGACAGAGGCGGAGAAGGTGGAGCTTGCCGACCTGGATTCCGGCATCGAGGCCAAAGGAATCCTGGAGGTCATGTCGGACGGATTCGGGTTTATCCGCGGCGAGAATTTCCTCCCCACAGAGGATGATGTGTATGTGGCCCCGTCCCAGATCCGCAGGTTCAATCTGAAAACCGGCGATATCATCCAGGGCAGCAGGAGAGTCAAGACGGCCACGGAGAAATTCGCGGCCCTTCTGTATATCAACACGGTCAACGGCTTCCCCGCGGGGACCATCAGCCGGAGACCGGCATTCGAGAACCTCACGCCCATCTTCCCCAACTCCAGGATTCACCTGGAGCAGCCGGGAGTCCGGAACACCACGGCGATGCGGGTGATGGACCTTCTGGCGCCTATCGGAAAGGGACAGCGAGGCATGATCGTATCGCCGCCCAAGGCAGGAAAAACCACACTGCTCAAGCAGGTGGCCCAGGCCGTTACCAGACAGTACCCGGAGATGCACCTGATTATCCTGCTCATCGACGAGCGGCCGGAGGAAGTAACGGATATCCGGGAGGCAATCACGGGCCCGGAGGTGGAGGTCATCTATTCCACCTTCGATGAGCTGCCGGAGCGCCACCAGAGAGTGTCCGAGATGGTTATCGAGCGGGCCAAGCGCCTGGTGGAGCACGGCCGGGATGTCATGATTCTTTTAGACAGCATTACCAGGCTGTCGAGAGCCTACAACCTGGTGGTTCCGCCCAGCGGGCGCACTCTCTCGGGCGGCCTTGACCCG
>JAGBNL010000150.1 GCA_017634415.1 Clostridium sp.
TTCCCAGATTTCCAGACAGCATGTTGACAAGCCGGCAGATGTTCTTCAGGTAGGACAGGACATCGAGGCAAGAGTTGTGGACTTCAACGAGGCAGACCACAAGATCAGCCTGAGCATGAAGGCTCTTGAGGCAGCTCCGGCACGTCAGGACGAGGATGTTGCTGATGTCGACATCGAGGCTGTAGGCGCTGAGGAAGCAGCTAAGGAAGAAGAATAAGTCTTCACCATATAGAAACATGCACCGTTTTGGTGCGCGAAAAAGCATCCGCCATTACGGCGGATGCTTTTTTCTTGGGAATTGGGGAATTGAGGGATAAACCACTATGGAGCAGGCAGGAAGAAAGCTACGAACCGGCTATACCACCGGCACATGTGCCGCTGCAGCGGCTGCGGCCGCTGCGCTTGCTTTTCTGCGCCTCTCGGAAGGATCTGACGATGGGAAAGAAGAAAGCCTGTCTGTGCCGGCAGTCACTGTCTCGACACCGGATGGAACCTCTCTTACGCTGGGTATTGCCGACAGCGGGGTGAGGGCTGACGGCAGTGTCTTCTGCGCTGTGAAGAAGGATTCCGGGGATGATCCGGATATCACCAACGGTGTGCTGGTGTATGCGAAGGTTCGAGGCGGATGTCCGGATGTCGGCGCAGAAGATGCAGCTGTCACTCCGGCTTACACAGACCCCGCCTGTCCCGGCGTGTATCTCTCCGGCGGCGAGGGCATCGGCACCGCGACAAAAGCCGGACTGCAGGTTCCCGTTGGGTATCCTGCCATCAATCCGGTGCCCAGAAGGCAGATTATCCGGACGGTATATGATATACTGAAGGAGAGTCACGAGAAGGGAAAGACTTCAGGAACCATGCCGGTCACGGTCACGATCTCTATCCCCGGCGGGAAAGAGCTGGCGCAAAAAACCTTCAATCCCCGTCTGGGCATCGAGGGCGGCCTGTCTGTACTGGGAACCACAGGGATCGTCCGGCCCATGAGCGAGGACGCTCTTATAGAGACCATCCGGCTGGATATCCGGGTGAAGGCTGCCGGAGGGCGGAAGCTTCTGGCTGCGGCACCGGGCAATTACGGCGCGGCCTTCCTGAAGGAAAGGTTTGGACTTGAAGCAGAGGAGTTTGTCACCTGCAGCAACTATGTGGGAGAAACCTTCCGGATGCTCCGGGAGGAGGGAATTCATGAGGTGCTTTTTGCCGGTCATATGGGAAAGCTCATCAAGGTGGCCGGAGGAATTCTGAACACCCACTCAAAATACGGAGACCACCGGATGGAGATCACGGCGGACTGCGCGAAAGAGGCGGGGGCCTCGGAAGAACTGCAGGCGAAGCTTCTCGGCATGAATACCACCGACGAGGCGGCGGAATACCTGAAAGCGGAGGGAATCCTGCATGAGGTCCTGAAGATCGCTGCAGAACGGATCCGGAAGATTCTTAATGCCGGGTACGGAATTCCCGCAGAAGTCATCATTTTCACCGGCAAAGGGGATATGGGAATGACGGCAGGGGCTACGGCGCTGGCGAAGAGGATTTCACGCAGCGGTATTGAAAGCCGTGAAGAAGAATAATGAAGAGTACCTGAAGACATGAACTGTTTTCCGTTTTTCAGACAATACACAGGATATACAGGTGCCGTTCCACAGACAAAGGAGAAAAACATATGGTATATTTTGTCGGCGCGGGGCCGGGAGCACCGGACCTTCTCACAATACGGGGCGCAGAGCTTCTGAAGACAGCGGATCGCATCATTTACGCCGGTTCCCTGGTGAATCCCGAGCTTCTGAATATGCGGAAGGAAGGGTGCGATATCTTCAACAGCGCCGAGATGACGCTGGAAGAGGTCATCGCAAGAATCGAGGAGACGGAAGCGGATCACGGCATGACGGTCCGCCTTCACACGGGCGATCCGTCCCTCTACAGCGCCATGCGGGAGCAGATGGATATTCTGGATGAGAAAGGGATATCCTATGAGGTATGCCCCGGTGTCAGCGCCTTTTCCGGCGCGGCAGCGGCTCTGGATCTGGTATATACGCTGCCCGGTATCTCCCAGACAGTCATTATCACCAGGGCAGAAGGGAGAACCCCGGTGCCGGAGCGGGAAAACCTGCGGGCGCTGGCGGCGCACAGATCCACCATCGTGCTGTTTTTAAGCGGCGGACTGACTAAAAAAGTCTCCCGGGAACTGATAGAGGGCGGTTATCCCCCCGATACGCCGGCGGCCATCGTGCAGAAAGCCAGCTGGCCCGGGGAGAAGTATGCCTTCTGCACACTGGAAACCCTGCAGGAGGCGGCGGAGCGGGAGAATCTCACGAAGACGGCGCTGATTATCGTGGGGGATGCGGTGGCCCAGAAGGGATATCTCAGGTCAAAGCTCTATGACCCGTCCTTTACCACGGAATACCGGATTGGAAACAGGAAAGGAACCGGCGGCTGATGGCTGGAATATGCATGATAAGCTTTACGGACCGGGGGAAAATCATCGCGGAGAAGCTGAAGGAGGGCCTGCTTGGAGCGGGACATACAGTGAAGGCGGAGGCTTTCTCCGATGTCCGGATGAGTCTCAGGAAGTATACAGAACAGCATTTCTATGAGAAGGATGCCATGATTTTCGTGGGTGCGGCAGGCATTGCCGTCCGCGCCATCGCCCCCTGGGTAAGAAGCAAGGAGACGGATCCGGCCGTACTGTGTGTCGACGAATCCGGTAAGTTCGTGATTCCCCTTTTGTCAGGCCACCTTGGCGGAGCCAATGCGCTCGCCGTGCAGGCGGCGGAAATCCTGGGGGCAGAGCCGGTCATCACGACGGCCACGGACCTGAGACAGGCGTTCGCTGTTGATGTGTTTGCAAAAAACAATCAGATGACCATCCTGAATATGAAGACAGCGAAGAATATTTCCGCAGCCATCCTCCGGGGAGAACGGGTGGGACTCTTCAGTGAACTGACAGTTCTCGGGGAGATGCCCCCGGAGCTTTCTCCCGAGGAACCGCAGCGCTGCAATATCGTCATTGCCGACGGTACAGGCCCCCGGGGACAGGCTCTTCTCCGGAAGGCCGAGGAGACCTGGTACGCCGGATTAAAGCAGTCCTGCAGCGGACCTGCGGGCGAAGTGGATTGCGGAATGACAGAAGAACGGCAGGACGGCGCAGACAGAGAAGACAGCCTCCTTGTCCTGGCGGCGAGACGGGCGGTTCTCGGTCTGGGATGCCGGAGAGGCGCATCGCCTGCTCGGGTGCGGGAAATGGCTGAGGCAGCGCTCAGAGAAGCGGAGGTGAGCTTCCTGGAGCTTTCCGCCATCGCAACCATTGACCTGAAAAAGGATGAGCCGGCGCTGCATGCCCTGGCCGCGCAGTGGAGGCTTCCGGTGATGACCTTTTCTGCGGAAGAGCTGGAGTGTGTACCCGGCACCTATACAGATTCTGAATTTGTGAAGAAAACCGCCGGTGTGGGCAATGTCTGCGAGCGGGCGGCGGTTCTGGCCCTTACAGAGTGTTTTTCCGGAAAAGTGCCGGAGGATGCGGAAGGCTTCGATGACAGAAGCCTTCTTGTGAGAAAGCAGGCGGAAAACGGGATCACGGCGGCGGTGGCTGGGCTTCCTTCCGGGAACGGGTACCGGAGGAAACTGAAGTTTTGATCAGGGGAGAAGAATGGAGCGCAATGTACTATATATTGTCGGCATCGGTCCGGGAAAAAGGGACATGCGGACGATTGAGGCAGATCGGATTCTGAGTTCGGCGGAGGTCATCGCCGGCTACAGCGTATATAATGACCTGGTGTGGGAGGATTATCCCCGGGCAGAATTCCTGACAACTCCCATGCGGAAGGAGCGGGAGCGGTGTGAGTTGGCCCTTGGGGCAGCATCGCAGGGGAAGATGACGGCCCTTATCTGCAGCGGAGACGCCGGGGTCTACGGGATGGCGGGACTGGCCCTTGAAGTGGGAAGGACCCATTTCCCGGAGGTGGAGATAAAGGTGATTCCCGGCGTCACGGCGGCCCTTTCCGGCGCGGCCCTTCTGGGCGCGCCCATCGGGCATGACTTTGCCGTCATCAGCTTAAGCGATGCCCTGACCCCCTGGGAGCTGATAGAACAGCGCCTCCGGGCCTGCGCCGGAGCGGGGATGAGCATCGCCATATACAACCCGGAGAGCAGAACCAGAAAAGGATACCTCGCGAAGGCCTGCGGTATTCTGCTGGAGCTCCTGCCGGAGGATACTGTCTGCGGCATCGCGGAGAATATCGGCCGGGAGGGAGAAGCCTGCCGGGTGCTGACCCTTCGGGAACTCTCCGAAGAGACGGTATCCATGTTTGCAACCGTGTTTATCGGAAACCGCGAAACCGCGGATATGGCGGGAAAGATGGTGACGCCCCGGGGATATCGCAGATAACTTCCCCCCGGGTCTCCGGAACGGAAGGACATCTGTGCTGCAATAAGTGCCGTAATAAACAGTCAGAGAGGGAGAAGCGTATGGACAGGATATGGATCATCGGAGGAACGACGGAAGGCCGTCTTCTCGCGGAATTCTGTGAGAAGGAGCAGATTCCTGCGGTGGTCAGCGTCGTCTCCGGCTATGGGGAGCAGCTTCTTCCGGAAGGGCATTACATTCAGTGCGAGACGAGATCCATGGATGAGACGGAGATGGAGCTCTTTCTGCTGGAGGAGAATATCGGGCTGGTGGTGGATGCGGCCCATCCCTTCGCGCCGGATGTGCATCGGAATATCCGGGAAGCCTGCAGCAGAATGGGCAGAGAGTATCTGCGCTGCGTGCGGGAGAAGGAAACACCGGAAGATGCCCGGGTTATCTTTCTGCGGAGCATTGAGGAGGCAGTATCCTTTCTTGCCGGGACAGAGGGAAATATCCTCGTCACCACGGGAAGCCATTCCCTTAGTCTGTTCCGCCGCATACCGGGCTGGAAAGAGCGGGTCTATGCACGTATCCTTCCGTCTTCCGGCGTGCTCAAATCCTGCGAGGAGATGGGATTTGCCGGAAAAAATCTGATTGCGATGCAGGGACCATTTTCCAGGGAGATGAATGGGGCGATTCTCCGGGAGGTTCAGGCCTCCTGGATGGTTACCAAGGAATCCGGAAAAACCGGCGGATATCCGGAAAAAGCGGCGGCAGCGGCCGATATGGGGGCAGGCCTTATCGTGATCAGAAGACCGGAAGAGACAGGGCTGTCCCTGGAGGATGTGAAGGCGCAGCTGAAAAAACGCGGTCTGCGGGGCTGTTCTTCCGTGCGAAAGTCCGACGGAGGAGAGGCGGCTTACGGAGAAGGAGACTGGAATGTCACCCTGACGGGCATCGGACCGGGTTCCCCGGAGGAGATGACGCCGGAGGTGCGGCAGGCAGTGCTCTCGGCGGATGTACTCATCGGTGCGGGGCGGATGCTGGAAGCGGCGGAGATGGTTATTTTCGGAAACCGGATGCCGGAAAAGACGGCAAAGTCTGCGGAACATGAAAGGACAGTTCCGCTGGAAATAAGGGAATACCGCCCGGAGCCCATCCTTCGGTTCCTTCTGGAACAGGGAAGGGGAAAACAGGTGGTTCTCCTGTATTCCGGAGACACGGAATTCTACAGCGGCGCCGGACGGATGGCGGAGGTTCTGATGGAGAACAGAATCCCCTGCCGCATCCTGCGGGGAGAATCCAGCGCGTCATATTTTCTGAAGAAACTGGGCATAGCGCCGGAGGCATCCGCCTTTGCCTCCGTCCACGAAGGGGCGGCGGATATGAGGACGATGCTGGAAGCGGCGGAGAATATGGAATATCTGACGGTGCTGACGGGACGTACCGTGGGGGTGCGGGAATTCCTCGGAGAACTGGTCCGTGCGGGCCTGGGAGACTGCCCCGTACATGTGGGAGAACGGCTTTCCTATCCGGAGGAAAAGATAAGCTGCGGAACGGCCCGGGAGCTTGCGGAAGGAACCTATGACACTCTGAGTGTGGTCTGTGCCGCGATGCACGGCCGCGCACGACACGGGAGCGTATCCTGAAAAACAGCCGGAAAGAAAGGATGGAATCACAGTGAATATCAGGCGGATTATGCTGGCCGCACCGGTCAGCGGCAGCGGAAAAACCCTGCTCACCTGCGGGATTCTGGAGCTGTTCAGAAGACACGGGGAACACCCCTGCGCCTTCAAATGCGGTCCCGATTACATTGATCCCATGTTTCACCGGGTTGTCTGCGGATTTGCAGGAGCAAATCTGGACAGCTTTTTCCTGCCGTCGGAGAAGGTGAGAAACCTGTTTACGGAAACCTGCCGGAGAGAGAATGCGGGGAGCGCCGTACTGGAAGGCGTCATGGGATATTATGACGGCGTTTCCGGCACCACGGAGCAGGCCAGCAGCTATGATATCTCCCGCATCACGAAAACGCCGGTGATTCTTGTGGTAAATGCCCGGGGAACCTCTCTTTCCGCGGCGGCCCTGGTCCGGGGATTTCAGGAATTCCGGCCTGACTCCCGCATTGCGGGCGTCCTTCTGAACCGCTGCAGGAAGGAAGTGGCGGCGATGATAGGCAGCGTCATCGAGGAGAACTGCCATATTCCCGTGGTGGGCTATGTGCCCATGGAGAAGGAATTCGAGATCAAAGACCGTCATCTGGGACTTTACCTGCCCCACGAGATGGCCGATATCCACGACCGCATAAAGAAGCTGGCGGACCGGATGGAGGAGACCGTTGACTGGGAGAAGCTGTCAGCCATCGCGGATTCGGCGGAAGAGCTGCCGGAAACAGACAGTTCTGAAGGGAGGACATCCCCGGAAATGAACGGGACTGCGCAAGAAGAAATCCGTTTCCGGGTTGCTCTGGCAAAGGACGAGGCCTTCTGCTTCTATTATCAGGAGAATATGCGGCTTCTGGAGAGCATGGGGGCGGAGATCGTGCCCTTCAGTCCCATGCATGATAAGGAGCTTCCGGAGGACATCGACGGCCTTATCATCGGCGGGGGATATCCGGAAAACTACGGGCCCATCCTGTCGGAAAACCGTACCATGCTGTCTTCCGTGCGGTCGGCCCTGGAAGGAAAGATGCCCCTGCTTGCGGAGTGCGGCGGATTCGAATATCTGCACGAAAGCGTCCGGGGAAGCGACGGTATCTGGTATCCCATGGCGGGATATTTTGACCTCCGGGCAGAGCGGAATGCTTCTCTCGGCCACTTCGGATATGTCACCGTCACCCTGCCGGACGGCTCAAAGATCAGGTCCCACGAATTCCACTACTGGGAGAGCACGGACCCCGGGGATGCCTGGCTGGCGGAAAAGCCGAACGGAAAGCGCTGGAGATGCGAGCATGACATAGACGGCGTGCAGTATGCGGGATTCCCCCATCTGTACTACCCGTCGGCGCCGGCATTTGCCCGGAAATTCGCGGAAAACTGCAGAGCCTTCAGAAAGAAACGAGGAAGAGCAGATGAGAGATGACTGGTTTACCAGAGGAAAGGTCCCCATGACCAAGCGGGAAGTGCGGGCCGTGTCCATAAGCGCCCTGGAGCTTTCCGATGACAGTATCCTTCTGGATATCGGCTCCGGAACAGGCAGCATCAGCGCGGAGGCGGCGATGCTTTATCCGGGACTGCAGGCCGCGGCCTTCGAGAAGAACCCGGAGGCGGCAGCACTTACACTGGAGAACCTGCGGAAAGCCGGGGCAGAAGACCGGGCGGAGCTGGTGCAGGGAGAAGTGCCGGAGACCCTCCGGGACTGGATTTCCGGCCGCATCCGGGCGAGAAAACCCCTTGCCACCCACGCCTTCATTGGCGGCACCGAGGGCCATATGGCAGAGGTGCTGGACCTTCTCATGAAAACCATGCCCCATATCCGGATAGTGGCAAATGTCATCGCTCTGGAGTCGCTGCAGCAGCTCCTGGCCTGGACCGGCGCCCATGGGATAACTCCTGAGATTTCCCAGGTGCAGGTATCCCGGGGAGAGTCCGCGGGAAAGTACACCATGATGCGGGGGCAGAACCCGGTATGGGTGGTGAGCTTTACGGGGAAGGAATCTTCATGGAAGTCTGCGGACTGTGCAGCTTCCGTGACCGGGAGCCTGACCGGAAAAGAAGGGGAGACATTCACGGGCATCGCCGGTTCGGATTTTCATAAGTCCGGGATCCGGGAAAAGACAGTTCAGGCGGACCAGATGCTCAGGGACTTACGGAATCTTCCGGAGGAGGAGCTGGAAACAGAGTATCAGTCGCTCCTCCACAGAGCCCGGCACCTGATCATATCTGAAGAAGCCATGACAGCGGCGCGGAAACACTGGGACGAGGGCGCCATGCCCCTGGGCGGACTGGGCAGTTTCCAGGAGACGGTGGTGCAGCTGGCGGGCCTTGGGGGAACGCCGGAGGTTCAGGCTGAAAAGCGGGCCCTTGTGGTATTCTGCTCGGACAATGGTATCGTGGAAGAAGGGGTCAGCCAGACAGGACAGGATGTGACAGCCAAGGTGGCGCGGCACATGGCGGACCATACGGGCATATCCTCCCTGATGGCGAAAAAGGCCGGATGTGACCTGTTTGCCCTGGACCTGGGGATCGCCTGTGATATGGATTCCACCGGACTCATCGACCGGAAGCTGTTCCCCGGAACCAGGAACTTTCTCAGAGAGAATGCCATGAGCCGCAGGGAGACCCTGGCGGCGGTTCTTACCGGCGCAGACACGGCACGGGTTCTTAAGGACTGCGGTTATCAGATGATTCTCGGAGGTGAGATGGGCATCGGCAATACGACGACAGCCAGCGCGGTCACCTCACTTCTTCTGGGAGCGGATCCGGAGGAGGTCACCGGGAGAGGTGCGGGACTTTCCGACAGCAGACTGAAACGGAAAATCGAGGTAATCCGCAAGGGTATCTGCAGGAGAGACCCGGACCCGGAGGACATAACAGCAGTTCTTTCGTCAGTCGGCGGAGCGGATATCGCAGGCCTTACCGGCCTGATTCTCGGCTGCGCGGCGGCAGGGCTTCCCATGGTTCTGGATGGCTTCATCACACTTACGGCAGCCCTTGCGGCATACCGGATTTGTCCGGAGGCCCTTTCGGTCATGATTCCGTCCCATATCCCTGCGGAACAGGGAGCGGAAAGAATTCTCTCCGAGCTTCCTCTTTCCCCGGCCATCCGCGCCGGCCTTCATCTGGGCGAGGGAACCGGGGCACTTATGCTTCTGCCCATGCTGGATATGGCCCTGGAGGTCTACCGCCGCCGGGTGAGCTTTGACGAGATGGGGGTGGAGGCCTATCAGCCCCTGTGATTATCTCAGCGAAAGAGGACTCTCGCCTGAATAACCGGCGTGTGATGTGATTTCTGAACCGCAGCGCAGGACGTAGTTTTATGATAATAGCCATGGAGGGTAGCTATGTTTTATCTCATTACCGGCGGCAGCGGCAGCGGAAAGTCCGGGTATGCCGAGAATCTGGCCCGGAAGCTGGGCAAAAGCACAGCACCGGATACAGAAGCAGCTCCGCTCTATTACATTGCCACCATGCGGGTGTGGGATGAGGAAGGCCGGGCAAGAGTCCGGAAACACCGTCTGCAGCGGGAAGGAAAGGGCTTTCTTACCCTGGAGCGCTTCACCGATATGGAGAAGCTGGAGCTTCCGGAGAAGGAGGGCATTATTCTTCTGGAATGCCTGTCCAACCTGACGGCCAACGAATTCTATGACCGGCTGGGAATACAGAGCGGGGATATCAAAGAAAAGGACAGCAGGACAACCTTCGAGGACGGGGTCCGTGACCGCTTGGTGCAGGAGGTGCTGTCCCTGAGAAGCCGATGCCGTCATCTGGTGGTGGTGACCAACGAGGTATTCTCCGACGGCATTATCTATGACCCGGAAACGGAATCCTATATCCGGATACTGGCGGAGGTAAACCGCCGGCTGGCAGAGGCAGCGGACGGCGTCACCGAGGTGGTCTGCGGACTGCCTGCTGCAGTAAAGGGAAAATGATAACGGAGACAGCATAATGCGCGGCGGCCCGGATGATGGTAACTGAGAGGAGGTGCATCGGAGTTGAATCTGCTTTACAGCATTATTATCGCCTTTTCCATGTATTCCGCGCTCCCGATGCCCCGTGCGGACTGGACGGAAGAACGGATGAAAAGGCTTTTCTGCGCATTTCCCCTGGTGGGAGCCGTGGAAGGGCTGCTTCTGGTTCTTCTGGACAGGTTTCTCACCGCGGCGGGCGGCACGGTGATTGCGTCTCCTGCCGGGATTCTGTTCCGGACACTTCTCTATACAGCATTTCCCATCCTCTATACTGGAGGCATCCACATGGACGGGTACCTGGATGTGACGGATGCGAGAAAATCCTTCGGAGACCGGGCAAAAAAGCTGGAGATTATGAAGGATCCCCACGTGGGCGCCTTTGCCATCATCGGATGCGGGGGATATCTGCTCTTATACGGGGCCGGCATGAGCCTGACAGCCGGATGGACCGGCACCATGGGGAATATCGGTTTAAACCGCTCCCTGACAGCTTTTGCCTGTATGCTTCCGGCGGAACGGGCACTGAGTGCCCTGGCGGTGACATTCCTTCCAAAGGCAAAGAAGGAGGGGCTGGCGGCGGCATTTTCCAGAGATGCGAAGGCACAGGCCGTGGGAGTCAGCAGCGCGGTATGGATCATTCTCTCCGGGGCCGGGGCTTTGTACTTTGGCAGAACAGCGGGAATTCTGCTGATTCTTGCGGCAGCCGGCACCTATCTCTGGTTTCACCGGATGTGCCTGAAGGAGTTCGGCGGAGTAACCGGGGATCTGGCGGGATACTTCCTGCAGAGCTGTGAAAGGAATATGCTGCTGGTGCTGGCATTTGCACGGCTATTCCTTCTGTAGTTCCTCTTGACATGGTTTGCCCGGAGGAATACAATTAAATCAATGATTAAACAAATATTTAATTGTAATTCGGACGAAGGGGGAAGAATAAAAAATGAAAAAGACCTATAAGATCGACGTAGACTGCGCAAACTGTGCCAATAAGATGGAGATGGCGGCGAAGAAGACCGAGGGCGTAAAGGACGCCGTGGTAAACTTCATGGCCCTCAAGATGAAGGTGGAGTTTGAAGAGGGAGCAGAACCGGAGGAGGTTATGGGCCGGGTCCTGGAAAACTGCCGGAAGGTGGAGAGCGACTGCGAGATCTTCCTGTAAAGAAAAAGTATTATAGAGCAGAAGAGATGCAGAAGGCTGCGTAAAACATCACCGGACATGAGAAGAAGGAGACCAACTGTCTCCTTCTTTTACTTGCTATTCTATCCCTGTATTGGTACAATAGTTCATTGAAGTGCAACAGCGCCTTCATAGGAGCGTGCAGACAACAGTATGAGGTGAAGTTATATGCTGGAACTGAAGAATATATCCTTCGAGGTAAGCGAGGATGATAAGGATAAGGGAATCCTCCGGGATATTAATCTGACGATAGATAATAACAAGTTTGTCGTGATTACCGGCCCCAACGGCGGCGGCAAGTCGACCCTGGCAAAGATCATCGCGGGTATCGAAAAGCCCACAAAAGGACAGATCTTCTTTGACGGACAGGATATCACGAACGCAAGCATCACAGAGCGGGCGAAGATGGGAATCAGCTATGCCTTCCAGCAGCCGGTGCGGTTTAAGGGCATCCAGGTGCTGGATCTCATCCGTCTGGCTTCAGGCACCAGGATGTCCGTGGCGACAGCCTGTCAGTACCTGTCGGCGGTGGGACTCTGCGCGAAGGATTACATCAACCGCGAAGTAAATGCCTCTCTTTCCGGAGGCGAGCTGAAGCGCATCGAGATCGCGACGGTTCTGGCAAGAAAGACCAGACTTTCGCTGTTTGATGAGCCGGAGGCGGGAATCGACCTCTGGAGCTTCCAGAACCTGATTCAGGTATTTGAGGTCATGCGGGCTTCCATTCAGGACAGCTCCATCCTTATCATTTCCCATCAGGAGCGCATCCTGGAGATCGCCGACGAGATCGTGGTGATCGCGGACGGCCGCATCGACCGGCAGGGTCCGAAGGCGGATATTCTTCCCACACTGATCGGCACCGCGTCTGCGGTTCCGTCATGTAAAGTGGTGCAGTAATCAGGAAGGCGGTAGTACGATGTTACAGGTAAAACAGATAGATGAGATTCAGAAGAGACTGCTGGCGGAGATTGCGGATCTCCACGATATTCCGGAGGGCGCCTTCAACATCCGCGCCAATGGCGAGATGGCAGCCCGCAATACCACGGCAAATATTGATATCATGTCCAAGGAAGACGGCACCGGTATTGACATCCATATCAAGCCGGGCACAAAGAATGAGAGCGTGCACATCCCCGTGGTTATGAACCAGAGCGGACTCAAA
>JAGBNL010000151.1 GCA_017634415.1 Clostridium sp.
AAGTCTCTTGGACTCGGAATCACGGCCGTTCTTTGTGGAGCCGACACCTTTCTTGTGAGCGAAAAGCTGAAGGTTCATCTTGAACATCAGTTACACCTCCTCGAATCGTATTCTCATATACTCCTCACCGCAGCTCTCCTGAACATCCTGGAGTCCCAGGACCAGAGCATTCATGAGAAGTGACGCATCGTGACCTGCTTTGCCGGGAAAATGGAACCGGAACAGGCCTTCTTCACACTCCGCCTCAAAGCGGTCGTCGGTGAAATGCTCCACCGCGTTGGCCATATTCACGGTCAGTGCGGAAACCGCCGCACACACGATATCTCTGCCCGCCTCATCATAACCGGCGTGGCCGCTGACATCTATTCCCCGCGTATTACCGTCTTTATCGGTAAAGATCCTGACATCGATCATGGATATCAGGCGTTGATCTTCTCGATCTTTACTTCCGTGAAGAGCTGTCTGTGACCGTTCTTCTTGTGATAACCGGACTTCGGCTTATACTTGTAAACAACAACCTTCTTAGCCTTGCCTTCTTTTACCACGGTGGCGGTAACACTTGCTCCGTCCACGACAGGTGTTCCAATCTTAAGATCCTCGTCATTGCTTACAACAAGAACCTGATCGAAGGTTACGCTCTCGCCGGCATCGACACCGAGCTTCTCGACTCTGATGACATCGCCTTCGGCAACTTTGTACTGTTTACCACCGGTTGCTATAATCGCATACATCTGATGGCACCTCCTATTAAAATACTCGCCAGCTTCGGCGGCAGGACGCACTTCTAGCCTCGCTGTGCGGCACACTGAAATATTTTAGCAACTGCCCCGGCAATTGTCAACAGGATTTTTCAGAAAATGCGGAAGTTTTACCGGGCTCCCTGAATATCTCGTACAGGGGTTTCTGTACCTTCTTCCTGGTGATTTCCACAAGGCCGAGGCCCGTGATATCCACCAGAACCGTCTTTACGGGATCTTTTCTCAGTTCGCTCCGGAGAGTCCGCATCAGGATTTCCCGGTCTTCTTCCCGGCGCATGTTGATAAAGTCTATGAGGATGATGCCGGAGAGATTCCTGAGACGCATCTGTCCTGCGGATTCCTCCGCCGCTTCCAGATTGATCGCCAGGACCGTTTCGTCCATCCGCTTTCTGTCAGAATACTTTCCGGTGTTGACATCAATCACCGTCAGGGCTTCCGTGGGCTCGATCACCAGATATCCCCCGGATTTCAGCCAGACCCGCCGGTCCAGGGCATCCTCCAGCGCCTTCTCCAGCCGGTAAAGGCTCCTGAGGGGATAGGATTCATCCTCATAAAACACGAACCTGTCTTCCAGCTCCGGCGCTTCCCGCCTGAGGAACTCCAGGATTCTGTCCCGGCATTCCGGAATATCCGTGGTGATGCGCTCCGTATTCCTGAGATTCCCCCGGATGATGCGGATATAGGAAGGTTCTGCACTGTACAGAAGGGTTTCCGGCATCCTGGTGCGGGATTTTTCCAGAACAGAACGGGCCTCCGAGGTCAGCGATTCCGCCTCCGCAAGTATCATCTCCTCCGGAACCCCCGCGGCTTCTGTTCTTGCGATGATTCCGAATTCCGGATGTTCATATTTTCCCAGAATTTCCCGGAGTCTTTCCCGCTCCTCTTTATCGGTGATCCTGGCGGACAGGGCGCGCTGTCTCCTGACTGCAGTGACGACGGTGTATCTGCCGGAAAAGCTGAGATTTGCGGTCAGCACCGGCTCCTTGGTCTTTACCGCATCCTTCTCCACCTGAACAGCCAGCTCCGCTCCCTCCCGCAGGTCAGCGAGACCATTGTCCCGAAGGCTCAGATATCCGGTTTTTGCGGGGGCAAATTCCACAAAAGCCGCTTCAATATTCCGAAGAATATGCTTTACCCTTCCCGTATAAATATTTCCCACCAGAGAGGTTTCCCGGGGCTCCGGCTGAAATTCCCGGACCCTTCCGTCCTCCAGCAGGGCTGCGGTCACCGTATCGCGCAGCTTTGTTATCACTATCGTAATCATCAGAATTCCGTTCCGTAATCCTCCAGAGCCCGGAAGCGGTGTTCTCCCTCCGGCCCCTCATCGGCGTAGATTTCCACCCGCTCCACCTGCAGGGCGAAGGGCGGAAGACTTATGCCCCTGCTAAGAGAGAAGGCCTCCAGCACCTGCTCCGGCTTGATGTTTGCCGTGCTGCCCTGGGAAAGCCTGAGAAAGAGACCGGGCACGGAACCCTCTCCGGTCCGGCATTCTTCCCGTTTCACCTGATAGATAAAGGGACCCAGGTCCATCTCCCTGTCGCCCTTTTTCGTATGCTTCACATAGGGGATGGAAGGCTGCTCTGCATATTCCGCCGCTTCCTTCCAGAATTCCTCTGCATCCGCCGGCGCCTTTCCTTCCCGGAACCAGACCCGATAATCAGCGGCAGCCATGACGGACATGGCATTTTTTGTGCCGTCGGGAAGAAGCCTGCAGCTTAATACCCTGAGGTCCGGGACTCCCGCGGCATTCAGCCGCTCCACCATGTCGGCGGAGCTTTCCGCCGAATATACGTCGATATCCGCATATTCTCCGCAGCTCAGGTGCCCTACGCTCAGCGGTGAGGCGAAGGACATGATCTGGTGGGGATTGAAGCCCTCGCTGTACCGGATGGGAATTCCCACCCGCCGGATAAGCTTCTGAAAGTACCGCATAATATCGAGATGCCCGATAAAGCGGAGATTTCCCTGCTTTGTGAATTTAATTCTGAGCTTCAAAGCAGACACCTCCTCCGAATCTTCTCGCGCCGCAGCCGCTGCACATCTCCCTGCAGTTTTTCGTCACCTTCCCGGCCTTGGCCTGTTCCCATTCTCTTGCAAGGAACTGCTTGGTCACGCCGCAGTCGATAAAGTCCCAGGGCAGGACCTCCGTAACGTCTCTCTCCCGTTCCGTATAGAAGGAGGGATCCACACCCGCTTCCCGGAAGGCCTTCATCCACCGATCATTGTCAAAGGTCTCATTCCAGGCGTCATACAGGGCGCCGTTCCGGTAAGCGGCTTCTATGGCGGCGGCGACTCTGCGGTCTCCTCTTGCGAGCACGCCCTCCAGGACAGACACATCGGCCTCATGCCAGTTGTAGCGGAGAGACTTTTTGTTCAGCATCTCTTTCATGCGGTGATTGACGATGGCGGCCTTTCCCAGGAATTCATCCCGGTTGTTCATCCTGGCCCACTGGAAGGGGGTAAATGGTTTCGGCACGAAAAAGGAAGTGCTCGCCGTCACCTGCACCTTGCCCTGCCGCTCTTCCTTCGGCACGGTATCATAGTAGTTTTCCGCCACCCGCTCCGTCAGCTCCGCGATGCCCCGGATATCCTCCTCGGTCTCAAAGGGAAGTCCCAGCATGAAATAGAGCTTGACCTTGTTCCAGCCGCCCCGGAAGGCCATGGCGGAACCGCGCATGATATCCTCCTCCGTCAGCCCTTTGTTGATGACATCCCGCATGCGCTGGGTACCGGCCTCCGGCGCGAAGGTCAGGCTGCTCTTGCGCACATCCTGCACCTTGCTCATCACATCCAGGGAGAAGGCGTCGATACGAAGGGAAGGCAGGGAAATATTCACCCC
>JAGBNL010000152.1 GCA_017634415.1 Clostridium sp.
GGCCGCCTATCTCGCCGCGGAGTCCGGAAAGCCCATCGGTCCTCTGGAGGTCATGGTGGCGATAAAACGGGAACTGGCGAAGGAACACCGGATGCTGGCGCAGGAGGAGATGGGCAGATACGGAGATCTGTTCCCGCAGGTCATGGCGTGGAACAGCGGGGACTGACGGATAGCAGAAGAAAGGAAAAGCTATGAGCCTGACATTGGAAGAAGGCGGAAGGACACTGCAGCTTAAGGCCCTTCAGGCTGTGGAGGAACGGCTCCGGTTCTATGGGAGGCAGACAGAGATCATTCATCCGGAATGGCAGGGAGGGGAAATAGATGTCCTGACGACTGTCCTGAACCGGTTCGGAGACCGTCTGGATCCCTGCATGGGAGAGTATTTTTTCAAACCTGTTACAGGGGAACCGGAGGATGGGCAGTATTTCTGCGTCGTCCTCACGCTGGAGAATGATTTTCCCATGGAGCAGGTACCGGAGCTGGCCTTCGCGCTCAGTATCCTGAATTTCTATATCGAGACGGGATGCTTTGCCCTCAATAAGCCGACGAACCTGCTGGTCTTCCGGTGCACCAGGACCTTTTCGGGGGATACCCCGGAGGAGACCCTTTTACGGGAATGTGTCCTCCTGATGGAGGAGGCGTATGAAATCGCCGAAAAGTACTGCCAGCCTGTATTCGGACTGGCGGAAGGCACCATGACACTGAAGGAGTTCATGAAAGTGCTGCAGCCGAACTGATACCATTTTTCTGAAGCTGCAGCCGGCAAAGGGGAACGCCATGCCGACGCTGGAAAAAAAGAAAGATTACGCGGAGCGCGCCGCAAGAGCCTATGCGGAGTTTAAAAGGCGGACAGACCATAACCATGTCCTGACGCAGGCAGAAAAGGCCGAGCGAAGGGAAATGTTCCTGGAGGCGCATGTCAGCATTTTTGATGATTATTATAATGAAATAAATGCGCGCCCCCGACAGGGGGGGAGAATTCCCCTCGCCGGAAACGAAGCGCTTTCCGAAAATGCCCAGAATATGGCTTTGGATATCGCCGCTCTCTTCGCTAAATCCGGGACAGGCCTGTTTTTTATGAACGCTGCCGGGGCCGGTCAGGAAAATGTACAGGCACGGGCACTTGACCGGAGGGGAATGGCGCTTCACAGCCAGGTGGATGACCGGGATTCCCAGACGGCTCATCTTACAACGATTAACAGCACATATCAGAAGAAGATAAAAAGAGCTTCCATGGATTTTTCAGATGGCGCGGCCGCTTCTGCGACGTCTGTCATCGATCCTCACGCTCTTTCACAGGCCAGGATAACCCAGGCCAGAGCGCGGGAGAACCAGGCCAGGCTCTACGCGGAAGATACCGGGAGACAGGCAGATGTGGCCCGGGAGAATTGGAACAGGCTGGATTCTGAGGCGGGGGCAATAGTGTTAGATGACCGCTTCAGCCCTGATGCTGCCTCTGCTCTTGATGCTGCCGAGCAGGCGAAAGGTGTGTCAGATGCGGCCCGGAGAACGGCAGATCAGGCACAGGCGGATGCAGCCGCGGCAAGAGCGGATGCAGACCGGATACAGACGGAAGAAGAAAATGATCCGGCATCAAGACGCGGCTTCTCGATACAGGTCCGGGACGACGGGCTGAGCCCTGCACAGATCAAGGGTATCCGGGAGGTCACTGCTTTCCTGTACCGCAATACCCTGCACGGCGATACAGGTGACAAGATGGACAGAGGGTATCTGGTGGACAGTCTCATGAAAGCCCCGCCGAGGCAAAAGCTGCTGACATACTATCTGATTCAGAATGACCTGATGCACGGCAAACTCACTGAACCGGAGATTGTGCAGGCGCTTATGTTCACTCCGGTGCTTGAGCAGTTCAAGCCCCACATCCTGGGCGCCTTCAGGGGGGTTTTCGGGCGTTGGAAGGGAGACAGCCTCAAGTGGAGCAGGCTTTCCGCCGGTGTACACGGTGCGGAAGACCTGCTGCCGAAGGTTGATAAGATGCTGGGACTGGACGCGGCGGCAGCAGGAGGAGCGCCTGCGGGAGGCGCAGCCCTGGATCCACAGCTTGCGCAGGCGATCATGGATGTTGTCCAGGCCGGCAGAATCCTTACCGCAATTCCAAATCCCACACAGGAACAGGTTGCCAGGTTCATGAACGCGGTGAAGGACCTGAATGCCCGCACTGCCGCACAGGAGGGGAATGTCTGGGATAATTCGCAGTCCTGGCTTACCGATAAGAACAAATATGTAGGGTATCTTGCAAAACCGCTCGGTGTCATTGCCGGGGTACTGGGGGGGATCGCCAAGCTGAAGATGGACGATGCCAAGGAGGTTTTCAAAGACCTGCCCAAAAAGGAGCGTGACATTATAGTGGAGGCTGCCGGGCAAGACTGGAATGATGCCAAACTCGGTTTTTCCTGGTATTCGGTTCCGCTGGGCACACTCAGTGCCCTGGTCAGCTGCATTACGCTTCTGGGCTCCTTTGTCGCTATCTTCCGCCAGACTTCCGCCAGGGATGTGGGAATGCAGCTTCTCCGGTTTACAAATGATACAGCGTCCACGTGCAACAGCGTTTACAGCAGCGTGAGAGGAATCGCCGGCCTGGCCGGCGCAAACTGGATTACCAGTGTCGCTGCCATTGGTGCCGCCGGCGGCGCAGCTATCGGAGTGGGGGCTTTCTCGTTTGTGCAGGGATACTACCGGACGGTCGAAGCACAGAATGAGAGAGACCGCATTGAAGAATTCCGGGGCGAGCTGTCTCAGCAGCAGCAGGGTGTGCTGGAAGAAAAGAGACAGCTGCTGCTTGAGATAATCGACGCAGAGGAAGCCAGTACGAACCGCCGTGAAGAAGCCGGCAGATGGCAGAAGGGGGCGGCAGCTGCACAGGTAATTGCGGGGGCAGCCTTGCTGTTTTCCGGAGGCACGGCCGCGATTGTCTCTGCCGCCGCATCCGGCGTCGGATTTGCGCTCGGTCTTGCCGGGGTTATCAGAAGCGCCTACCTGAAAAGCGGGGAAAAGAAAGACGTAGTAGACCGTTACATCGACTTGGACGGGTTTTACACCCAGTTTATGGCGGATCACGGCGGCCCCGGGCCGGCTTTTGACAGCAGATACGGGAAAGAAAAAGAGTGTAAAAATATGCTGCGGGAGTTTGCGCTGCGATCCCTGAGCTTCACCTCAGTAGATGAGATGTATACCCATATTATCAGGAAATTTTCAGAAGCGCTGTATAATGGGACATTCCTGGGGAGCGACGGGACTGTCATGGATACGGGGAAGCTGCGGAACGAAAACCCGGCTGACCGGCAGCAGAGAGAGATGTTCGCGGACTGCCTCCGGGTATTCGGATTTACAGTAAAGTATCCCACCGTGGCCGGGGAAAAGCCCGAGGTGAAGAAACCGTATCCGGGGGTGAGCGTTATCTTCAAAAAACTGATGAAGTAGCGGCAGAGAGAGAATTCATTTTTCAAAGCCTATTTATAGAATATGTTTGATGTTTCGGCGTGATTGTGCGATAATAATACACAGGTTACGCGCGTTTTGGGAAAGAAGGCGCATCGGCCAAAAGAGATAGTAACAACGCGTTCAAAAAGAAAAAAGCGTTGAAAGGAGCAAATATTATGGCGGAATACTTGTCACCCGGTGTTTATGTGGAAGAACTGGAGTCCGGCTCTAAGCCCATGGAGGGCGTGAGCACCAGCACCGTCGGCTTTATCGGCCTCGCGGAAAAAGGACCTGCGGAGGGTATTCCGCAGCTTGTAACAAGTCCGGCTGATTTCAGACGGATGTACGGCGGCTATCTGTCCGAGAACGAGTTCGGAGATTACAGATTCCTGGCTTATGCGGTGGATCAGTTTTTCCTGAACGGCGGATCCAGAGCATTCATCGTCAGAGTAGCCCCCTCCGATGCGCAGTGCGCAAAGGGCAGCAGCAAGGTTCTGGACATCAGTGCGAAGAACCCCGGTGCCTGGGGTGATGAGATCACCATCCTGGCAGCGCCGGCCAGCAAGGCCAAGACCCAGATCCTTGAGATCCTGGAGACCGATGCCGGCAAGCGCTATATCGTGAAGAACGGCGCCGGCTTCAATGCCGGAGACGTGGTGATGTTCAATGACGGCGAGAAGATCTCCTACAACAAGGTTGTCAGAAACCAGGGCAACATCCTGACGCTTCAGGAGGAGCTTGGAGAAGAGGCCATTGACAAGGAGCTGCTTCCCACCAAGGTGCTGACCACCTGTGAGTTCAGCCTGGATGTCCGCTACGGCGACGTGGTGGAAGTCTATGACAACCTGAGCTTCAACATCAACGCAGCCAACTATGTGGACAAGAAGCTTTCCAAGTCCGATCTGGTTACTGTTTCCTATATCGGCGGAGATCAGGACAGCATCGTTCCGCCCTTCGAGCAGATCGCAGGCAAGGACAAGGCCGTTGCAAACCTGGTACTTACCGGCGGTAAGAACGGAAGCGCCGACAGCATCAGCGCAGCTGATTTCATCGGCGAGGACAGAGGCGCAGGTCTCAGGACCGGTATTCAGGCCTTCCTGGACAATGATTCCGTATCCATCCTTGCAGCACCGGGCATCACCGATCCCAACGTGCAGCTGACCATGGTCGCCCAGTGCGAGAATCTCGGCAGCCGCTTCGCTGTGCTTGATATGCCGAGAGATGCGAAGAAGGTGCAGGATCTGATCAACCACAGAGATATCTTTGACAGCAGCTATGCCGCCATGTATCATCCGTGGCTGACCGCTTTCGATCCCCTTGACCGGAAGAATATCGCCATCCCGCCGTCAGGCTCCGTGGCAGGTATCTACGCGAGAACCGACACCACCAGAGGCGTGCACAAGGCACCGGCCAACGAGGTCGTCCGCGGATGCATCGGTCTGGATACCCAGTTCAACAAGGGTGAGCAGGATATCCTGAACCCGAAGGGCATCAACCTGATCCGTTCCTTCCCGGGACAGGGCATCCGTGTATGGGGTGCAAGAACAGCCACCAGCGATCCCAGTTGGAAATACGTCAACGTAAGACGTCTTTTCATCTTCCTGGAGGAGTCTATCAAGGCCAATACCAACTGGGCTGTCTTTGAGCCCAACGATGAAGTCCTCTGGGTACGCGTCCAGAGAACCATCAGCGTATTCCTGGAGAACCTGTGGAGAGGCGGATCTCTCGCCGGCTCCGCTCCGGAAGAGGCATTCTTTGTCAATATCGGTCATGATACCATGACGCAGGACGACATCGACAACGGCAGACTTATCTGCGTGGTCGGCGTGGCGCCCGTGAAGCCTGCTGAATTCGTGATCTTCCGTCTGTCCCAGAGAACAGCGGACAGCGCTGACGCGGCCGGCGGCGAAGAGGGCTGATTAGCCGGCTGACACATGTTAATAAGATGCAGGAGGAAAGAACATGGCTGGATATCCTAATCCAAAATTCAGATATAAGGTAGAGATCGACGGCATTGAGGCCGGCGGCTTCTCAGAAGTTACGGGAAGCGATATTACTATCGAGCCCATCGAGTACCGTGAAGGTGATATGACCGCGGAAACCCCGATGAAGGTGCCGGGCCTTAAGAAGTACGGCAACCTGACCCTGAAGCAGGGAATGACCGACAGCAAGGTTATGTATGACTGGCTGGCAGCCGGCATCCAGGGCGCTGTCGAGAGAAAGACGGTGACCATCACCCTGCTGAATGACACACAGGCACCGGTGGCATCCTGGCAGGCTATTAATGCATGGCCCACCAAGTATACCGCGCCGGACTTCAACGCGACCGCATCAGAGATCGCCATCGAGACGCTTGAGATCGTTCACGAGGGTCTGACCAGAGTATCATAAGGTGATAACTACCGGGGACAGGCGGGATGTATATTCCCGCCTGTTTCCCGCACGCAGGGCTCCCGGGTGAGTCCTGAAGGAAAGAGGGCAAGAAGATGTTTCAGACGGAATTTCCCTTTACCCTGCCGCGGGGTTATGTCGACAGGGAAGGCAACCTGCACCGGGAGGGCGTGATGCGTCTGGCCAATGCGGCCGATGAGATTCTCCCGCTGAAGGACTCCAGGGTGCAGCAGAATCCCGGCTACCTCACGATCATTATCCTGGCCCGGGTCATTACGAAGCTGGGAACCCTTCCCGCCGTGGACACCCGGATCATAGAGGGACTTTTCACGCCGGATCTGGCCTATCTGCAGGATTTCTATCAGAGGATCAATGTGATGGAGATCCCTGTGTACAAGGGCGTGTGCCCGCACTGCGGCAAGGAGGTCGAGATTCCCGTAAATTTTACCGAAGCCGGGGCATAAAGCCCTATCCTTCCGAGAAGATCTATGAGGAAGCGGGCTTTATCGCCTATTACCTGCACTGGAGCAGGGAAGAGGTCCTGGCCTTAAGCCATATGGAGCGGATCCGGTGGTGCGGCGAGATCTCGAAGATCAACCGGAAAATCAGCGATGAACCCGAACAGGCGCTTCTGCTGCCGTAAGGAATGACTGGAGTATATATGAGCATCCCCAACAGTCTGCTTTTAAACAGCAATTTCGTGGTACATATCGGTTCTGCCGCATACAGTTTTGCGCGTATCAGGAACATCTCCGAATCCATAGAGGTGGAATCCGTGCGCGAGGGCGGCGATAACCAGCATGTGCACAGTCTTCTGAAGCAGCGTTCCGCCGAGCAGAGAATCGTCTTCGAGAGAGGACTGCTGGCGGATTCCGACGGCGAGGCGGACTCGGAACTCAGACCCGGCACCCTTGTGAGCAATGTCCAGATTCTGGTGATGAGCCGGGGGGTTATCAAAAAGAACTATTATTTCGACGAGGGTCTGATCACGAAATGGGAGATCTCCGGACTGGATGCCATGGAAGGCAAGCCCATCTACCGGACTGTTGAGATCATCCACAGCGGACTGCACGAGGGCGAGCTTCCGTAGGCTGCCGGAGGGGGATGGATTCCGCATAAGGCGCGCATACCCCGCGTGTAAGATTTGACTATGCAAATGACGACCACTGCCCGGCAGCTCAGCCGACTCAGGCCGCTGCCGGTTACTTCCGGATATTTGAGACCCGCAGACAGATTACAGGTATCCACATCCTTTGCCGAGGCTATTATCGCCAAATATAAGGCCCCGGAAAGAGAGGACCTGCCATCTGTCCGCTTTGCGTATTCAAAAACAGCTGCCGCTGCCGCGGAGACCCTTGACCGGCTGGCATCTCAGATGATCACCCTGAACAGGATCCGGGTAAATGTCCACAACCACCGCTGGATACAGAATTATGCCCTGACCCTGGAAAACAGCTGCAGGGTACTGCTGAATGAACTGTCCTTCCGGGCTCAGACCGCGCCGGGTGCAGTCTCCCGCATATCCGTAAGGGAGCTGGAGCGGGTGTTTCACGAGATGGAGGAAGGCAGGGCCGGGGACGGCTTTTCCGGAACTGCAGGGAACTCCGGGACAGACGGAATGCAGGGAAGCGCCGGCATATCAGGGATGGACGGGCTGCAGGGAAGCACCGGGATGTCCGGAACGGACGGGAGGCCGGGAACAGACGGGACGGAAGTGCCCCGGGAAGAAGAGAGAATCCTTCGGATTCTCACGGCGGCATCCAGAGGAAACGGGATGCGGGAGCGGTATATGTCCATGCTGTACCGCCGTCTTCAGGAGTCGGCGGGTCCGGCAGGAACCGGCTCATCCTCCCCGGAGATTCTGCAGGGAGCAGTGACAGAGCTTTTCCGGGTGGGAAGGCTTCTGCCCGCGATGAACGGCTGGGCGTCGGAGGAAGCAAGACAGTTTTTCTGGAGAGTTCAGAGGGCGCCGGAGCAGGAGCGAAGCATGATCCTGCAGGCAGCAGGGCATTCCACCATCATTTCCCTGGAACGGGAGCTGAGAACGATGGATCGGCCCGCGTTCCGGCAATTTTCCGCAGGCCTTGCGGAGCAGATCATGCTTCTGCCGGAGTTCAGCGGACAGAGCCGGGGGAGCGATATTCCCGCCGGCCGGCTGGTGGAGGAGATGCCGGAAGAGGACTGGAACCGTTTCACGGCGGAGCTTGCGGAGGCAGGCTTTGTGTTCGGGGAAGACAGCCTGTATGCCCCCGGGGAAGCTCCCGACTGGGCATCGGAGCAGGCAAGACAGCTTTTCTGGCGGATTCAGAGGGCGCCGGAGCAGGAACGGCAGTTTTTCCTGGAGGCAGGCGGTTTTGCCGGCATGGAAAACCTGGAAAAACTTCTTCACACGATGGACGATGTGACGTTCCGTCGCTTTTCCGCACAGCTTCTGGAGCGTCTGACGCGCTTTTCCGGAGAAAGGTCCGCCGGAGGGGAAGCTGCCCCGGAGCCGGCTTTGATAAAGGATACCCGGAGGCTTCTTCGCGGTGAGCAGATGTCTTCTGCGCTCACAGCCGCGGAGGAAAAACGGATATTTTCGGAAACCGCTGCCAGGAGAACAGAAATTGGGGAAATCCTGACCCGGATGCTCCGGGATCACGCAGAGCGAACGGAGATCCTCAGGGAAAACAGGGAAGCGGCAGAGGTGCTGTCCGAGACCATCCTGAATCTGACGATGGATGAATGGGCAGAGTTCCGGGAGGAGATGAACTCACCGGAGGTGCAGAATATGATCCCCGGGGAGCCGGATATCATATTTGCGGCCGCAGACAGCGATGTGCACGGCGATGTACAGGATATCCTGCAGCAGGGGATACGGATGTCCCGGGAAAAGCGGGAACTGATCCGTACCGTATATGAGATGAGTGTTCTGCCGGACCATTCCTTCCGGACCCTGGAACGGGTTCTCCGGGAAAAGACCATCCTGCGGGAACACAGCATACGGGAGAACAGCCGGCAGTACTTCCGGAGCCTCTCCGCAAGGGAGCGGGAGAACTGGGCGGATTTCGTCCGGGACCTTCTGCGGGACCGGGAGAACGGAGGAGTTTCCCCCGAACAGGTATATCTGCGGATGAACGGCGGACAGGCTGCCGCGGCGGGGATCCCGGAAATCGCGGAGATTCTTGCGGATCCGGAGCGGAGCAGCAGGGAGGCGGCGGGCGCGGTTCTGGAGCATCTCCGGGAAGCCAGGATTCTGGCCGGAGAGCGCGGGAAGAACGGGAATCCGCCGGTCAGGACGGCAGATGCCCCTGCGGCTGCTTCAGCAGCTTCGGAGCAGCTCAGGTATGATGTAGGTACACCTTACGGTGTACCTTTGAACCGCGGGGAGCCGCGGGGCTCTCGCCCCACAGGGGCGAGCAGACAGGACGCTCCGGCACTTCGCCCGGCGGATATGGATGTTCCGCGGAGTCGGGCCGAGGCCCGGGAGAATATGCCCGCAGCACCGGCACCCGCAGCGCGCGAGACCAGAACGGAGTATCACGATATAGAGTTTGAGACCGTCACCCACCGGACGGAGGAGCGCGTCACCCGGGAGACCGTCCGGGATATGAAAGAGATCGTATCCCGCCTGGAAAACCAGGAGAGAGAACTGGGGAGGCTTCGGGCCGTGCAGGAGAAGATGGCGGGCAGGAATCTCAAGGGAGAAGTACTGAAGAAACTGGAAGAGCAGGCACAGATGGAACGTCTGAGGGGAGGCCGCTAAGACCATGCCAGCCACGACATCACTCAAAAAGGGAAAAATCAGCATCTGCAATGATAAGGGAACGCCCCAGGACAGCGTGAGCTTCACCTTCAATCCGACCTCCTATTCGATCTCAACGAGACCGAATTACAAGGAAGTCCCGCATCTGATGAAAGATACGGAAAAACAGGAGTTTCTGGGCGGCGTGGGCAGAACGCTCACGGTTCAGCTGATTTTTGATTCCTTCAGCGACAGCGATCTGTTCTCCGGCTCCGCGGTGAAGAACCTGACGGAGGGTGTGGAGAACAGGCTGAAACCGGTGACGGACAAGCTGAAGAAGCTGGAGCAGGCGGTGCATATTGCAGGAGAAATCCACGAGCCGCCGCTGGTGATCTTTTCCTGGGGAAACCTGAACTTCAAGGGAAGAATCATCAGTTACAGCACAAATTACACCATGTTCTCCATGGAAGGAAAGCCCATCCGGGCCACGGTGGACCTGTCCATCAAGGAATACCGGGATCCGGCAAAGGCATCCAGGGAGAGTCCCTTCGAATCTCCGGACAGGACCAAAAGCAGAGTTGTGGTAGAGGGGATGAGCCTCTGGAGTATTGCCTACGAGGAATATGACGACTGCGAAAAGTGGAGAATCATTGCGAAGGCAAATAATATTATGAATCCGCTGGATATCCGGCCGGGGCAGGTGATCCGTGTTCCGGCGCTGGACAGCGGCAGATGACTACAGCGGGGATGGGATGACGGATGGCAGATTTGATGACCGCAGTCTGGGAATATGAGAAGCTCCAGACCACATATAAGGATTTCCGGATTCCTGCGGTTTCCTTTACCGTAGGAGGAAAGGACCTCGCAAAGACGGATGCGGCCCTGACCCGGGTGGAGGCTGTTCTCAGCCTGGACGGCGCTTCCAGTGTAAGAGCGGAGTTTGCAGACTGTTACAGTGTGAAAAACGGTTCCTTTGACAGTGCCGTCTCGGACGCGGCGGTTCCCGGAAAGACCGTGGATCTGATGCTGGGATACAGCTCCTCTCTGGTGAAGGTATTTCACGGATATCTGTCCAATGTCAGGGTTCATACCTCCGCGGACAGCGGCTACAGTCTGGAATTTGTCGGACTGGACGTCCGCAGGCTCATGATGACGGATAACTGTCATGTACGGGAGCTTAAGATCACGAATTACAGCGATGCGGTCTCTGAGATCCTGAACCGTTATAAAAAACTGGCCTCCGCCGTGGTGGACGCCACGGATGAGAATCTGAAGGACGGCCTCATCTGGCAGAACGGTTCCGACTACGATTTTATCACGAAAGATCTGATAGAGAGCGGCCGTGCGGACAGGGAGTTTTTCGCGGCGGTGGACAGGGTCTATTTCCGCAGGCCCCGCAGCGTCTCCTCCCCCGTGATTACGCTGCGGCCCGGCAGCGGACTCATCAGTCTGGAGACGGATGAAGAATATATAAACTCCGCCTGGAATGTGCTGGGCTTTGATCCGGTATCGGGAAAGCCCATCCAGGACAAGGCGGCTGCGAAAACCGCCGGCAGTATGACGGATGCCCTGGGCGGTGCCGGGGAGTGGTTTGTTTCCGATCCGGCATGCATAAATAAGACACAGACCGCAGGACGGGCGAAGAGCCTGGCGGACAGAGCCCTGCAGAAGAGCCAGAAGGCAGTCATCCGGACCATCGGCCTGCCGGAACTGATTCCCGGCCGCTTTGTTAAGATCGAGAGGGTCGACAGTCTGGTCAATAAGAAATATTACATCACGCGGGTCACCCATACCTTCGATGAAGAAGGCTTCCGTACCGTGGCGGAAACTGAAGGGTGGGAGTAAGGAGAGCAGGAGGTCGGACAGATGTACGCAGATGGGTCCGGGAACGGCGGGATCATAAACGGCGGTTCCATGAGATACGGACTGGTACAGGGAGTCGTCAAGGAAAACTATAATAAGGACCAGCCCGGCAGGATCCGGGTGGAGTATTATATCGGCGAGAGCGGGAAGATGCTGACGGGATGGATTCCCGTGATGACGCCCTACGCGGCGAAGGATGCCGGGTTCTATATGCTGCCGGAGATCGGTACCGATGTGGTGATCGGCTTCCTGAATGACAGACTGGAATGCCCGGTGGTGCTGGGAACGCTCTGGAGCAGCGAGGTAAAGCGCCCGGAGAAGGCCGTGGAGGAGAAAAACCTCACAAAGGTGGTCCGCACGGCAGGCGGCACGGAGATCCGTATATCAGATGCGGAGAAGAAGCAGATGCTCACGGTGAGCACGCCCGGAGGACTGACCATATCCATGGAGGATGAGAAAAACGTCATTCATATCCGGGATAAGGAAAAGAAAAACAGGATGACCATTGATTCTCAGAAAGGGGAGATCGAGGTTCAGGCGGACAAAATGATTTCCCTGCGTGTGGGAAGCACGGAGGCAGTGCTGGAAAGCAGCAAGCTGACGCTGAAATCCGGCACCGTGGATGTAAGCGCTGACCAGAGCCTCGGACTCAAGGGGCAGAGCACCCTGCTGAAGGGCAGCCAGACCCAGGTGAAGGCGGATGCGGGGCTGACCCTGCAGGCCGGAGGCATCACCGAGGTGAAAGGCAGCATGGTCAAGATCAACTGAGACGGTAAGAGAACGGAGCAGCGGTATGTCGAATACACAGAGCAGTGAATTTCTGGGCAGAGGATTCGCCTTTCCGCCGGGCGTGGACCCGGTGACGGGGGAGATGCGCACCGCGGAGTACGAGGAAGATATCCGTCAGGCGATCTATCTGATTATTATGACCCGGAAGGGAGAGCGGGTGATGCGGCCGGATTTCGGCTGTTCCATCCACGAGTACGCCTTTGACAACATGGACTATGAAACCCTCTCGCGGATCGAGGAGACCGTGGAGGAGGCCCTGATTATGTGGGAGCCGCGCATCCGGGACATCGAGGTGCACGCAAACCGCGCGGAAGCGGGAAAGCTTAACATTGAGATCGGCTATGTGGTCCGGTCCACCAACAACCCCTACAACCTGGTCTATCCCTTCTACATCAGTGAGGGACTGGCCGAAGAACTGTAAGAGAAGGCAGGATCGCCGGAAAGGAGGTATATGAAGAAGAACAGACAGAGAACAGCGGAAGAGATCCTGAAGGAGCTTCAGGAAAAAGCACATTCATATACACCGGAATGGCGGTTTGATACAGTACGGCCCGACATCGGCGGCGCGCTGGCTTACGTCTATGCGGGAATGCAGAGCCGGCTGGACAGGAAATTCGCCCTCCTTCCCGAGAAGTACAGGATCGATTATTTCAACTGTCTGAACACATCCATGAAAGCGGCGGCGCCCGCGGAAGGATATGTTGTTTTCGGACTGTCGGGGGAGGATATGAACGGATCCTTCCTGCCCGCGGGGACTGCGCTGCGGAGCGGCGCGGCGGAGGATGACGGGACAACTGTGCCGGTGGAGCTGGCGGAGGATATCTACATCGCCCCCGATACCCTGGCGGCGGTATACGAGACCAGGGGCTCAAAGGATTATATCGGGCTTCTCTACGAGACCGGAATGGAGGAAACCTCAGGGTTCCCGCTCTTCGGCATGTCTGCGGAGAATCTGGAGCGGCATGTATTCCGGCTGAGCCATCCGTACCTGTTCCGCCTGAACGGGCAGGGGGTAATCGGCCTCCGGTTTTACGACAGCGAAGGAAAGATCCTTTCCGACGATGCCATTTCCCGCTTTACCGATCCTTCTGCCGTCCGTTTTTACTACGTGAGCGGCGAGGAAGGGGAGGAAGAGAATCTCAGCAGCGCGGTTATCGAAAACGGGACTCTCTGGATAAAGAAAGACGCATCCCGGGCGCCCTGGGAAAATACGGAGGTTTCCGGAATCTTAAGCGGCTGGCTCTGCTGTGAGGTCAGAGACATCCGGGGTCTGGAGAGCTTCTCTCCCGCGGGTGTGCGTATTGTGGCGGAATGTCCGGCATCGGCGCCGGATGTCATTCATGCCGCAGGCAGCGACCAGACGCTGACGGAGCCGTGCCTGCCCTTCGGCGAGCGTTTTTCCGTATTCGACGACGTGTATTTCGGGGCGGCGGATGCATTCAGCAAAAAGGGCGCGAAGATAGAGCTCCGCTTCGCGGAGGAGTTTGTCCGGATCCCCATCATTGACCCGGAGCAGAACGGTTCCTTCCAGTGGAAGCTCATCATGAAGAAAGAGGAGTTCCGGCAGGAGAAGCAGTACGACATCACCATAGAAGAGGTGATCTGGGAATATTATAACGGCAGCGGCTGGGCCAGACTGTTCCGCGGCAATGAGTACACGGATACCTACAGTGTTTCCCGCGGATTCGGCCGTCAGTACAAAACCATCAGCTTCATCTGTCCGGATGATATGGCGCCGGTGCTTGCGGGCTCCGGGGAAAACTACTATATCCGGGCGCGGATACTCAAGGTTAACAATGCCTATAAGACCATCGGATACTATGTGGCGCCGGTGATTTCGGATGTCACCATCTCCTGGGCCTACGGAGGGGAGGGCGTGGAGCCGGAATATATGACCTCCGAAAACCATCTGGAGGAGGAACTGGTGGGTATCCGCAGGGAACGGATGGCAGGCAGAGTGCTGAATCCGGTGAAGGCGGCGGAGGACAACCGCCCCGCCATGTACCTGGGCTTTACCTCGCCTGCGGCGGAGGGGCCCCTCAGGATTCTGTGGGAAGTGGAGCAGACCATGCCGGAGGTTCAGCCGGAGATCAGCTGGGAATACTGGCGCGGTGAATGGACGCCGCTTACGCCCGCAGACGGCACGGAGAATTTCCGCAGAACGGGGACGCTGACCTATGCGGGAATCCCGGACGCAAAGCCTCTTGTGCTGTTCGGACGGGAATTATACTGGATCCGTGCGGTCCAGACAGAGGTCATCTCCCGAAGAACTTCCGGTCCCTATATCCGGCACTGGTTTATGAACGGCGCGAAGGTTACGACCCTTCGTCACGGCTTTGATGAGTACTGGACCCTGGAGAGCCGGGAGAAGGATGCGTCCATCAGTCTGCTGAACCGGCACATCCATCATCTTGAGCTGTGGGTGAGGGAAGACGAACGCCTGAGCAGAGAGGAGATCGCAGCCCTGTCCGCTGACGGGAGCTACCGGGAGGTCCGGGACGAGAACGGAGACCGGAGCTTTGCCTGGATAAGGTGGAAGCAGACGGACAGTCTTGAGCGGCACGATCCCGGGGAAAGGGTATACCTTCTGGATGAGAATGAAGGAACGCTCAGCTTCGGCGGGAGTAGGGGATGCCGGGTGCCGGCTCCGGGCGTCATCGACGGGATCCGGGTCATCTACAGCATCGGCGGCGGAAAGATCTGCAGCCTGCCTGCCGGTTCGGTGAACGGACTGGAGCTGGCGGAAGGGTATATCAGCTCTGTCACAAACCCGCTGCCCCTGACAGGGGGATATGACAGGGAGACGGTATCTGGGGCTATCCGCAGGGCCGCGGCGGAGCAGAATCACCATTTCCGGGCCGTGACAGAAGAAGACTATGAAGAGATAGCCCTGAGCGCTGCGGGAAATATCCGCAGGGCGCGGTGCCTCTCCGGCGTGGACGCCTCGGGAAACGAGGTGCCGGGCGCCGTAACCCTGGTGCTTCTGACGGATGATTACAACGATCGGGGCGCAGGCTTTGAGGGACTGAAGGAACGGCTGTATGACTACTTTGAAGACAAGATCTGCGCACCCTACCGGTGCGACCGGGGATTTCAGATCCGCAGGGCGGAGATCGTGGAGATAGAGCTTCAGGTGGAAGCGGTAATCTCGGATTATCAGCGGCTGTACAGGATTCAGAAGAATCTGCAGGAAAAACTGACAGAGTTCCTGGATCCGGTAAAGGGTAATTTTGACGGGAAGGGCTGGGAGATCGGAAGACTTCCCGAGCGCTTCCAGATGGAGACGGTGGTCCGTTCGGTGGAGGGCATAGAAAGCCTGCAGCGCTGTACGGTATTTGCCCGGATGATAAGCCGGACCGGCAGTCCCGCGGTGAGCTATGAAATGGTGAAGAACATGCCGTTTGTGCTGCCTCTGGGAGGAAAGCACCGGATTCGGCTGGAACGGAAAACCAACGGAACGATAAAGGATTGATGCATGCCTGTTTCTGACAGTGCATCAGGTGGAGGGACATATGCTTCCGGAACTGACGCTGGACAGCGATTCTTTTGAAAATCTCATAGAAGAATACAGAAGCCAGATCGCCGGAATCTATCCGGACTGGACAGACTACAATTATCACGATCCGGGGATTACCTTTCTGGAACTCTTTTCCTGGATGCAGGAAAACCAGCAGTACTATATGGACCAGCTGGGACCGGAGCATTACAGGCAGTTTTTCCGTCTGGCGGGAATAACCCCGTTTTCCAGGGAGCCCGCCCGGGTGCTGGCGGAGGCCGTGGATACGGAACGGCCGGGAAAGCTTGTCATACCGGCGGGAACCATCTTTATGTCGGGAGGCCTGCATTTTGAGACTGTCCGGGAGGAGATGCTCCCGGCGGCCAGAATCACGCGCCTAGAGCGCAGAGACCCTTCAGGCAGGACGGAATACAGTACGGAGACGGGGATTACCGGCGAGCATGCGGGAATGGCATTCGCGCCCTTCGGCAGTACGCCGGAGACGGGCAGTGCCCTGTATCTTTTTGTGGACGGAGAGCTGCCGGCAGAAGAAGACTTCAGGATATCGCTGCTTCTGGCGGATGAGAACCGCAACCCGCTCGGGAAGGAGACATTTGCCCCCCTTTCGGACCTTGCCTGGGAGTACAGGACGGCAGCCGGATGGCAGCCTCTGAAGGTTCTGGAGGATGAGACCAGAGGGCTTCTCTATTCCGGCCGGATCTGTCTCCGGATGGAGAAGGGCCTGCCCGCTTCGGGAGGGGAGGCGCTGCTGCGCCTTACCTGCCGCGAGGGCGGATATGAAGCGGCTCCGCTGATCCGGGGCATCGGCCTCCGGGAGATCGAGATGCAGCAGACTTACACCCACCGTTATCCCGAAGGAAGGCTTCTGGCAGTGGGAAACGGGTTTCCGAATCAGGAATACGCGCTGCCGTCGGAACAGTTCCTGGCGGACAGCGTGGAGATTCAGGCGGAAGACATCCTGCATCCCGGCAGGATGAACCTGTGGAAAAGGCAGGATGATCTCTTCATGGCGGGACCGGGAGATTTCTGCTATACACTGGATGAGCAGGCCGGAACCATCCGGTTCGGGGACGGCTTTCACGGACTTCCGCCGGAAGGCAGGATCGCCCTGACCGCATTTTCCGAGACGGCAGGGTCGGGGGGAAATATCAAGGACCATTCTGTATTTGCCGCGGCGGATCCGGACTTTCACGATGCGGACAGCCTGAAGTTCAGAATGACGAGGCTGGTCCGGCAGGGCAGGGAACCGGAAAAGACGGAAGAGTCCCTGCTCAGGCTTGTGCGTGAACAGCACAGAACCTGGCGGGCGGTGACCTGCAGGGATTATGAGGAGCTCACGAAGGAGACGCCGGGGCTGATCATCCACTCCGCGCATGCGTGGACAGAGGAGAACAACCCGAAAACCATCCATATCGTGGTAAGACCCGGTTCGGACGACCGGACGCTGCCCCTGACGAAGGGATTCAGGGATAATATTCTTGCCTATCTGGATGAACGCAGGATTCTGGGAACGTCCATCCGGCTCCATTCTCCCGAATATATCCGGGTCAATGTCAGCTGCGAGGTGATCCCGGCCCCCGAGTACCGGGACTGCGAAGTGCTGATAGAACGGGAATTCCGGCGCTTCTTTGCGGAGAAGAACCGCCTTTACGGCGTGCCGCTGGAATTCAGCGAACTGTACGGAAGGCTGGACAGACTGCCCTTTGTCCGCAGGATAAGCTCTCTGCAGATGGAGGCGGACAGGCCGGGCGTCGGAAGGAAGCGGAACGGAGATCTGGTGCCTCCGCCCGGCGGTGTCTTTCTGATGGGGGATCCGGTGATCCTCCTGGATCATTACAGGGAATAAAACGGGTTTATGAATTATTTCGTGATCAATAAACAGATGGATTATGAACGCGGATACCTGAACGGGCTGGAATACCGCAGGGGAAGACTGCGCCTTAAGAAGGACGCGGAGAGCGGATGCTTCTTTTCCAGGGTCTTCGACAGCCAGGAGGACGGATGCATCTGGCACCGCTTCACGCTGGACATCGGGATGTGGAAAGGAAGCGGTCTGAGAACGTCCTTCTACTGCTTTGACGCCCCGGATCTTGTCTGGAGAAACCGCAAAACCACGGTGGAGGCGCTTCTGCGGGATCCGGAGATTCCGCCGGAGGAGAAGAGAAGGGCCCTGGAGTCCCGGTGCGCGCTCCGCACCCTGGGACGCACGGATATCCTTCTGCACGAAACGGCGGGAAGGTATATGGTTGTGGAAGTGGAACTCGAACGGCGGGAATCGGATAATTCCGTCGGCGATATGTGCCTGTATTTTCCGAAGGAAACCTGGATGCGTTTTCTCCCCGGAATTTACAGCAGACACCAGGATCCGGAGGAGTTTACGGATCGCTTCCTGAGTATTTTCCAGAGCATGCATGAGGATCGGGAACGGGATATCAGCGGGAGCGCGGGAATGCTCCATCCCGCCTCCGCGGACCGCAGGCTTCTGGAGGAGCTGGCAGGATGGTATGACCTGAAGGATCTGTATCTGTGGACCGATGCCAAACTGCGGGCGCTGGTGATGAATGCGCCGGAGCTCACAAAAAAGCGCGGCACGGTGGCAGGGCTGAAGAAATATCTGCAGCTTTATCTCGGGGAGGAACCGGCGGTGGATGAAGAACCGGACAATCCGTGGGGTTTTTCCGTTCTGGTTCCTGCGGAGTATTTCGATGATCCACGGGAGCACCGGTCTCTGATGCGGATTATCGGCCATATGAAGCCTGCCGGAATGACGGTACAGATCAAGGCATCTGTGAAAAAGAAACGAAACAGCGATGAAATGCACCTGGGTATCGACAGTATGCTGGAAGGTGAGGATACCGGGAGGGAACAGGAATGAATAATCTGCAGCTTTTCCCGTTTGAACGGAATCAGTATTATCACGGCAAGCTGATGACGTATCAGGACATGACTTCCGAACAGAAGTATATGAACGATAAGAGAAGGCTGATCAACCGGTTTCTGCACGGCGTCGGCGTTGTGTCCGGCCTGCAGGTGGTGCGGATGGATGAAAAGACGCTTTCCGTGGAAGCCGGCATTGCCCTGGACGATACCGGCAGGGAGATCGTGATAGAAGAGCCCCGGGTGGTTATGCTCGCCCAGATAGAGGGCTATGAGGATCTTGCGGCGCAGGAGGATGTGTCCGCCGCCTATCTCTGCCTGGGATACCTGGAGGAGGGGATCTGCCCGGCCAGGACAATGTCCGGGGCGGACAGCAGGGCGGAAGCCTATGAAAAATGCAGGGAGGGCAGCCGCCTGTACCTGACCTCCGTTCCGGCCGGCGACGACAGGGACACGCTCCGGAGTCTGACCTCCCAGACGGTGATTCTCTTTGAAAACAGCGACCTTATCATAACCCGCCGGATTCCATCCTTCGTGCGGTCGGCGGATTCCTTTGATGCTGTTCTCAGGATCGAGGCTAAGCGGGAGCTTGGCGAGGTGACGGTGTCGGTGGTCAGCAGCCTGTCGGCATTTTCCCAGGACGGCCAGGAATCCATGGAGGAATCCTGGAGCGGGTCCTTCCGTGCGGCGGGAGATGCCGCGGAGATGAAGAAGACCTGCACCGCATATTCCGTGGAGCATGCCTACGGAACCATCGCCACGCGGCGCAGAAACCTCCGGGTGACGATTGACGGCCGGGAGTATTATCCCGCGGCGGATGTATCCGCCAGAATCCTTATCAGCACCGCGGACACTTACCATCAGATGATGGAGTCCTGGTATCAGGGGTCCATGAATCAGTTCCTCGGCGCGGGCGGGACCAGGGGCATCTATCTGGCGAGGCTCTACCTGAAGCGGACGGGGGACGGCATAAGTATCGACCGGGTCGATCAGCTTCCCTTTGACCAGAGGGTATACAATGCATTTGTGAATACGGGGCTGACGGAGGAGCTGATCCGCGAGGTGAACGCGCTGAAGTCGCAGAATGCGGCAAACAGGGGGCCTGCGGTACAGAGAAAAACCGAGGAGCGTACTCCGAAGACTGCCACGGGCATCTTCACATTTGATGTGGGAATCGGAGGAAAGGCCGGGGAGCGCTTTTTCTCCGGGGAGATCGTCCACGGCCTTGGCCTGGGGAGACTGAAGATCGAACTTTCCCTGGAATCGGAGGAGTCCCAGTACTTCGGTTCAGCGGAGATCTTCGAGGATATGAATGTGCGGGCGGAGCTGGCGGCCAAGGCCAACAGCGAGAGGGGAAGCTTCGTGATAGGAATCCGTCTCCTGGAGGCCACATCCGTGAGAACCATCGCGATCCGATGGACGGCGGAGCTTCTGCAGGAGAAGGATGAGGGCAGCGCAAAGCAGCACATCCGCGTCCTGCCGGACAAGCCGGAGATGAAATGCATGCAGAGCCGGTATTTCCGCGCGGAAACGGAAAACATGCATAACGCTACCATCCTCTGGGAGGTCTGCTCGCCCCGGGGAGGAACGATTACCAGAGACGGCATGTATACCGCGCCGGATGTGGAGGGGATCTATGAGGTCCGGGCATTCTGCCAGGAGGACCCCAGAGTGATGAGCTCCGTATATGTTATTGTCAGGGAGTAATGTAAAAAGTGGTTATCCGTGTTCTTGATCAGAATTATTTTGTTCTGCAAACCCTGCCTTCCGAGACAGGGCTGTTGCAATACGTCTGTAAGAATGTGGCAGAGGATGACGGACATGTCTACAGGATCGTGATGGTCCCGTCCGAGCAGACGGACAAGGGACTGATCGGCTGGCTCTTCGATATCTGGCAGGCGGGAAGATTTCATGAGCTCCGCCAGTACGCCAGTGAACGGGACCGGCTGAAGGTGGTGGTGGACTGCGGCGCCGAGTCGGCGGTTCCCATGGCAGATATGCTGGACACCGAGCCTCTGTCTCTGAAAGAACGGATTCATATGGGCGGAAAGCTTCTGGAACGCCTGATCCTTTCAGATGTGCCGGATTTCTTTGCCGTACATTCTCTGGATCCGGAGCATGTATGCTTTACGGAGAATCTGGACTGCAGTCTGCGGTTTGAACTGGAATATCTCACAGAGTATGACGAGGCAGACCTGGCCAGAGTATTCCACAGGCTCAGGGCGGTCCTGAGAAGGCTGTTTGCGGGGGAGCTCCGGGAAAAGAAGATGCCGGAACTCAAGGAACTGCTGGACCGGATTCTGCAGCAGGAATTCTCGGATATGATGGAGGTTTACCGGGCCTGGCTTCCCATCGCCGACAAGTACGCCGGAATGGATGAGGAGCGTCTGGAGCCGAAAACCCTTGGCCGTATCGTCTGGGATAAGGTCATGGCTCTCTTGGGGTTCCTGAAAAAATGGGTCGGGGTTGCCATCGTCCTGATCGCAGTGGCCTATCTGGTGCTGGCAATCAGGGCTTTTACCGCGCCCACAAAGCAGATGGATGTATATCAGTCCGTCGGGAATATGACGATCATCAGCGGCCAATCCGCGGAAACGGAGGGAAAGCATGAGTAAATTCGGCGGTTCCCCCAATTTTTCCCAGATTGTGACGACCACGGTGACGCGCGTCCTGCGCGCTGTCACCATGCCCATCACTTCGGCGGGACGGTATGTGCGGGCGATGCTGTCGGGACAGTCCATCGCCACAAGGGCAGCGCGGTCTGTGCAGAACAGCGTGCAGGGTCTCAGAAAGCCCCCCGAGGACATATCGGAATATGTAGATACCGGCAGGTATTACGTGGCGAAGATGCTGATGTTTCTGCTGCTGCTTGCGGCCATCATTCTGCCGGCGCTGTTCCTGAACTATGCGGCGCCGCCGCTCAGGGAGCGCTTCTTCACCAGAACCATGCCCATCGATTCCGCGGATATCGTGAATTATAACGGGAAGGTAAAGCTGACGGACCGGAAGACCGGAAACGTGCTCTACGAAGGAAAACTGGATTCGGGAAGAATCAACGGTTACGGCAGGCTGTACAGCTATAACGGAAACCTCCGCTATGAGGGCGAGTTCCTGATGGAGAGCTATCAGGGCTACGGCGAGCTGTACGACGACAACGGAAAGCTGGTCTACCGCGGTACCTTCAACATGAATAAATACGACGGTCAGGGAGAAGAATACAGTCCCGACGGCAGCGTCATATATAACGGAAGCTTTGCGGACGGTGCCTACGACGGAGAGGGTGTTCTCTACTACCCTGACGGGCAGGTCCGGTATAAGGGAAGCTTCTCAAAGGGCGAATACGACGGCCCCGGCACACTGTATGACAAAGACGGAAGATGTGTCTATCAGGGCGATTTTAAAGCCGGTCAGTATGACGGAAACGGGCGAATCTATGAAGACGGTGTCCTCGTCTATGACGGCGGATTCAGCAACGGACAGATGGACGGCACCGGAAGGACCTATCAGAACGGCAGCGTCCTTTCCAGCGGCGAGTTCACCCAGGACAGCTTTGACAGCGGATCCACCTCCATCTATGATGACAGCGGCAATCTGGTCTACAGGGGCCAGGTGGCGGAGGGCGGCGTCTATGAGGGCCAGGGCACGCTGTACAACCAGAGCGGCGTCGCGGTGTACTCCGGACAGTTCGCGGACGGCGAGTATGAGGGCCAGGGCAAGCTCTACCGGGATGACGGCACCATCATCTATGACGGCGCCTTCTCCAAGGGACGCTTCGAGGGCCCGGGAAGACTCTACAACGAAGACGGCAGCCTGTACTGCGACGGTACCTTTTCCAGGGGCGAGATCGACGGCCAGAGTACGCTTTACGCGTCCAACGGCTCTGTGAATTATGACGGCGCCTTCTCCCACGGAAAGTATGAAGGCAGCGGAAAGCTGTATGATCCCCAGACCGGAAAGATGGTCTATCAGGGCGATTTCGTGGACGGGAAGAAGGACGGAACCGGCAGACTCTACGGGGACAATGACATCCTGATCTATGAGGGCGGCTTCATGCAGGACGTTCAGCACGGAGACGGCAAGGCTTATGACCCCGTGACGGGACGGATCCGGTATGAGGGCGGTTTCCTGAAAGGGGAGTATCAGGGGAAAGGTATCCTCTATGACCCGGCAACGGGAAATAAGGTCTACGAGGGCGGCTTCCAGAACGGGAAGTACGACGGGAACGGTGTGCTCTACGATCCGGGAACCGGCACGAAGGTCTATGAAGGCGAGTTCAGCATGGGCCAGTTCAACGGCAAGGGCGTCATGCTGGATGCGGCTACGGGCATCACCATCGAAGAGGGTGACTTCCGGGGCGGCAATCTGGTGACACCTGCACCGGAGAGCGGTGCCGCGGGAGGCAGCGGCGGTTCAGGCAGCGGCTCCGGCGGCGGCTCGGGCAGCAGTTCCGGCAGCGGTACGGGCGGCGGTACGGGCAGCAGCTCGGGCAGCGGTTCCGGCGCGCCGGCCACCGGTCCGGGAATGCAGAATCAGACGCCGGCGGGTTCCGGTACCGGCAGCGGTACGGGAGGCAGCGGTTACGGTCCGGGGCATCCGAGCGGACCCGGCACAGATGCCGGAAGCCCGGGCGGCGGTTCCGGCGGCCAGCCGGCAGCACCGGTCCAGGATACGGGAAATGGTATCGGTTCTGTTCAGGGAAAGGGATAACTGCATTCCGGGGATTCAGCCCGGAGAGGAGAAGATAAAGTATGGCCTTTTGTGTATGCGGGGGCGCCATGACGGCCTGCAGCTTTGGTATGGCGCCGTCAACACTTAATGTGCTGCCTGTGGCGAGAGTGCTTTCCGCCACGCCGGTCGCGACGATCATGGACAACGTGCCCATGGTGAATGTCATGCCCTTCGGCATGTGCACGAACCCGGCCAACCCGGCGGTGGCGTCCGCTACGGCAGCGGCCATGGGCGTGCTGACGCCCATGCCCTGCATCCCGGTGATCCCGGGCCCCTGGGCGCCCGGGTCGCCCACCGTACTGGTCGGCGGCAAACCGGCCCTCAACAATACTTCAAAACTGATGTGCGCCTACGGCGGCATCATACAGATTACCAATCCGGCAGTGACCAATATTCAGGTGCCCTGAGAACCGGACAGGCAGGACTGCCGCGGACAGATTTCGGGGAATAGTCCCGAATACAGACAGAAAGGAGGCAGAGCAGAACATGGAAGAATGGCGTTCCGCGCATTTATCACTCATCGCAGCTGCTTTGGCTGTCTCTTTTCTGCTGTCGCTGCTGATGGTGCTTCCCCATTCGATAATGTATTTTACGGGCCTTCAGAATGTGAAGTATTACGGGGATCAGATCTTCGGCATCAATCTTGACAAAACTGCCGTTGAGATCTTTGAGCTTTCCTCCAAAACAGGGGAAGGCACCTGGTACAGGACTGAAATGGTCGGCGGGGAAGGCACCAGGGTTTTTCCGGAAATGGCGGTTTCGGAAGACGGAGAAGTGTATGTTGTCGAAGAACGGTACAGGGAAGGCAAAGGAACATCCCTGTCTGTTGCACGCTGGAACCGGAAGAAAAACCGGCTGGAATATACGGCCGTGCTCCCGGCGGATGAGGTGTCAGACAGAACGCTTGTGGATTTCTGCATCCAGAACGGGAAATACTGTTTTCTGTTTTATCATCGCACCGAAGAGAATCCGGAGGACTATGATACCTATGCCATGACTCCGGAAGGAAGCTGGGCGCCCCTTCAGGATACAGAGATGCCGGACTGGGATTTCAGCATCACGGGCGTCTCACTGCGTTCCATGCCGTATCCGGGGGTCCGGCTTCCGATCCGCAGGATTCTGCTGAATATTCTGACAGGCTGGCTGGTGCTCCTGGCAGGAATGTTCCTGCTCTGGACTGCCTGGCAGTGGTGGAAGACCAGACAGTACCGCCCGGGGCTTCTGGTGCGTCTGACCACAGGTACGGCCGCCCTTTTCTTTCTGCTTACGCCTGTGTTTTTTGTGTGTATGCGGGAGTATCTGTTCAATTACATTTTCAGCAATGAGATATATGCATGCACGATGGAAGCCGAGCTTTACAGCAGGATTATGGATCGCGCCGTTCTGGACGATCTGGCAGCCGGAAGGACCAATCCGGATACCGACGAATTCCGGGAGCTGCTGAGGTCGGAAGAGGGTATCAGCGCGGCGGTTGCCTGGTATCAGGAAGACGGAGTGCATATGATCGGAGACCTGTTCGACAAGGGCGCCTACTGGAGCATGATGACGGAAGGCTCCCTCAAGGACTGCGTGGATGAAGTCCTGGAGGCCGGGGAACCGAAGGATTTCCTGTATGCCGGGAGACGCGGCATACATGCGGTGGTCATGCGGCCCGAAAAGACGACTTCCGGTCTGGATACCGTGCTCTGCGTCCAGACCCTCATGCGGAAGGATCTCCAGAACTTCCATTACATACTGCTTCAGGTTCTGAGAACCTGCGGGTGTATGGGTATGGCCGTGCTGGCAACGGTGTTTACCGTGCTCGCCCTTTCCCTGTCCCCGCTGAAGCTTCTGCGCAATGCAGTGGCGGATCTTGCGGAGGGAAAACTGGATACCCGTCTCCATGTGCGCGGGCACAATGAGCTGGCCGCTGTATCCGCCGAATTCAATCTTATGGCGGAAGAACTGGAGAAAACCAGGGAGGGTACGGACATTTACCGGAAATTCTATGAAGCCTTCTGGCCGATGGATCTGATGCGGCGTATCACGGGAAAGAGTATCAGCGCATCCCTGAAGACTGGAACATCTCTCAGAACCGAAGCGGTGGTTCTGGAAGTGAAAACCGGGGGCGGCACGGCGTCCGGAAACAGGATGGGAAAGGAAATGCTCTCTGAACTGCTTCGGCTGGTGAAGTCCCGGAGAGGAAGTGCCGTGCGTTTCACGGAGGAGCAGCTTACGGCAGTCTTCCCGTGTCCGGCCAGGGATGCCCTGTTATGCGCTGTTCTGATGCAGCGGATGGCGGAGGAAAAAACCGGCCGCACCTTCTGTATGGGCATGGCTTCCGGACCGGTCGGGCTCCGGGTCGCGGAGGTTCTGGACAGTAAAGCGATCCTTGCAAAGATTGCCGAGGATGCCGGGAAACTGTGCGATTTGGCGGAGATCTGGCAGGAGGGACTTATCGCGACGGAGTCTGTTTACAGAGAAGCTGCGGAATCCGGAAGCGAGTTCCATTTCCGGCTTCTCGGGAGAGTGTGCGTGGACGGCTGGTATCACGGGGAAGAACTGTATGAACTCCTGGATGCGGA
>JAGBNL010000153.1 GCA_017634415.1 Clostridium sp.
ACGATCTCGCTCTCTACCGGAACAACGCCGTATCTCTTGGCTTCCATCTTGATAGCCTCGAATGCGCGGTACATAGCGGTCTTCTGATAGTTCACCAGGTTCATGGAAACCTGTGCCATGTGTCTGTCGGAGAGGTCTACGCCGATGGACTTGATGAAGCGGTAGCCGCCGCTCAGGTGACGGATTCTCTTCGCAATCTTGTTGGCGATCTCCACATCCGGAGTATTCAGGTTCACGTTGAAGGCTACCAGCGGCATTCTTGCGCCGATGGCGGTTACGCCTGCGGTCGGGTGAATGCGGCCAACCGGTCCGAAGTCCGGAGTCCACTTCTCTGTATCCTTCAGCTTCTCGGGCATGCCCTCGAACTGTCCCTTGCGGATGGAAGCCAGGTTCTGTCTGTGGGGAGCGGTAGCGGAATCCTCATACAGGAATACCGGAATCTCATACTTCTCACCGACTGCCTTCGCAACTTCCTTCGCGCACTTGTCAGCATCCTCTACAGTGGTGTTGCGGCACGGAATGAAGGGAACTACGTCCACGGCGCCCATTCTCGGATGCTGGCCCTCATGCTTGGTCATGTCGATAAGCTCGACAGCCTTGCCGAAGGACTCAATAACTGCGTCGCGAAGCGGCTCCGGCTCACCGATAACGGTGACAACCATGCGGTTGTGGTTCGGGTCGGTCTGGTAGTCCAGAAGTCTTACACCCTTTTTGCCGCGGAAGCAGTCGCAGATTTTCTCAACCTTCTCCATGTCGCGTCCTTCGCTGTAATTCGGCACGCACTCAAGTAACTTAGCCATGATAGTTTCCTCCTTGTTTTTTACAGATATTTCTTGTTTCTATTCAGCTTGTTGTTATTCAGCACCATATATCCGGGTTGCTTCTTTCCCGGGTGCTGAACAGTTTACAGATACTTTACTGCGGCTGCCACCGCAGCCACACCGTCCAGCGCCTTCAGAGTCCAGGTTTTTCCCGCCAGGTCTCCTTCCAGCCGGAGTGTCTCTCCGGGAGCCAGCCGGCTCACTTCCCCGCGCTCATCCGTCACATCCAGATGGCCCTTCGGGCAGTAGATGATGATCTCGTCGGGCCGGGACATCTCCTGCATCAGGATGCTGCCGAGGTCCGCTGTCTCATTATCCATCATCCGAAGCGGAATCACCGCGCCGGTGCATTTTCCCTTGCGCATCATCAGGTTGAAATCCACAACCTTGCCTACGCTCTGGGTGTCATCCGCACCGTCAAAGGAGTAAGGCGTATACTCCGGAAGTTCAATCCAGCCTCCGCCGTTATGGCGAAGCTCGATGCTTCCCTCCAGCGTCATGATGATCCGGTTGTAATCCGGAAGGCTGGTGAAATCGCTCTCCTCCAGCTCCACGGTGGCGGAACTGAGTCTCCAGAGGAAATCCCTGTCAGCGTAGATGCTCTCTCTCGGTTCTATGGAAAGCTCTGTCGTCTTGCCGCCGCTCCAGGCAGTCACACGGTAGTCTTCCCTGTGAAGGACCTCTGCTCTGTATGCCTTCATACGCGCTCCTTTCTCTCTGCTCGCCCCGCAGGAGCGAGAGCCCCGAAGCTTCCCTGCGGATGATACAAGTATAGGGGATGAGCGCCTGCAAAGTAAATATTATTCGGTCAGTCATCCTCTGTCTTCACTTAAAAAAATAAGCCGATCCCGGGGATCGGCTTAACAGTTTCTCTTTACCCTTTTTTGCGATTATTGTATAATGAAGGGTGAACTTTCTATATTATGGCCGCAGGGCTTTTGCCCCGCGGAGCGAGCTGAAAAAGAATCTTTATGAGGTGAGCCCCATGGACAATACCGACATCAAAATCATAAATATTCTCCAGGAAAACTGCAAGGCATCCACCCGCGAAATCGGCAAAGAGGTAGGCCTCACAGCCCCCGCCGTCGCGGAACGCATCAACCGTCTGAAGGACGCCGGCGTCATAGAGGGATTTCACGCAAAAATCAACGAGACGCTCCTGGGCAACAATATCTCAGCCTACATCATGGTCAATGTTCCCCCCAGGGATTACGCCGCCTTCTGCAGATTCTGCGAGGAGAATCCTTCCATCTCGGAGCACCATCACATCGTCGGTTTAAACAATGTTCTCATCCGCATCCGGACCGAGAACTCCCATACCCTGGACATGCTTCTGGAAAGTCTCCGGAAGTTCGGCCTGTCCAATACATCCGTTCTTCTCTCCAGCTATTTTGAACACAAGGAATTTCCCCTGAAGGAAGACTGAAGCACCCGATACTGCAGCAGGAACAGGAGGGACCCATGCACTTTGATCTCAGCATCATAATGGCAAATCTGGCAGGCAGCCTGGCAGCAATCATTGAAACTCCCACAGACCCGCTTTATTACGCCCCCATCGGAGCGGCACTGGTAAATGATCCCGCTCTCGACATCGAACAGGTCGGTTTTCTGTGTCCTCCCCTCTACGGAGGCGATGTCCGCCTGGAGATGTGCGGCAGTGAATTCAGCAGCAACGCGGCCCGGGGCGCCGCCTTCATCGCGGGCAGCCGTCTCGGCAGGAAAATCGGCGATACCATTCAGGCGGAGGTGTCCGGATGTCCTTCCCTGCTGACCGTTGAATTCCGGGAGGACGGTCCCTGGATCGATATGCCCCTGGCCTTCTCCATCGAGGCGCTGGAGGTACCCATCGCAGGACGGCACTGGCCCGCCAGCTTCCCCACCATCCATCTGGACGGCATCACCCACGTTATTGCCCTTGACGAAGCACCGAGCCGGGAGCTTGCCGATGATATCATCCATATCATTTCCCGGAATACCGACGCGGAAGCCGCCGGCGTCATGTTTCTGAACGGTTCCGACATGCACCCCTACGTCTGGGTGCGCAGCACGGACTACCGGGTCTGGGAAGGCAGCTGCTGCAGCGGCACCCTGGCCGCGGCCATCTGGCTCTCCCTGGATTCCGAGGATTCTCCTTTCCGTGCGGAGCTCCGGCAGCCCGGCGGCGTGCTGAGCGCAGAGCTCTCCAAGGTGGGTTCCGACATCATCGGCGCCAGAATCGGCGGCCCGGTCTCCATCAGACCCGCCGCGGAATATCATCTGGATATCTAGCATCCTGCATAATGAAGAACGGAGCTGCCGCTGGCAGCTCCATTCATTTTTACACAGGCCATGCCCACCGCATAGAGGGCATCATCGGTGTTGGCCCCGATGTGGGGCGTGGCATAACCGGAGCTATAACAAAATAGAAGTGGCGGCTTCCGGACCTTTCGGTATAATATGAAAAAAAATAAATCGGCAGGCTGCATCGCCCGAACCCTGCCCCGGAAAGGAGTCATTATGGATCTGAAGCTCAAAGATAAGGTTGCGTTTGTTACAGGCGGTACCGGCGGAATCGGCACCGCGATTGTCAAAGGATTCATCGCGGAAGGCGCAAAGGTTGCATTTTCCTCTACCAGCCAGGCTAAAATTGATGCCCTGCTGCCGACTCTCGGCGCGGCGGAAGGCCAGGTGGCCGGATTTGTGGCTGACATGACCAACGAAGATGATATCAAAAACTGCGTGGATGCGGTTCTGGCAAAATTCGGAACCATTGATATCGTCGTTCCCAACGCCGGCTACGAAGGAAAATCCCATCCCGTACAGGATATGACGCTGGATCTCTTCGAGAAGACCTACATGCTGAATGTCTTTGCCGTCATGCTGGTCATGAAGTACACCGCACCGATCCTCATCGAAAAGAAGTCCGGTGCCGTCGTCGTCATCGCTTCTGCAGCGGCTTATGAACCCACTGCCGGAAACAGCGCCTACGTTTCCTCCAAGTATGCGGTGGCAGGCCTCACCAAGTGCGTGGCCCTGGAGCTGGGCCCGGTGGGCGTCAATGTCAATTATATCTGCCCGGGTCCCGTGGATACCCCGATGATGCTCCGCATCGAGAAGGATTTCTTCGGTGATACCATGACCCATGAGGAAGCCATGGCAATGCTTGCCGGAAACTACGCGATGGACAAGCGCTACGCAAAGCCCGAAGAGATCGCCAATGCCGTTCTCTATCTCTCCTCCGAGGTTTCCGCCCACACCGCCGGCATGGGAATGCACATCGATTCCAAGGTTTCACCAACCAGCTGATTTTTCAGCCATACAGCATCAAAGCAGAATGCGTCTCCTCTGAGGCAGCATTCTGCTTTTTTTCACTTAATCGGGTATCCTGTCAGATCCTGGCCGCGGGAGCGCAGCTGTCCTTCATAATCCATATTATTTCTCCGTGTACATCAGAAGCTTCTCTTCAAATGCTCTGTAGTTTTCTGTTTCAGAACCGCGGGCGTATATGGCAAATTCCACCACATCAAAGCAGTGCTGGTATTCCTCCAGCGCATCCCGGTAAGCCGCCGCCACATAGTGCGGGTCATTCATAAAGGCGCCGCAGCCGAAGGCCCCGAGTATCAGAATCTCCGCCTCGTTGGCCGCCGCCACATGGAGAATGTGCTTTGCTCTCTGCAGGTGCAGCTGATACAGCTCCTCCGG
>JAGBNL010000154.1 GCA_017634415.1 Clostridium sp.
GAAGTTGACCATCTGGTTGCACAGGGTGCTCAGGTGGCTTGCGGGGCTGGAGGAAATCTTGCCCGGTACGCCGCCGAGACCTTCCTGGATCAGCTGCTTCAGGCTCCAGCCTGCGCAGTAGCCGGTCAGCATGGACAGGTCGTGCAGGTGGATGGCTGCGCTTCTGTGGGCCTCGGCAATCTCATCGTCGTAGACCTCGGACAGCCAGTAGTTTGCGGTGATGGCGCCGGAGTTGGAAAGAATCAGGCCGCCTACGGAGTAGGTGACGGTGGAATTCTCCTTCACGCGCCAGTCGTTGATCTTCAGATAATTGTTGACCAGATCTTTATAGTTCAGCAGGGTGGAATTGATATTGCGGACCTTTTCGCGCTGTCTGCGGTACAGGATATAGGCCTTCGCCACGTCCGCGTAGCCGGACTGGGACAGAACCTTCTCCACGCTGTCCTGGATTTCCTCGACGGTAACCTTCCCGTCCTTGATCTTGGATTCAAAATCAGATGCGACATGGAGCGAAATCAGCTCGATGACGCTGGGATGATACTGTTTCCCCAAAGCTTCGAATGCTTTTGTGATGGCCGCACTGATCTTGCCGATATTGAAATCGGCAATCTTGCCATCTCTCTTCACTACCTGATACATAACCATTCCTCCCTGTTGTCAGTACTCATTCAAGACGTATTCCTGTCCCTTCTCCGGGACTTTTCTCCTGACAGCCGTCATCCTCCGCCGGCTGTCCTCCCCGCGCACTTTCCGGCGCGTGCAGGATTATTCTAGTACCGGCAGGTCAGAAAGTCAATATGTAGTGTCTTACACTTTTTTTACAACTAGATATGGTATAAAAATAGACGATACCAACTATGAAAAGTCAGTATCGTCTATCAATAGATTCTATATCTCTTAACCTTCTTCAATCATTGCCAGGGTGCCGTAGATGTTTGAATAGTCGCCCAATTCTGCACATTTCAGTTCCACGGTGGACCGGATGGAAGGCATGCAGTAGCGGTCCACTTCCTTCAGGATCCGCTCCAGGAAATAGTCGCCCATGGCCTCGATGAGACCGCCGCCGTAGACCACAACATCCGGACTGATGGTATTGATCATGTTGCCGGTAGCGATGGCCAGGTAATGGCAGGCCCTGTCCACGGCCTCGATGGCCACCGTATCCTTCGCCGCGATGGACTTCTTCAGCATCTTGCTGCGGAACACGCCGTTCTGCACATGTTCGCTCATCAGGCTCTCCCGGCCCCGGGCCACCTGCTCTCTGATGTATTTGGACATGCCGGTCTTACTGGAAAATGCTTCCAGACACCCTCTCTGTCCGCAGCCGCACAGGGGTCCCTCCGGGTCAAGCACCATATGGCCGTATTCCGCGGCCTTGAACTGGTTGCCTGTAAACAGCTCATCATTCAGGATAAGGCCGCCGCCCATGCCTGTGCCGGGGAAGAATCCGACCACATTGTGGTAGCCTCTGGCAGCGCCGTATTTATACTCGCCCAGCACGCCCACATTCACATCGTTGCCGATATAGAAAGGCACGCCGAACTTCTTCTCCATGGGCGTCTCGATATCATAGTCTCTCCAGGGGAGATTCGGGGAGAAAAGCACCACGCCCCGGCCGGAATCGATGACGCCGGGCGCGCCCGCCGCAATGGCATGGACATCTTTCTTCCTGATTTTCGCCTCATCCAGCATCTCTTCCACTACGCTGACGATGACTTCCTCTACATTCTCCTTTGTGTCCCCGCCGGCTTTCGTCTTCTTCTTGAGCTTGTAGACGATATTGCGCTTCTCGTCAAAGATCACGCCCAGAACCTTCGTTCCGCCGATATCGAGACAGATGTTGTACTTCCCAGCCATGTTCCTCTCCTTTTCCTCTGCAGTTCTCCCTTTTGGGCCGCACCGACACGTCAGCTCGAATTGCGAAGCAATTCTCGCTGTCTGCGGCCGGAGGCGCTCCGCGCCTTGGCCGCACCAGCACTTCGCACCGGGCCATACCGGCACGTCAGCTCGAATTGCGAAGCAATTCTCGCTGTCTGCGGCCGGAGGCGCTCCGCGCCTTGGCCGCATCGGGAAGACACGAAAAATCTGTCTGGAAAGCAAGCTTTCCGACCAGATTTTTCGTGTCTCCCCGATTGTGCCGGTTATTCTCATTGTACACCCCGCACCTCGACATGCGCCACATATTTCCGGACAATCTCCGCATATTTTTCCAGCAGCTCCGGATCCGGGGCGTGGAACCCTTCGAAGGGCACCGTATCCCGGTCGGTGAAGCTCTGGAGGAAGTACTGCTTTGCCCCCGCGATCATTTTCCCTATCTCCTCGAAATCCGAGGCCTCGTGAAGCTCGTCCACCACGGTGGTGCGGAATTCGTAGTCCGGGGCATTCCCGATGATGAGGGCAATGCTCTCCCGGACGCGGTCCATATGAACGGGATATATGATATCGGCAGTTTCTTTCCCTGTCCTCTCTGTCCCGCAGGTTTCATCATATTTTTCGGGACTGTTCTTGATGTCCATGGCCACGTAATCCGCCAGGCCTCTGTCCAGGATCTCCCGCAGAAGCTCCGGGTGATGGCCGTTGGTGTCAAGCTTTGTGCCAAAGCCCATTCCCCGCACTCTCTCCAGGAAGGCGGGCAGGCCCTTATGGAGGCAGGGCTCGCCGCCGGTGACGGCAACCCCGTCCAGAAGGCCTTTCCTCTTTTCAAGGAAGGCGAAGAATTCTTCCTCCTCCATCACGGGGTCCGCCTTTCCGTCCGCCAGCTCAAAGTTGTGGCAGAAGGGGCAGCGGAAGTCACAGCCTCCCAGGAACACCGTGCAGGCCACGTGTCCCGGAAAGTCCAGAAGCGTCATTTTCTGTAATCCGTACAGTTTCATATATTTCTGTCTCCTCGTTTCTGTTTCTGCTCGCCCCAAAGGGGCGGGAATCCCGCGGCTCCCCGCGGTTCAGGGGCTCACCTGGTGAGGCTTCACCTCAGGACACGCCCGCCAGGATATGGAGATTCCGCAGCTCTCCGTCCGCTATCCCGTCATTTACCGAATAAGCATGCTTCTCCAGGTCCCCGCAGTCAGCCTCTGTGAGTCCCTGATCCGTCAGCACTTCGATGACATCGGCGGCGATGCCTTCGATCACGCCGTACTTTTCCTTCGCAGTCTCCGGCGCATTGTCGGTGGTAAGGAGATACTCCAGAAGCTCCGCCTCCTCGAAGAGCAGGGGCAGCGCCCGGAGGGCCCGGAAGGTCCACTTGTAATAGGGCTGATATACTTTATTCAGCAGGAAAATACTTCCGCAGGCGCTCTTCACAAACTCGCACACCGCCAGCTGGGCCGCCGCCGTCTCCCCGTGGGCAAGGCATCTTGTATAATTATACTGCCCCGCCTGGGCCATCAGCAGCAGATATCCCGCCAGCTTCTTCCTGCGCACATCCTCCGGATAAAAGGCCGCCCCGCGGCGGATCCGGCTCACCTCGCCGTAATGGTCAAAGAAGATCTCCCCGTTCACCGCCTCCGCCAGGGACTGCTCCGGAAGGGCAAGCCAGGCTTTATATTCCCCGGGGGATTCTGCGGTATCCGTCCGTCTCTCCGGGGCATCTGAATCCGCTCTGTCCTCCGCAGCCCGGCGCAGGTCCCGGCACAGCCCTTCTCCCAGCCGCTCCCGGAAAAACTCCTCCGTTCTCAGCACCCCGTGCCTGGGGCCGCCCACCGGCTGCATCAGGCTCCGTTTCAGGCCGCCGAATTCCTTCGGCAGCTTCGCATAGGCCCGTTCCAGAAGAAAAGCGATCCTGCGGTCCACCACATCCTCGCCGGGAAGGAAAAGACAGAATCCCGGCTCGAAATCATGATCCCTGGATACCTCATCGTCAAAGCCGAAGCACTCGGATCCGCTGCCCATTAGGCCTGCCGCCAGATAAGGCAGCACCTCCGGAAACTGTTCCTCCAGCATCGGACGCCCGTATTCCTCAAAGTAGGCTTTTGAAATCTCAAGTCCCTTTTTCATCATATTCACACATTTCTTTCCGGCTTATTACCTGCCCGCAGGCAAATAAAATTCTATTCTCCTTTGCCGTTCCCGTAGATTTCCTCTGCCCTCCCGGTCAGCTTCTCCGCGGTCAGGAAATACCCGTAATAGGAAAATGTGGGCGCACACTTCTCACAGACGAAGGCGTAATACCCGTTCCTCGGGACAGAAGGCGTATCCAGCAGGGCTTCCGCCTCCTCCAGAAGGGCATTTATCTCCGTCTCGCCCTCCTCCGGGCCCTTTTCGTCCTCGATGGCATTGGCCCGGTTCAGACAGGTGATGGCCTGTTCCAGCACGCCGTTCGGCGCTTTTTCCATCACGGCCATGGCCCGGTCATAGAAGGCGTGGGCCTTCGCAAAATCCTTCATGGCCGCGCAGTTCAGGGCCATGTTGTTGTAAAGACCGCCCAGAAGCTCGGGGCGGTTCTCCAGATAGGGACCTTCATAGACAGCCCGGGCCTTCTCAAACAGCTCCGCGGCGCGGGCATACTCCCCGAAGGCGCTGTGCGCTGTGGCCGTATTCACATAGGTGGTTCCGGCACTCAGGGTCTTTTCATAGTCCAGCACCCGGAGAAGCTCCAGGGCTCTTGCGCTGTTCTCCAGCGCCTTCTCCTTATCCCCGGTCTTCCGGTAATGGCCCACCAGCTCGTTCCGGATCATCAGCTCTCCCCGGAGGTCATGGCCCAGCTTTGCCTCCTCCAGCCAGTACAGAAGGTGCCGTTCCGCGCCCGCGTAATCCCGGCGGCTCATATAGTCATCCATCTTCTCGATGATCCGCTGCTGGGGCACCGGCTTTGCGGCCGGCGTCACCCCATAGGGCTCCTCGCACAGCGGACAGGCCGGCTCCAGATAATCCTCCGGCTTCAGTGTCCTGTTTTCCTTATCCATATATTCCTCTGTTTTCTTTTTTCTCTGTCCGGATCCCTTTGCCGGCTTCCCGTTACGCTTCCGGGCCCTCCTCCCAGGATTCCACCACCCGCTTTGCATAGCCGGTAAGATCCTTCGCGCTCTCCGTGCGGAGATAGGTTTCATCCAGACTGCCCTGGCCGGGCCCCAGCCGGAACCGGTCCAGAGCGTCCGCGTCCTTGAAGATCCGGTAAAGCATAATGGCCCGATCCTTCTCCGGTCCCATGGTCGAAAGCGCCTTCTCGCCAATCTTGTCATCCCGGTCATGGTATTCCATGATACGGTAACACAGCTCTGAAAACTTCACAGAATGAGACAGGCAGTATTCCCAGTAGTATTCCGCTCCCCGCCTGCCGTGACCCACGTCAAAGCCGTCATCCTGACGGCGGGTATCATGAAAAATCGCCGCCGCGGCCAGAATCTCCTTCTCTTCCCCGGACAGTCCCTCCCGGTCTGCCAGAAGAAGTGAAAAAAGAAGGACTCTGCCGCAGTGTTCCTTCGTATGGAACAGGCTTCTCTTCATCTGAAAACCCACATGCTCCTGCATAAAAGTGTAATACCGATGGAATGTTTCCGCAACCTCCACAGGAATCTGTACCATTCTCCCTTCCTCCCTTTCTTCGCCTTTCTCTCCTGGTCTGCCGTGTTGTCTGGCGCATTTTTACTGCATTTCCGGAATTCTATTATATCTTTTGCACTGATCAATCAATTCGATCGATGATCTATATCTGAAATTTCGATTACATCACCATTCTATCACACAATTCTATACGGATGCATTGAAAAACCGCCGGTATTCCCGGCGGTTCTGCATTATTATTCGATTATTCGTTTATCTTGCGATGTGCAGGGAAGGGTTCTGAATAATTACGTTTATCCTTCAATCATGATAGTCTTCTTCTCCGGCAGCTTCGGCGCTTCCTTCTTCGGAATCGTCAGGTTCAGCACGCCGTCATGGAAGGATGCCTTGATATCCTCCTCTGTCAGGTTTTCGCCCACATAGAAGCTTCTCTGCATGGCGCCTGCGTAGCGTTCCTGGCGGAGCACTCTGCCCTTCTTATCCTTCTCATCCTTGTCCAGGCCTTTAGCCGCGCTGACAGTCAGGTTGCCGTCGGTCAGCTCCAGGGTAATCTCATCCTTCTTAAAGCCCGGCAGGTCGATATCCACTTCAAAGTGGTCATCCTGCTCACGAACATCCGTCTTCATCAGGCGGTCCGCATGTTTGCCGTACAGTTTCTTCTGTGTCTCGCCAAAATCATTCCACTGCGGAAAATCAAACCAGTCATCAAACAAATTCTCTCTGAAAATACTCGGCATTAACATAATCAATTCCTCCTTTACTCAATCACATATTCTGTGTTTGGAGCATTGGGACGGAGGAGATTATCTTCTCTGTTCCTTTGTTCTATCTGTGTTATAACACGCTTGTTAGCACTTGTCAAGAGTGAGTGCTAATTTTTTCATAATTTTTTCTTCTCTCTGGAAATCAGGGGCAAAATCTGTATGGGAAGCCTGAATTACAATCATAGTTTGCAGCGTGAAAACGGGACCATCGCAGCCGCGATGATCCCGTCTGATACTTTCGTCATATTGAACCCTAGAACTTCCGCCCCGAACCGGAGTGGGTCGTTCCGGAATGTCCGCTGTGAGAGCTGTGGAAGGTGGAGCCGCCCGAGCTTCCGCCGCTCCGGCCCGAGGACTTCGGTGCCGGCGGTATGTACCTCCTTGATGTGTTGGTGTTTACCAGGTAATCCCGCATGGCTCCCACCTGGAGGCTTCCGGGGATCAGATACCGGTCCGCATTGACCTGGGGCTTCGGCACCTTCATGTTGGCCTTCGCACCGCCCAGGGAAACGCCGCCGAAGACGGAGCCCAGAACGGACCCGCCCAGGAGGGTCGCGATCCAGTAGAACAGAGAGCGGGCCACACGGCCGGTCTTCTCCATGTGCTCCACGTTGGAGAGCCACCCCTTTGCGGAATTATAGTACTTCCCGCTGTCGGCATCCTTCTCCGCAAAGCCGAGAAGACGCTTTCTGTTGACATCCGTAAGTTTGTCCAGTCCTGCGCCGGAGGCGTACATCCTCACCCGGGAACCGCTGCTGTAATCCCGGAACAGGGTCAGGAGGATGCCGTCGTAGTCATCGCCGAATCCGTATCCCTTCTGCTCATAGTAAATCTGGGAATAGCTCTCCGGATCGAGACCGGAAGGTCCTGCTGCCGTGTGAATCACCACGTCCAGACCGTATTTGTCGGAGATCTTCTTCGCCTGCTCCGTCAGCTTCTGCACCTCATCATTGGTAAAGAGGCCGATGGTGTCATCGATTCTGGGCGCCGCGGCGTCATGGGTTCTCTCCGTCTTCTCCGCGTCATACCACTCCGGCGGGAAGGGCATTCCCTTTGTGTACAGGGTGTAAAAATTCTCGATCCAGTCTGCGGCGCCTTCGCCGTACTGTCCGTTTACCAGATAGTTGTACAGGGCATCGTCCATCTGGTTGGCATATTCCTCTGTATAGAGACCGATGGTCTCGGGGCCGGTGCAGGCTGTCCAGAATCCCCGATCGTCCGGATCCATGCAGATGAAGAGAACGCATCCCTCCCGTTCCTGGCCGATTCCGTAGCCGTTGTAATCATAGAAGTCTTCGGCGCAGGCCTCGTGGCCGAGTCCGTAGGAAGTCCTGTCCGTGTAGATAACGATGTCTTTGCCGATCTCTTCCCGGATCTGCGCAAGACGTCCTTCCATCTGCTGCTTCTCTCCCTCTGTGAAGAGTTCCGCGATGTCCATCACCCGGGCTGCCGTCTCATCATTATAAAAGTTAAAGTTCTGCGGATCCGCGGGATACCAGTCCGGCTTGTCGGTGCCGGCGCCCACATGGACATTGCCCGCCATGTCGGTGTAGCTTCCCTCCGGGATCTCCGCCGGTTCACTGCCCGCTGCGGGATTCTGCGCTTCCGCCTGCCCGATCTCTCCGGACAGGTCAGCCGCCTGGGTGTCGGCCGGCAATACCGCCGCCGCGCCCTCCGGATGCTCGTCCATATAGTTGGACAGACTCTTCGCAGCCGAGTACATCATGCCGTAGACGCCGTACTGATCCTTGTAGCCGGACACATTGCCCGCCACATAGTCCAGATAATCCCGGGGAACCTTTGTCTCCGCATTGCCGTAGGCGAAGATCTCCGCCTCGCCGGTCTCGGTGTCGCAGACCATGAGGAATCCGTCCGCGCCCGCGCCGTAGCCGAACCGGGAGGAGGTATAATAGGTATCCGCCACGTCCTCCATGGAGCTGTCTTCATAGTCCTCCGGACGAAGGGCCAGAAGCGTCACGTCGACCTCATGGGCCTTCATGATGTCGATGCACATGGTATCCAGGTCATTCCGTTCCGTCTCGGAGAGCTCTCCGGACATATCGGAGGCCCGGTAGTAATCCTCATTCCACTCCGCCGCATAGGCGGTTACGGTACCCGCAAAGAGGAGCAGCACCAGAAGCAGGGATAAAAACCGTATGATTCTCTTCATCTGTGTCACCTCCCCATCATATAACGGACAAAGGAAATCAGCAGCACCACAGCCGCCACAGGCACGGCCCGGGTCAGGAAGTACTGCAGGCTTACGGAGGAATCCGTCGGAATCTCTCCCACCACCTTGCCTGTCTGTCCGTTGACTGCGAAGTTATAGTTTTTCCCGCCGTGCATGATATCAAACAGGTACACCGGGAACAGCAGATACTTCGCGTTCAGATCGTATACAACGTCGGAATGTTTCCGATGTATGTTGGTAAATCCAGTCACGCTGCCGGCGGCGATATTGGCGGCGCTGGAGAGCACCCGCTCCTCCGCCCGCTTCGCGATATCATCCTTGGCCACATCGAACCGGTCCGCCGTAAAGCCGGCGAGATACCGCATATCGAAGGGCTTCACCTCACTCATGTCAAAGGGCTCCATGGAGTCCATCAGCTTGTCTTCCACACGGCCGCTGGCATCCACCGGCACCGAATCAAAGGAAGCGGAAACCGACCGGTCCAGATCATAGGTGCTGGTCTCGGTGATCTCGTAATTTCCCTGCCGGTAACTGTTATTCTTGTCCGCGGAGAATGTCATCCGTCCGTGAACCTTGCCGGAAAATACCCAGAAGGGCACATAGACGCCGGTCACCTTGCCCATGGTGCTCTCCGAGAAGAAGTTTCTCGGCAGGAGCGCCTTGCCCCGGTAAAACCGCTTCATGGCATCCGGCAGCTGTTTTGAGGTAATCTTGAAGGGAATCACACCGTTGGGTCTCAGGTTTCCGGATACCTTCTCCGTGAGGACGATGTTGTTGCCGCAGTACGGGCAGGTCAGGGCGATCTGGGACGGCGGCGCGATCACCTCGGCACCGCAGGAAACACAGTTATACACCGGGAGCGCTTCCGCGTTAACATCCGTCACCTGGCTGTTCATGCTGTTAAAATCAAAGCCCTCCGTCTTTGAAGACGCCGCGGGTGATTGTGCGGCCGCTGCCGCTGCAGGTGCGGGCGCTTCCTCCTTAATCTCCACCGCGGTGCCGCAGTAGTCGCAGACCAGCTTTCCGGAAACCGGGTCAAAGGACATGGAACCGCCGCAGGCCGGGCACTTCTGTTCCTTCAGCGCCTCCGATTCTGATAGCATCTTGTTCTCTGCCATAATTACCTCCCTCAAAGTCAGTATGAATGTCGATTCCGCCCGCATCCGGGGCTGATTCACCATCCCTGAATATTATAATACGTCTCACGTGCTTTCTCTACCATTCTTTCCGTCTTTTTCACGGATACCTGTCAGACGTCCCTGTTTTTTTCTCAGGATGCTGAATATTTTTTTCAAAAACTGTGGTAAACTGTTCACGTAACGAAATGTGCCCCGGAAGAAAGGATATGTCATGCCGGAAACTCACCTGAACCATCATGAACATGAACACCCGCATACACATGCACCGGCAGAAGGCCATGCACACATCCATGATTCTTACGAATCCGGCTCCCATACCCATACCCACAGCCACACCCAGACAAAGCAGGTTCTGAACCGTCTTTCCCGGGCCATAGGCCATCTGGAGTCGGTGAAGCGTATGGTGGAAAACGGCCGGGACTGCACCGAGATTCTCATACAGCTCGCCGCCGTCCAGTCCGCCCTGTCCGGAGCCAGCCGCATGATCCTGAAGGATCACATCTCCCACTGCATCGTGGACGCAGTGGAACACAACGACCAGAAGAGTCTGGACGACCTGAATCACGCCATCGATCACCTGCTGAAGTAAAAAAACACAAGGAGGATCTGCCATGCTTGCAGCCATAGCCGCCGTCGACGAAGATTTCGGACTGGGATATGAAGGACATCTCCAGTTCCACATCCGTGAGGACCTTAAGCGTTTCCGCGAACTCACAAAGGATCACACCGTCATCTACGGCCGGAAAACCCTGGAAACCTTCCCCGGAGCAAAACCCCTGGGAAACCGCCGGAATATTATTCTGAGCCGGCAGCCGGGCTACGCCGTTCCCGGTGCGGAGGTCGTCTCCTCCGCGGAAGAGGCCCTCGCACGGATCACGCCGGAGGAAGAGGCCTTCATCATCGGCGGAGAATCCGTCTACCGGGAGTTTATGCCCCATACGGACAAACTGTATCTGACCCACATATTCACCAGAGCCCCCCACGATGTGACATTTCCCTTCCGGGGCAATGAATTCGAGCCTGTGAAGGAAAGCGAATTCCTCACCGACGGGGAAAGCGGACTTAAGTACCAGTTCGTGGATTATAAGCGCAGATAGAACGCAGCGTGCAGAACACGCGAGCGTGTCCTGAACCTCAGAATCCCGCGTAATCCTTAAGCGCGATGCCGGAAAGCTCCACCGGGGCTGCGCGGGATATCATCTCTTCATACTCCTCCTTCGTGATCTCATCGCCCCATTCCATGGCCCAGACCGGCCATTCATGATTCTCTTCATAGAGTCTTTCGAATTCTTCCTCTTCTCCCGCCGCGGCAAATACATAGTACTGCATCTCCGGTTCACCGTGGTCTACCGGCTTATAGAGCCGCTCCGTCACCGGAAGAAGCTGTTCTGTCTTCTCATTCATCCGGTACCAGGTATTGGAGGCCTGCGTCATGGCACCGAACATGCACTCCACCATCCCGTCCTCATAAATCACCGTCTCGCCGCGATAGGGCGTAACGTAAGTGAGAACGGCTTCTCTGCCGTCAAAGCTCCAGATATCGATAACGCTTCCGCCCCAGGTAATCAGAAGCTCGTCGATGCCGTTTTGGTCGATATCATACAGCACATAGCCGATTCCGTCCCCGTCCGACATCGGTACGCCATGGGACGCAAGCCCTGTGTAAAACTCTTTGGACTGCATGGTCTCCTGATCCCAGTTTTCCTCCATTGCCTGCCGGTAGGTATCCAGCACTTTCCTGTACGCGCTTACAGAGGTATCCGCATGTTCCAGCGCCCAGAGCCCGGTCAGGGGAATCTCCTCCGGGGTGATGCGGGCAAATGTCTTCTTTTCCCCGCTCAGTCCGCTTACGGTGCCATATTCATCCTCCGCGGAAAGACTCATCTTCCCGTTCTCCTGTTCCGGGGTGTAAATCCAGGTCTCCACGTTCGGGATCGTGCCAAGCTGATTGTATCCGCAGGTGATGATGCCGCCTTCCTGTATACAGAAGGCTCCCACCGCAAACATTACCCGCTGTCCGTCTTTCTTCCGGTACATCCGGACCAGTCCTGTCTGTTCCGGGGCATTCCCCTCCGCCTTCGCGAATTCCACCACCAGGGGGGCATATTCGTTCTCTTCCTTCCAGACACCGTAAAGCTCTTCCGGAATCTCCCCCCGGTCATGCTCCGACAGCATCTCCGGATTCGCAGACAGCTCCGCCGGAACTGTGTCATCCCTGACAAATTCCACCCGCGCCGCGCCTTCCATCAGGGGATTGTCCGCCCCGTCCTTTCCCGTAAAGGCAACGCCGTCCTCTGTAAGCTCTATGCTGCCGTATGCGGGCCGATCCCAGTATTTCTCCAGATTGGACATGACAGACCAGGTGAGGATTCCCACCTCACAGGAATCCGCTGACCTGTCCAGAAGGGCCCCCTCCGTCACGGGAATCATCTCCATACCCCAGAAGGAATAGGCCTCCTTCTCCTCCTCCGGGCTTTCCGTCCTGGCAATTCCGCCGGTAGCAAAGAGATTCCCGCCGAAATTCACGAGTTCCAGGGTATAGTATTCCCTCTCTCCTTCTTCCAGCCGCTCCGCATCATCCTCCGCCGGCGGATAGGCATAGGAATACCGGCCCTCCAGGCGTTCTGCCAGGGAAGCCTTCTCTTCTGCTCCGTCCTTATCTCCGGATCCGCTTTTTTTCTGCGCCATGGGGGCGCCGGCGGATTCCTTCTTCTCTCCGCTTTCGGAGACAGTCTCCTTCTCCTCTGTTCCCGCTGCCTCAGCGGTCTTCGCCGGAGGTTCCGCCGGCTTCTGTCCGGAAGCACCGCCGCCGCATGCAAGAAGGCAGCCGGTCACGGCCAGGGCCGCAAACAGAACCGTGTATCTCTGATATCTTCTCATCGTCCTCTCCTCCCTTTCCCGCCGGGGCGAACTGTACTGCTGCAGTTATAATTATAGAAAAAACATACCTTCCGGAATACCGTCAAAGGTCGGAAGTTATTCTCTTTCTCCGCTCCGCTTCCTTCTTTCGATTGTTGACTTTCCAATACCGTCATGATACGGTCACTGTGACGGGACCCGCCCGCGGGCCCCGCGCAGTGAAGATTCAGACCCGCTCTGTCCTGTGCCCCGTCCGGGGCCGGACCGCAGCGTTCACGGAGGATGCCCCTATGAAAAAACCAACGGACCGTCTTCTGAAAATACTTGCCTCCCTCGCAGCGGGAGTTCTCCTCACACTCACCGTATCCTCCGGGATTCTCTCCCCGGCGGACGGCGTGATCTCCGACCGTTTTTACCAGTCGCCCTCGGCGGGTCTGGCGGATACCGCCATCATCGGCATCGATGACCGCGCCTTTGAGAAGCTGGGGCCCTGGCCCTGGTCCCGGCATGTGATGGCGGATCTCATCCGCCGTCTGAACGATGTGCCGGAGGATCAGCGCCCTGCTGCCATCGGCATCGATGTGCTGTTTACCGGCCCCTCCCAGGACCCCTCCGCGGATCAGGCGCTGGCTGAGGCCTGCGCCGAAGGGGGCAATGTCATCGCCGCCTCCTCCGCCCTGTTCGGAAGCGGCCTCATCACCGACCGGGACACCTTCTACATGGCTGACCGTCAGGTGCTGGGATGGGAAGGCCCTTACCCGGCGCTGGCCGAAGCCTGCGGCATCGCCCACATCAACACCATGGAGGACGAGGATGCCATCCTCCGTCACGGGATACTGTCGATCCATGTGCCGGAGCAGGGCGATATCCCCTCCCTCTCCCGGGCGCTCTATGAGCGGTGGTGCGCATCGGAGGGAGTGGTTCCGAATCCCTCCCCGGAAACAGAGGGCGGCTTCTTCTATATCCCGTTTACCAAAGAACCGGGCGGCTACTCCGACGGAATCTCCGTCATCGACGTGCTGGACGGCAGCGTCCCGGCGGAGACATTTGCCGGAAAAATCCTTCTCATCGGCCCTTACGCGCCGGCACTGCAGGATGAATACCGCACCTCCGTCTCTCACGCGGAGCCCATGTACGGGGTGGAGATCCACGCCAACATGATCGACGCCTTCACCCGGGGGTTCTATCCGAAGGAGGCGCCCCGCGCCCTGCAGCTCGCCCTTCTCTTTGCGCTGTCCGCCGGCCTGATGTTCTTCTGCCTGGACCGTGCCATTCCCGCCGCGGCGGGCGCATGGCTCCTCACCGGCGGGGCGTTCTGCGGCATCGCGAAGCTCCTCTACGCCGGCCCGGGCCTGGTGCTTCATGTGCTGTGGGTTCCCCTGGCCCTGACCCTGGTATTTATCGCCTCCGTGGCGGCAAACTATATCCGGGCAAGGCGGGAGAAAAACCGTATCTCCCGGACCTTCGGCCGGTACGTGGATCCGGCTGTCATGAAGCAGCTGCTCTCCCAGGGCCCGGAAGCCCTCTCCCTGGGCGGGAAAATGTATAACATCGCCGTTCTCTTCGTGGACATCCGCGGCTTCACCTCCATGAGCGAATCCCTGGATCCCCCCACGGTGGTGGAGATCATCAATAAATACCTGACGCTGACCACCGACTGCATCATGAAGAACCACGGCACCCTGGACAAGTTTGTGGGTGACTGCACCATGGCCTTCTGGAACGCGCCGGTGGAGCAGGAGGATCCTGTATTCCTGGCCTGCGCCGCGGCCATGGACATGGTGGAAGGATCGAAGGCCCTGGGGCTGGAGCTGGAGAAGCGGTTCGGCCGCACCGTCCATTTCGGCATCGGCGTTCACTACGGTCCCGCCGTGGTGGGCAACATCGGCGCCCCGAAGCGGATGGACTACACTGCCATCGGGGATACGGTGAACACCGCCTCCCGCCTGGAATCCAATGCCCCCGGCGGGAAGATCCTCATCTCCCGCACCGTGGCGGACATGCTGGGGGAGAAGGCAGAAGTCACCTCCCTGGGCTCCTCCATAAAACTAAAAGGAAAGGCCGAGGGCTTTGAAGTGCTCACCCTCGACCATCTGAACCGGTAATTCTTATTCTGTTTTTTCTCCGGCGTCTGGTTTCTTCCAGGCGCCGCTTTCTTTGAACATGCGGAGCATCTCTCCGTCCAGCTTTCCTTCCTCCCGCATGCTTTCCAGAATGGAGAATGCCTTCTCCGACGGCAGGGGCGGCTTGTAGGGCCGATCCTCCGCCGTCAGGGCATCATACACATCCAGGATTGTGATGAGCCGCACCTCCGGCGGGATCTCCTCCGCCTTCCGGTGCTCCGGGTAGCCGCTTCCGTCCAGCAGCTCGTGGTGCATGGCGGCCCAGACCGGCACCGGGGCGTAGTCCCCGTCGAATACCATCTTTCCCAGAAGACTTCCCGTGTATTCCACATGGCGCTCCATCTCTCTGCGCTCCGCGGCCGTAAGCGTCCCTTTCCGGACGGTGACGGCCGTATATTCTTCTTCCGTGAGAACGGGCGTCCGGCTTCCGTCCGCCCGCAGGCAGGACATATCCCGCACCGCCGCGAGCCTTCCGAGCATCTCATCCGTAAGAAATCCCGCTGTATTGGACTTCTTTATCACCTCCGCCGCCTCCTGCAGGCGGCTTTCATTTTCCATCGCCTCCGTCAGAACCGACGGGTCGGAAAGGCCGCGGATCCGCTCCATAAGGCACCCGATCTGAATTCGATTCTGTATCCGCTCTTCCCCGGCGCCCAGCCTCGTGGCCTTATCCATGATCTCCAAAGGAATCACCAGCTTCCCGATATCGTGCAGCCAGACACTCATGAGGAACGGGTCCTTCTCTTCTTCCGGCACGCGGAATTCCTGCCCCGTCTCATCCAGCCACTGAAGGAAGCGCTCCGCGTACCTGACCATGCTTTTCGTGTGATTGGCGTTGTAGGCGCTTCTCGCATCTACCGCATCCACCATGACGGTCACAAAAGAGTGGAGAATGTCATTCACCGATTTTGCCAGGCGGCTGTTATTCATGCTGATGGCCGCCAGCGACGCCAGGGCCGTGATGAGCTCCTCGCAGTCCTCCGGAAAGGCTGTGACACGGCCTTCTTCATCCATGGCGTTGATGAGCTGCAGAACCCCGATGTTCCTGCCCTTCTCATCCTCCATGGGGATCACCAGCATGGATTTGGTGCGGTAATCATTGTAGCTGTCATATTTCGCTGCGCCGGAAAAATCGTATTCCTCCGAGAGATATACGTCTTCTATGCTGATTTTCCTGTGGTCCATGGCGGCGCAGGCGCACACATGGCTTCTGGTCATGGGCACCGGCGGGGCGATCTCATCTTTCCCCGTCCGTTTCCGGTGAAATCCCTTCGATTTCGTGATCATGTTGTGAAAGTGAAGTCCGTCCTTCTCCCGCACGTAGACGGTCCCGCCGTCGCACCGGGTGATGGTCATGGCCTCGGTGAGGATGCGGTCCAGAAGCGCCGTCGTATCCTTCTCCGCCGACATGGCGATGGCGATATCAATCATCTGTTTCACCGTGTATGCACTCATAGCGTGATGACCTCCCCCTCTCTGGCGAAATGCACCCGTCCGGAACCGAGATTCTTCTCCCGGGCAAGCAGCGCCTCATCCGTCTGTCCCGGATCGTGGTGGACCACAAGAAGCTTCCCCGCGCCGGACCGGTCCAGGATCTTTATTCCCTCCTCCGGGGTGGAATGCCCGAAGTTTCTGTGCCGAGGATAATTTTCCTCCGTATACTGTCCGTCATACAGAATCAGGTCCGCGCCCTCAGAGAAGACGGCAAGCGCTGCGGATGCCTCCTCCCCGTGTTCAAAATCCGTCGCCAGGACGAGGCTTTTCTCCTCCGCATCCGCCCGGTAGATGAGAGATCCTCCCGGATGATGGGATTCCGCTGCCCGGAGGCGGAAGGGACCGATCTCCCACTCTCCCTCCGGCACTTCATGGAATGTATATTCTATGCCGGGATAGGCCCTGAGGGGCGCCGGCCAGAGGGGCAGGGCAAAGAGATGGTCCAGCTGCTGTTCCGCGGATTCTCCCCGCCTGGTTCTCCCCCAGATTTCCACCTGCTTTCCCAGGCAGTGCTCCATCAGGAAGAAGGGCAGCCCCAGGATGTGATCGATATGGGTGTGGGTCAGAAGAAGATGCACCCTCTCAGCCGGAACAATTCCGGAGGACACGCGCCGGATGCCTGTTCCCGCATCCAGAAAGAGGACATCCTTCCCCGCTTCTATCGCATACGCGGAGGTTGCCCCGCCGAATATCTCAAATTCCCTGCCGGACACAGGGACCGAGCCCCGGGTTCCCAGTATTCTTACCTGTACCATCGCATTTATCCTCCCTGTTCACTTTATTATAACATACCGCCGGAAATGATAGTATAATGATAACTGTTCAGCACCGCGGGAATCATGGGCTTAATCTGAAAGAGAAGCTTGCTTGCCTGACAGATTAAGCCCATGATTCCCGGGTGGCCAAGGCGCGAAGCGACTTTGGACACCGACAGCGCGGGTTGTTTTACAACCCACGCTGTCGGTGCTGAATATAATGTTCACAAAAGAAAGGCGGAACAGACCATGCTCCACGTACTGAAAACAGAAGAAGTGCTGCAGCTCATAGATTCTCTTGCCATCCGGGAAGCAGAGGCCGAGACGGTCTCCCTGGAGGACGCCCTCTCCAGATATCTGGCGGAGGATATCACCTCCCCGGAGGATGTCCCGGGCTTTGACCGCTCCACCGTGGACGGTTACGCCGTGAGAGCTTCCGACACCTTCGGATGCTCCGAATCCATCCCGGCCCTGATGCCCCAAAACGGCGAGGTGCTCATGGGAGAATCCGCAGGGTCCCCTCTTCCGGCCGGAGCTGCCCGGATAATCCCCACCGGCGGCGCGCTCCCGGAGGGCGCGGACGCCGTGGTAATGAAGGAATATACGGAAGATTACGGGGACGGCACCATCGGAATTCTCCGCCCTGTCTCCCCCGGAGAGAATATCATCTTCCGGGGCGATGACGTCCGGGCGGGACATGTGGTCCTGCCCGCCGGAAAACGCCTGTCCTTCCTGGACATCGGCGCCCTCGCGGCCATCGGAAAAACAGAGATTCCGGTCCGGAGGATGCCCCGAATCGCCATCCTCTCCACGGGAGACGAGCTGGTACCCGCCGACAGGGAGCCCGGGGCCGGCCAGATCCGGGATGTGAATTCCCACATGCTTCAGGCCTTCTGCAGGGAATGGGGGGCAGAGCCCCTCTGTCTCGGCATATTCCCGGACGATGAGAATATCCTCGGCGCGGCCCTGGATCGGGCGGTAAAGGAGGCGGACCTGATTCTCCTCTCCGGCGGCAGCTCCGTCGGAACCAAAGACGCCGCCTGCCGGCTGATTGAACAGAAGGGAACGCTTCTCATGCACGGCATCGCCATGAAGCCTGGAAAGCCCACCATCCTGGGACTGATAGAAGGAAAGCCCGTGTTCGGACTGCCGGGACATCCCGCGGCGGCGGCATTTTCCGCCAGGCTCTTTGTCTCGGAAGTTCTGTGCCGTCTTCTGGGCACATCGCCCCGGGAATACGCCGTCCGGGCGGTCCTCTCGGAATCCCTGGGGGCAAACCACGGAAGAACCCAGTACACCGCCGTGCGGCTCGTGTCCGGTCCGGAAGGCATATCCGCCGTTCCCGTCCGGGGAAAATCGGGGCTGATCACCACCCTTTCCTCCGCGGACGGCTATGTCTGCGTTCCCAGGGAATGCGAAGGCTTCCCGGCGGAGGATATCGTTCCCGTGCAGAAGTTTACCGGTATGGGAGTATTCTGAGGCGGATACTGATATCCCCTCTCCTTATGCAAAAACGGAATAAGCCGCAGATTTCATATTTTTGAAATCCTTTCATTATAATGTTATAATAAAAGGAGTAAATTCGGAGACTGGAGGTACCCAGAGTGAAACGTTTAGCTAAAGATGAAAGCCTCTGCATCGGCTGCCGCTCCTGCGAAGCCGCCTGTTCCCAGGCTTATTACAAAAAAAATGACCCGGAGCTGTCCTGCATCCGCATCGAGGATCGGGAGGACGGTTCCCATATCATCCACATCTGCAATCAGTGCGGAAAATGTTCCGAAGTATGCAATACCTGCGTGATCAAAGCGAACCCGAAGGGCGTCTACATGCTGAACCGCAGGGAGTGCGTGGGATGTCTCATGTGCGTCGGTTTCTGTCCCGAGCAGGTGATGGTCCAGTGTGACGACCGGAGCGAACCCAGCAAATGCGTTGCCTGCGGACTCTGCGTGAAAGCATGTCCCACCGGCGCCATCCGCATCGAAGAAGCGTAATAAGGAGGAAAACCCTGATGATTCATATTTGCAATGTTCCCAGATATCAGGCTCCTTCCACGGAGGAGCTTTCGGAGATGAAGGCCGGACATGTGGTGCTCGGCGAAACTCCCTATGAGAGAACACCGCTTCACCGCGGCTACACCGACAAAATCCTCACCATCAACGTGGGCGACCGCACCGCAAAAATCGCGGATATCCCCGCGGAGGTGAAAGAGAAATTCATCGGCGGCAAGGGCTACTGCCTCCGCTATCTCTGGGATGCGGTAAATCCGAAGACCCGCTGGAATTCCCCGGAGAATGAGATCGTCATGTCCGCAGGCCCCGTGGCAGGCATCACCCAGTACGGCGGCACCGGAAAGACCCTGATCTGCACCATTTCCCCGCTGACGGATATTCCCATCGACTCCAACGTGGGCGGATTCTTCGGACCCTATCTCAAGTTCGCCGGATTCGACGCTCTGGAGATCGCAGGAAAGTCCGAGCGTGACCTCATCGTGGTCATCGACGCGGTGAAGGGGACCATCTCCTTCGAGGAAGCGCCCCTGGAGCACTTTGACGCCCATGTGCTCTGCGAGGAGCTCACCGCCATGTACGCGGATGATGAGAATGACAAGAAGAACATCGCCGTGGCCTGCGCAGGTTCCGCTGCAAAGTACAGCAATATCGGCATGCTGAATTTCTCCTTCTATGACCCGCGCAGAGGCGTAACCCGCCTCAAGCAGGCCGGCAGAGGCGGCATCGGAAGAGTCTTCCGCGACAAGGGCATCAAGGCCCTGGTCTGCAAGGTGCCCGGCGTAAAGAATAACCTGAACGACTGCTACGACCTCTCCATCGTCAATAAGACAGGCCTCAGATTCCACCGGGAGGTGGCTCAGAATGACAGCAAGCAGAACGACATGCGCGGCGTCGGCACGGCATACTCCCTGAGAACTCTGGCGGACTATGACATCGTGCCCACCCACAACTTCAAGTTCGGCGACGCCCCCGGCATCGACGAGATGACCGCGAAGGTCTTCAAGTCGGACTGGCTGACCCAGGGCGCGGCGGACGGCTGCTGGTACGGCTGCTCCATGGCCTGCGCGAAGGCCTCCGACCATTTCCTGCTGAAAACCGGCCCCTACAAGGGACAGCGGGTCTGCGTAGACGGTCCGGAGTATGAGAGCGCTGCCGGCCTCGGCCCCAGCTGCGGCATCTACAATCCCCAGGAGGTCCTGGAGATCAACTTCTACTGCGATACCTACGGCCTCGATACCATTTCCTACGGCACCATGACCGCCTTCCTGATGGAATGCTATGAGAGAGGCATCCTGAACAAGGAGCGCACCGGCGGCCTCGAGCTCACCTGGGGCAATGCCGCCGCCGACCTGGAAATGATGCACCAGATCTCCCGGAACGAGGGCTTCGGCAAGATTGCAGGCCTCGGCATCCATAAGCAGAAGGAATATTTTGCAGAACAGGGCTGGGGCGACCTTGCCGAGATGAATGATTTCGGCATGGAGCAGAAGGGCCTGGAGTACTCCGAGTATTCCGCCAAGGAATCCCTGGCGCAGCAGGGCGGCTACGGCCTCACCAACAAGGGACCGCAGCACGATGAAGCATGGCTCATCTTCATGGATCAGGTCAACAACCAGATCCCCACCTTCGAGGACAAGGCGGAGGCACTGTACTTCTATCCCATGTTCCGCACCTGGTTCGGCCTTATGGGCTTCTGCAAGCTGCCCTGGAACGATATCGTCCCGGCGGACAACGCCACAACCGATGACCCGAAGATGGTGCCGGAGCACGTGCAGAACTACCTGGATCTGTACTACGGCGTAACCGGCGAGCGCATCGATATCCCGGGCATGATCCGTCAGTCCGAGCGCGTATACAACTTCCAGCGAATCTTCAACATCCGCATGGGCAAGGGACTCCGGGCAAATGACGCCATTCCCTACCGTTCCGCCGGCCCCGTGTTCGAGGATGAGTACCTCTGGAGAGAAGAGCGCTATGACAGCCAGCTGGTGGAGCTGGCCGGCTACACGGAGGAGCAGGTGAAGAGCATGAGCCTCAAGGAGAGAATGGCCGCCACCCGCAAATTCCGTGAAGATCGCTACCAGACGCTGATTGACGCGGTTTACCCGAAGAGAGGCTGGACCATGAACGGCGTTCCCACGGTGGAGCACCTGAAGGAGCTGGGCATGGATCTTCCGGAGCTTCTTGAAGTCGTGGAGCCGCTTTTGAAGGAGGAAGCCTGATGACGCTGAACAACCGCCCCTACTCCAAATGGAGAGAAGGCCTTACGGTGCAGGATGTGATCGATGAAAACCGTTTCACCTGGCCGAAGCTGGTGGTGAAGCTCAACAAAACCGTGATCTGGCC
>JAGBNL010000155.1 GCA_017634415.1 Clostridium sp.
CGATGAATTCAGCAGAGCCGGCGGCTGGAAGTACAGGGAACAGGTGAATCAGGTGGCCTTCTCGGAAGAAGTAAAAGACCCGGAGCACCACCGGTTCTGGACGACCTCCGGGAAGATAGAGATCTTCTCGAAACGGCTCTATGATATGAAGGACCCGGCCATCCCGGCGATTCCGGGATATCAGCCCTGCGCAGAGGGACCGGAAGATCCGGAACGGAAGCATTTCCCCCTGCAGCTCATCGGCTGGCATACCCGCAGGCGCTGCCACACCATCCACGACAACAACGAGTGGATGGAAGAGGTCGAGAAGCCCGCGGTCTGGATAAACCCAAAAGACGCGGAAAACAGACAGATCCATACCGGAGACACAGTGGAAATCTTTAACCGCCGCGGCATCATCCGCATGCCTGCCCTGGTCACCGACCGCATCACAGAGGGCGTCTGCGGCATGCCTCAGGGGGCCTGGTATACCCCGGAAAAAAGGACAGATACCGGAGAAAGCAGCGGGAATACTGCGGATCTCCGCGGCAGCATCAACGTCCTGACCGGCACGGACCCCTCACCGCTGGCAAAGGGTAATCCTCAGCACACCAACCTGGTGGAAATCCGGAAATATCAGAATGGAGAAACATGATGTCAGCATCAATTGATATTGCCTTCCTGCTCTGGCTGCAGGAGCTGCGATATGCCCTGGCTCTTCAGACATACTGATGGAATTCCGACAAAAGTCGGATAACACAAAAGAGAAAAGTGTGCTATAACATGTCTAGGAGGAGAAAGCGATTTCCGTTTTTGAGGAAGGGACTTTCGAGGGGGGAATCGACATGAAAAAGCACACTATTCTTATTTGCGCAGCGCTTACCGCAGGTCTCATGACAGCAGCAGGACTTGCGGGCTGCAGCGGGACAGGGAATACGGGCACGGTGAAAGAGTCAGAGACCGCGGAGGAGGGAAGCTCCGGCGCGGAGGAACATGACGGCGCATCCGGGGAAGAGGCAGGAGAAGAGGGCGGTTCCGGACAGGGCAGCGCGGAGGAGACGGTACAGCAGGAGCCTGTGGGTCCGGCCCGTATCCAGATCGATGTCCGGGAGACCGGAACGGATTACCGGGATGAGAATGACGGTCATGTACTGGTGCACCTGACCAACACGGAGCTTTCTCCGGACGCAGCGGCGGGTGCGGCCTTTCCGAATCTTGCAGGTCGTCTTAAGAGCATCAGCGGCGATGACCTGACCTACGAGCAGAGTGTCCTGAAAAAGGCAGTCAAGGCCTGCATGGATGAATATGCGGCCCACAGTGAAACATTTACCACGCTGCAGGCGGGCATCGATGTGACCATGGGGCGGAGCGATGAGGAGATCGTGAGCTTCATGAAGCGGGAATACTCGGACCTTGACGGGGAGAGTCCCTTCTGGACATACCAGGGATTCAGCATCGACCCGAAAAGCGGGGACAGTATAAAGCTCGGATCTGTTGTTGCAGACCAGGAGCTGCTGCCGGAGCTGGTGGCGGCGGAACTGATGGAACATGCGCCCGAAACTTATGCGCGTCTGTGCCCGCCTCCGCCGGAGACGGAAGAAGAGACCGCGGAGGAGACGGAGGCCGAAGAGGCAGAAGACGGTGAGAGTACAGCCGATGAGGAAACCGAAGCGGCCGAAGAGGCGCAGACAGCGCCGGATCCCGCCGTGGTAAAGGCCGTAAAAGACTGTATTAAGCGTTATTCCGGGAACGGGGAAAACCTGTGGATGGTGACGCCGGAGGGCCTGACCTTTTATTTCGGTCCCTACGCCCTGGGCGCCGGAAGCTCGGAACAGATCCTGACCATCCGGCAGGAGGACCATCCGGAGTTCTTTAAACTGTCCGCGGTCAACTATCCGCAGCTGACCGTGCGGAACCGGGCGGAGGAACGGCCTCTCCCGGCGGAGAATGTCTCTGTGTCCGGTGTTTACAGTGTTTTTGACGTGGATAAAGCCCGGTATCCGGAGCTGGCGAAGGCCCTTGATGACTTTGCGTCGGATGCCGCAGGCCGGACAGAGGAGAAGCTGGACGGGCTGGAAAAGGAGGCACAGGCTGTCACAGACGGCTCTGAATTCCGGAAGGAGATCCGCATCACAGCGGAAAATGTCACCGCCGACGTCAATACCCTCTTCTTCGAGGAGGTAACGGCCCTTGCCGATTCCGTATCCGGAGAGGTGCAGGAGGAGAGCAGAACAGCGGTCTCCTATGATATCAGGACAGGAAAGAAGAAATAGAACAGCGGGTTTCATGAAAAAGGCCTGCATGTATAAGAATGAAAAAAAGAAGCTTCCGGACCGGGATGTCGGTTCGGAAGCTCTTGTTTTACGTTCCCGAGGGTTCCACCGCTTCGCTTCTTACGGGGAAGTTGAAGTAGGTGTCGGGATAGGGTTCATTTACCAGGGTAAAATGCCACCACTCTGTGGAGAGGGGCTTGAAGCCGTGGGCCGTCATGGCCTTGCGGAGGATCATCCGGTTTTCGTGCTGTTCCTTTGAGATACCGCCGAAATCCGGATGGGAGCGCTCGCCGAAGTAGTCGAAGGTTCCGCCCATATCCACGTCCCGGTTCGTGCGCATGTCAAAGAGGGTCAGATCCACGGTGCTTCCGCGGCTGTGGCCGGAACGCTTTCCGATATAGCCGGAGGTAAAGAGGTCGGCTTTGTCCACCTCGGGATAGAAGTATTCCTTCATCCGCGTGTCATTCAGGTCTTTTGCCCAGCGCATGAAATGGGATACGGCGTCCTGGGGACGATAGGCGTCATAGATTTTGATGCGGTATCCCTGGGCCATCAGGTCATCGCTGGCAGCCTTCAGGGCCTCCGCCGCCTCCCTGGTGAGCAGCGCACAGGGTTCATCGTATCCGTCGATGCGGTCCCCCACGAAGTTGTAGGTGGAGTGGTAGCGGATCTCCAGGATGGCGTCAGGGATGACCTGGCTCACCACCACGAAGTCCGCCGCGGCGGCATCCGCGTCCTTCGGCTGCAGGGCAGCCGCCGGCCGGGAGGAGGAGACATCCGCACCGTCGTAAGGGTCGTCATCGTAGGCCGCGCTTTCCGGCTCCTCAGCCGGGGAAGAGGAGACAGGCGGCGTTTCGGCGGGGGATTCCGCCGTCATGGCCGGGGCCGGTTCATCCGGGCGTTCCGGAACGGGCAGTGGAGCGGTGACATTTTCCAGTGTCTCTTCCCTGGTCTCCGGTTTTGTTTCCTTTTTGGCCGGAACAGAGCCGCAGGCCGAGAGGATAAGAGCGCCCGTCATAATCGCGGTCAGCAGTGTGAGCACAATCTTTTTCATATCATAAACCCCTGAGCGTGTCTTGAAGATAGTCTGAGTAATATCGGATGGAAACCATCCTCTCTCGATGATAGCAGAGGCACCGGGGAAAGTAAATGAGAGAATCCCCGGGAGAAAACCATGATTTCACAGCTTTTACACAATTTGGTCATGATTTCAACAGACTTTGATTGTATAGTCCTTTCTGTAAGGCAAAAATATTTCGTTTCTGACATAATCGGAGGAATCAGTATGAATAGAAAACATATGAACCGCACATCTTTCCGGCGTATCGGCTGCGCAGCCCTGGCAGGGCTTATGCTGACATTTACCGCCTGCTCCGGAGGCACGGCGGAGACGGCCGGACAGGAGACAGTCGCTTCCGCGGAGGAGGCATCCGTATCCGCAGAGGAAACCGGGGAAGCTGCGGAGAGCGAATCCCCGGAGGACGGGGAGAAGGATTATTCCGGCGTTTACGAGAATTCCGAAGACGGCGGGCACGCTATCCTGGCAGACGGGGAGACAGCGTCCTACCAGGACGGAAAGGTGGTGAAAACCGGCGAGGCTGAGGGAGATGAGGCTGACTTCTACGGGGAAAATGCCGCCGTATTCGCGACGAACGGCGCATTCCTCGACCTTGAGAATATGGAAATCACCACCGGCGGCACCCACGCCAACGCGGTATTTTCCTACGGTGAGGGAACCACGGTCAATATCGCCCATTCCGTCATCGAGACGTCCGGAAACTGTTCCGGCGGCCTCATGACCACCGGCGGCGGGACCATGAATGCGACTGACCTGAACATCCATACCACGGGGAATTCCTCGGCGGCCATCCGCTCCGACCGGGGCGGCGGCACCGTGAATGTCACGGAGGGCACCTACACCACCGACGGCGTAGGTTCTCCGGTTATCTACTCTACCGCGGATATCACGGTGTCTGATGCGGAGATGACCTCCACCGCCTCCCAGGGCGTCGTGGTGGAAGGAAAGAACAGCGTCACCCTGAATGAGGTGAAGCTTACCGCCGACAACAATAAAAAGAACGGGGACAAGTCGGATTATTATCAGGCGGTGATGATCTACCAGTCCATGTCCGGCGATGCGGACGAGGGCACGGCGAAATTCACCTCCGAGGGCAGTTCCATCACCAACAAGAACGGGGATATCTTCTTTGTCAACAACACCAGGGCGGAAATTGCCCTCACGGAAACAGAGTTCACGAATGAGGGAGATGGCGTCTTCCTCAGAGCGGCGGCAGCCGGTTGGGGACGAGAAGGCGCAAACGGCGGACATGTGGACCTCCGGGCCGACAACCAGACCATAGAGGGCGATATGCTGGTGGATTCCGTATCCTCCCTGAACCTGTATCTCTCGGATAATTCGTCCTTTACCGGGGCTGTCAATCCGGAGGGCGCGGCAGGACAGGTCTATGTGGAGCTGGCGGACGGCGCGAAGTGGACTCTGACGGGAGATTCCTTCATCACCGCGCTCACCTGCGGTACGGACGCCATCGATCTGAACGGCTATAAGCTCACGGTAGGAGATAAAGAATACACGGAAGGCACTTCCTCTTCGGGAGAGGCTGTGAAAGTGGAAATCCAGAGTTCCGGAGAGGGCGGTCCTGACGGCAGGCCGGAGGGCGGAAAGCCCGACGGAAAGCCGGGTGACGGAAAGGGCGGCCACGGAGGCGAGGGCGGAAAGCCGCCGAAGGGCGAAAGACCTGAAGGACAGAACGGTGCCCAGGGGAATCCGCCGGAAGGCGCTCCGCAGGGAAATCCCCCGGAGATGCCGGCAGAGACGGACGTCCAGGTTGTGGGACAGTAACGCTTTTTGGAAAATGAAAATGCGGGGAAATGAAAAAGAAAAACCGGCCGAACAGGCCGGTTTTTTCAATTCAGATGTTTTCTGTGTTTTCTGCAAGCCCGTAGATTCTCACCGCGTTGGCGGAGAAGACATTTTCCCGGTGTTCCTCCGGAATGACCTGCTTTATCACATCGATATAGTTTTCATAGTTGGCCAGGGGCCAGTCAGTCCCGAACATGTAGCGGCTGTAGTCCTCCGTGTAGGCGATCCAGGTGCGGAGCGCTTCCACATAGCCCTTCTGGCGGTCCAGGTAATCCGCCACGTCAAACTTCCTCTCCAGAAGTCCGGAGAGATCCGCGGCCACGTTGGGATTTTTCTCGATGACCGCGGCAGCGTCCATGAGAAAAGGATTGCCCAGGTGGCACATGACAAGCTGCACCCGGGGGTGGCGCACCGCAGCTTCATCCATGGTCATGGGATGGCTGTAGCGCAGGAGCGCGTTGGAACTGGCGGTCTGTCCCATATGGACAGCCACCGGCTTATTGTATTTTTCCGCCAGGTCATAGACGATATCGAAACAGGGGTCTGTGATATAGACCGGACTGTAGCCGGGATAGAGCTTTAATCCCACACAGTTCGGCCGCTTCAGGTTCTCTTCGATATACCTGCAGGCAGTCTTTGTGTCGTATGCCGCCAGGTCGGTATCGTGGATGCCGACACAGTAGCGCAGAAAATCCGGAAATACGTTGTCTTCCGGGCGGATTCCGTAATTTCCCATGACAATGCCGCAGGATATCCCCAGACGCGCATAGGTTTTCCGGAGATGTTCCTCCTTATTCTCATGGCCGGCACGGCGGGCGATGACACTGAAGTATTTCTCACCGGGCATGAAGTGGAGGTGGGCGTCAATGATTCGCATGGTGTCTCCTAAGAATATGATGGAGTCAGGAGGTTCTGTACAGTTATCTCAGCTTCAGATGCTCGCGGTAATGAAGATATCATAGATAGCGCGGACTGCAGCCTCGAAATCTTCATTGCGCACGCCGATGATGATGTTCAGCTCGCTGGAACCCTGGTCGATCATTTTGACATTGACCCGGGCGTGGGCGAGGGCGGAGAAGATGCGTCCCGCGGTTCCGCGGGCGGACTTCATGCCGCGTCCCACAACGGCGATGAGGGCGATATCCGACTCCAGCTCGATGGAATCCGGATGCACTGCCCGGTGCAGATAAGAGATTACCTGCTGCTCATGGGCCACAAACTCATCCTGGTGGATGAAGACAGTCATGGTATCGATGCCGGAGGGCATATGCTCGAAGGAGAGTCCCAGATCCTCGAACACGCCGAGAACACGGCGGCCGAAGCCGATCTCCGCGTTCATCATGGCCTTCTCGATGGTAACCGAGCAGAAGCCCTTCTTGCCGGCGATGCCCGTGATGGTGTAGCTGGGCTTGCGGCAGGTATTCTCCACGATCATGGTGCCGGGATCCTGCGGGCGGTTTGTGTTCAGGATATGAATCGGGATTCCCTCCACACGGACGGGGAAGATGGCATCCTCATGCAGAACGCCTGCGCCCATATAGGAGAGCTCCCGCAGCTCCTTGTAGGTGATGATGTCGATGGGCATGGGATTCTCCACAATGCCGGGGTCCGTGACCAGGAAGCCGGACACATCGGTCCAGTTCTCGTAGACATCCGCATGGACGGCTCTGGCGACGATGGAACCGGTCACATCGGAACCGCCGCGGGAGAAGGTGTGGATGGTGCCGTCGGGAAGGGAGCCGTAGAAACCGGGAATAACGGCTCTTTCCGCCTTTTCCAGGCGGTGCTGCAGCTCTTCATCCGTCTTCTCGGCGAGGAAGGTGCCGTTCTCATCGAAGAACACCACGTCGGCGGCGTCTACGAATTCACAGTCCAGATAGGCGGCCATGATCATACCGTTCAGGTACTCCCCGCGGGAGGCGGCATAGTCGCGGCCTGCCTTGGCGAGGAAGTTCTCCTCGATCTTCGAGAACTCATAGTCCAGATTCAGGTTGAGATCCAGTCCCTCGATGATGGAGACATATCTCTCCTTGATCTGCTGGAAAATCTTTCCGTAGGGATTCCCGTTTTCCACGGCGTCATAGCACTGGTACAGCAGGTCTGTCACCTTGGTGTCCGTCTTGCTGCGGCGGCCCGGGGCGGAGGGGATCACATACCGTCTTGTCTTGTCGGCGCGGATGATGTCCCCGACCTTTTTAAACTGCTTTGCGCTCGCAAGGGAGCTGCCTCCGAATTTCACTACCTTTTTCATATGATTATTCTCCTTAGTTCAGCCATTTGATACCGGGAAAATACTTGAAATAAACCTTGGCGATGAGCTTCTCGCGTTTCACATAGGGGTTATGCCACCGCCTCGAGTCATTGGAGTAGTTCCGGTTGTCTCCCATCATGAAGTAGCTGTCCTCCGGCACCTCAAAGTGCATCGGCGCTTCCAGCATCATGGGTTCTTTGATCATCGATTCGTCGAGAGGTTCCTCCGAGCCGTTCAGGTATACGTGCCCGTCTTTCACATCCACCGTATCTCCGGGCATGCCGATGATACGCTTTACATAGTAGGTGCGGATGCCGGCCGCCTCATCGTCCGGATAGATGAAGATGGCGATATCGCCCCGCTCCGGTTCTCCGAAGGTATACTTGAGCCTGAGGCCGATAACCCGGTCTCCCGGCATGATGGTGGTTTCCATGGAGCCGGTGGGGACCGTACTGTTGGCAATGATAAAATGATCCAGCATGAAGGCTATCACGACGGCTGCGGCGAGAACCTGGATCCAGCTGAGAATCTCTTTCAGAAGACTCGGTTTCTCCGGCGGTTCTTCGGATTCGTGTTCCGCCCCGGTTCCGGCAGCGTCAGGGCTGTCCGTCTGTTCTGTTCCGCGGGGGAGAGTGCCTTCTCCGTCGGATTCTGTTTCATCGCCGTCATCCCGGGAAGCCTGCTCCGGCCTGTTGATGCCGGTCCGGCCGGCCCGCAGGTCTTCCAGCATGCGATCCAGGTCGCCGAAACGGGAGAGATCGTCATTCGGGTCCGGGGTGCCTTGCGTATTCTGTTTCTGATCCATAATACTCTCTTTTCCTGAAAAGCTTTAAATCTTCATCGCGCAGGACCCGCGAGCAGGTCCTGACCTGTCCGGCATGCTGTTCTCAGACTGCCGGAGGTTATGTAAATGCAGTTTGTCGTAAAGTACGTCAGTTAAACAGTATAAAATACTTCTGTCCATTGTGCAAGCGAATTGGAAATGATTGTATTTATCGGGGTGCAATGTTAAAATATTGTAAAGGAACGCTGTAATCCGCACCGGTAGGGGAGAACGGAGGGTATGATATTATGGACGGAACTTTATATGACCTGATGGACTGGGCCGGAATAGAAGAGATCACTTTTGCGGAATCTTCAGATCCGCACCGTATCCTGGGACCGCATATGACAGAGAAGGGAATGCTGGTGCAGGCCTATATTCCTACGGCCCGGGATGTGACCGTGAAGCTTACGGGCAGCGGGAAGCAGTATAATATGGAGATGGCCGACGAGAGCGGCTTTTTTGCGGCTCTGGTGCCCGTGAAGAAGATCACGGATTATACGCTCCTGGTATTCTATGACAACGGGGTGCTGACGGAAAAGCGGGACCCCTATGCATATAAGCAGCAGATACCGGAAAAGGAGCTGAAGAAGTTTGCTGCCGGCATCCATTATGATATTTACAGCAGGCTCGGCGCCCATCCGACGGAGATAGGCGGAACCGAGGGCGTCCTGTTTGCGGTATGGGCTCCCGGGGCCATGCGGGTGAGCGTTGTGGGAGATTTCAATCTCTGGGACGGACGGCGCCACCAGATGCGCCGGCTGGGGGATTCCGGGGTGTTTGAGCTGTTTATTCCGGGCGTTCCGCAGGGGGCACTCTATAAATACGAAATCAAGAATCACAACAGCACGCCGTTCCTGAAGGCCGACCCTTACGCCAATGCCGCGGAGATGCGTCCGGACAATGCTTCCATGGTCTGGAATATCGGGGAGTTTGCCTGGACGGATGAGGAGTGGATGAAGGCGCGGGCCGGGGCGGATCCGAGGAAGAAACCATTGTCCATCTATGAAGTGCACCTGGGTTCCTGGAAGCGGAGAGAACAGGCCGTGGACAGGGGCGGAAAAGTGGTGCCCGGCTCGGAATTCCTGAATTACCGGGATCTTGCCCGGGATCTGGCAGATTACGTAAAGCAGATGGGATACACCCATATCGAGCTGATGCCGGTGATGGAGCATCCGCTGGATGCCTCCTGGGGATATCAGGTGACGGGATACTATGCGCCCACAAGGCGTTTCGGCACGCCGGACGACTTCATGTATTTCATGAATTACATGCATGAGAACGGCATCGGCGTCATCCTGGACTGGGTGCCCGCCAATTTCCCGAAGGATGCCTGGGGACTCGCGTCATTTGACGGCTCCTGTCTCTATGAGACAGAGCACACAGACGCCGGCATGCTGTCCTTCCATTACGGAAGGCCGGAGGTGTCAAACTTCCTCATCGCGAATGCCCTGTTCTGGGCCGAGAAGTACCATGCCGACGGGCTGCGGCTCGACGCGGTCGGTTCCATGCTCTATCTGGATTACGGAAAGAATCCGGGAGAATGGGTGGCCAATCTCTACGGCAGTCATGAGAACCTGGATGCGGTGGAATTCCTGAAGCATCTGAGCTCCATCTTCCACAGCCGGGAGAAGGGGGCCCTCCTTATCGCCGAGGAACAGTCTGCATGGCCGGGAGTAACCGCGCCGCTGAACAGCGACGGTCTGGGCTTTGACCTGAAATGGAATGCGGGATGGCTGAAGGACTTCATGGGATATATGCAGTGCGATTCCCTGTACCGGCATGACCATTACAACGAGCTGACCTTCAGCATGATATACAGCTACAGCGAGAATTTCATCCTGCCCTACCCCCACAGCGAGGCGGTGTACGGGAAGGGAACCGCCGCCGGACGGATGCCGGGACGGAGCCTGGAGGAGAAGTTCGCGAATCTCCGGGCGGCCTACGGCTTCATGCTGGGCCATCCGGGTAAAAAGCTTCTGTTTATGGGACAGGACATCGGGCAGCTGGACGAGTGGGATGAGAACCGGGCCGTAGAGTGGGATCTGCTGCAGTATCCGCTGCATGCCAACATGCAGGCCTATACGGCGGCGCTGAATGAGCTGTACGCAAAGCATCCCGCCCTGTGGCAGAAGGATTTTGACCCTTCGGGGTTTGAGTGGATCAACTGTATGGACGCGGAGAACAATATCGTGTCCTTCCTCCGCATATCCGAAGAACCGGCGGAGACACTGCTCTTCGTGGCCAATTTTGCGCCGGTCCTCCATGAGAAATATGTGGTGGGGGTTCCCTTCGCGGGAAAATACAAGGAGATCTTCAACAGTGAAGATGCACGGTTCGGCGGCAAAGGTGCGGCCAATCCGCGGGTGAGGCCCTCAAAAGCCGGGGCCGCTGACGGACGAAGCGACTTCATAACCATCAAAATTCCGGAGCTGGCGGTGCTGGTATTCGCCTGCACGCCGGAGGCGCCGGCCGTAAAAACAGACAGCACGGCAGAGAGCGCACCCGCCGGGAAAAAGGGGGCCGGGAAGGCTTCCGCCGGACAGGAGGCGCCGGAGAGCCTGGTGGAGAGCGTGAAGAAGGCTGCGGCAAAGAGAGCGGGTTCCGTGAAGAGGGCAGCGGCCGACAGAGCGGAGAGCGTAAAGAAAGCCGCCGCTGACACCGCCGGCAATGTAAAGAAGGCTGCTTCGAAGAGGGCCAGAAGCGTGAAGAACGCTCTGACGGGAAATACGGAGAAGAAGGCGGACGACAGTGAGTAATTATACATATCTTCTGCGCTGCGCGGACGACTCGCTCTACTGCGGATGGACCAATCATCTGGAGGAGCGGGTGGCCTGCCACAATGAGGGGAGAGGTGCAAAGTATACCAGAAGCCGCCGGCCGGTGGAGCTGGTCTACTATGAAATATTTGATACCAGAGAAGAGGCAATGCATAGGGAGGCGGTCATCAAGCGCTGTTCCAGAGCGGAAAAGCAGGAGATGGTCGAGAAATTCAGGAGGAGCCATGTTTGACGGCAAAGAATATGTTTATACGGTTTATGAAGAAAAAAGTTTTTCAAAAGCCGCACAGAAGCTGTACATCTCGCAGCCGGCGCTGAGCACGGCGATCAAGAAGGTGGAGAAGAAGCTGGGACGGCCCATCTTTGACCGCAGCACCAATCCCATCAGCCTGACGCCCAGCGGCGAGATCTACATTCAGGCTATTGAGAAGCTCTTTGCCCTGGAGCAGAACACACTGCATGAGATGAATAATCTCAGCGGTCTTCTGGCGGGCAAGCTGTCGGTCGGGGGCACGAATTTCTTTGCTTCTTTCATCCTGCCGGGGCTGCTGGGAGAGTTTTCCAGAAAATATCCCCAGATCAAGATTTCCCTGACAGAGGGAACCACCGTTCAGCTGGAGGACAAGCTTCTCAGCGAGGAGCTGGATCTGATGGTGGACAATTCCGAATTTGACGCCAAGATATTCCAGCAGTTCCCCTATCAGGAGGAGCGGATTCTTCTGGCTGTGCCGAAGGGCTTTTCCATCAATGAAAAGATGGAGGAGTACGTTCTGAACGGGGAGGATATCAGGAACGGAAAGCATCTGGAGAAGGACTTCCCGGAGCTTCCGCTGACGCTTTTGGAGGATACTCCCTTTGTCATGCTGAAGGAGGAGAACAACATCTATAAGCGGGGCGTGCGCATGTGCAGCATGCAGAATTATGTGCCGAACATCATTCTGAAGCCGGACAGCGTGGTTTCCGCCTTCAATATGGCCTGTTCCGGCGTCGGCGCCACATTTATCCCGGACGGCCTGGTAAAGAACCTGACCTATGAGGTGCCTCTCTGCTATTACCGCATGAATGAGGAGCTGGCGCTGCGCCACCTGTATCTGTATAAGAAGCGCAACAAGTATATGAGCCGCACCATGGAGGAGTTTATCCGGCTTACCGTGGGCGATGAGAAATTTGAGGAGGCAGTGCATGGAGTATGAAGGCATCGTATACCGTCCCCCCAGTGAGGCCAGAAGCCTGATCCTGCAGGTAACCATCGGATGCGCCCACAATACCTGTACATTCTGCAATATGTACAAGGCGAAGCAGTTCAGGGTGCGCACCCGGGAGGAAGTGCTGGCGGACATGGAGGACCTCCGGGAGAAGGGATACGGCCCCTATTTCCGCAGAGTGTTTTTCGCGGACGGGGATGCCCTGGTGCTGCCGACGGAGACGCTGCTGGTATATCTTGCGGCCGTGAAGAAGAATTTCCCGAACGTGACCAGGGTTGCTTCCTACGGAACGGCCCAGGACGTGCTCAGAAAGACTCCGGAAGAACTCCGGGCCCTCCGGGATGCCGGGCTGGGGATCGTGTACCTCGGTGCGGAGACGGGGGATGATGAGATACTCCGGTATATTAATAAGGGCGTGACCGCGGCGGAGATCCTGGAGGCGGGAAAGAAGCTGAAGGCCTGCGGCATCGCCACATCGGTGACGCTGATATCCGGGCTGGGAGGAAGAGAGAAAGTGGAGCGCCACGCCATTTCCTGCGCGGAGCTCATCTCCGGCATGAATCCGGAATATGCCTCCTTCCTGACCCTCCGGCTCTATGAGGGAACACCCTTCTATGATGACGTGGTGGAAGGACGTTTTCAGCGGATTACGCCGGATGAGATTATGGATGAGATGGAGATCTTCCTCAGCCATGTGGATTCGCCCGGAACTGTTTTCCGGACCAATCACGCCTCCAACTATGTGCTTCTGGCGGGGACGCTCAACGACGATATCCCGGAGATGCTTTCGGATGTCCGGGAGGCCAGAAAGGTGCACCGGTACAGGAAGTTCCGGGAGACGGGAGACCTGTTATGATATTTATCGGCGGCATTAACCAGGGAATGCAGCAGCTGGAATACCTGAAGACCGTGATCTGCGCAAAGTGCGGCGCTTACGGGCGGTATGAAGTATTCATGACCTATATGTATTTCAGCTTCTTCTTTATCCCGCTCTTTAAGTGGAACCGCAGGTTTTATGTAAAGATGTCATGCTGCGGCGCGGTCTATGAACTGTCGCAGGAGAAGGGGATGGCCCTTCTCCGGGGACAGGATGTCGAGATAGAAGAGTCGGATCTGACGCTTCGGGAAGAAGGCCGGGGACGAAGGGTATACAAGAAGTGCGGAAACTGCGGGTATGAGACGGAAGAGGATTTTGAGTTCTGCCCGAAGTGCGGAAAACCGTTTTAAGACCGGCATAACCGGGGCGCAGGACACGCGTGCGTGTCCTGAATGTATGCCCTGAAGAGGATAGGAAGAAAGGACAGCGGATGGAGACGGGAATTAAAGGCGTCCGGGAGATTGCGGTAACAGAAGACAGGACGGCGAAGGCTATGGGGAGCGGCGAGCTTCCGGTGTTCGCCACGCCGGCCATGATTGCCCTCATCGAGGAAACCTGCTGGCGTTCCGTGGCGGACAGGCTTTCGGAGGGAGAAGGAACGGTGGGGACGAAGCTGGATATCGCCCACACCGCGGCGACTCCTCTGGGGATGCATGTGCGGTGCGAGAGCGTCCTTACGGAGGTCGACGGACGGAAACTTGTTTTCCGGGCGGAGGTTTTCGATGAGAAGGGAAAAGTGGGCGAGGGCACCCATGAACGTTTTATCATCTCCAATGAGAAGTTTCTGAAAAAAACAGAGGCGAAGAGAGACGGGATATGAGGATAGTGTTTATTCATCACAGCGCCTTTTTCGCGGAGCTTGAGAAGACAGTTCTCCTGTTTGATTATTGTGAGGGGAAGCTGCCCCGGGTTCCGGCGGGAAAGACGCTTATTGTACTTTCAAGTCACTCCCACGGGGACCATTTCAGCGCCCGGACCTTCCGGGAGACAGCGGGATATCCGTCAGTCCGCTATGTCCTGTCGGAGGACATTCCGGAATCGGCGGTGCCCGCAAAGATCCGGGACAGAGTTTTCCGGGCCCGCCCGGGCGATCGCCTGGAGATCCCCCTGGAGGAGGGATACGCCGTGGTGGATGTATACCGCTCCAACGACCTGGGCTGCGCCTTCCGGGTGCAGTGCGAGGGAAAGGTTCTCTATCACGCGGGGGATCTGAACAACTGGTTCTGGGACGGCGACGAGGAGGATCTGGAGCTGGGACGGCAGTACCGGGAGGAACTTCGGAAGATGGCGGGCATTCCCGCGGACATCGCCTTTGTGCCGTTGGATCCCAGACTGAAGGATCCTTATATCGGGATGCAGGAATATATGGAAAATGTGGGCGCCGGGAAGGTTTTTCCCATGCACTGCTGGGGAAAGCTTTCCCTGGCATCCCGGATGAAGCGGGACGGCGCCTGCGGGAACTGGGCGGATAAGCTGGTGGAAATCAGCGGCGACGGAGAGGAATTCATATGCTGATGATAAGAGGCAGCCGGGTCATCGACCCGGAGAGCGGGCTGGACAGGGTGACGGATATCCTGGCGGATGAGACGGGAATCCTGAAGATCGGAGATATGGCCGGGGAAGACATCCCGGAGAAAGCCCTTGTTATCGACGGAACGGGGCTTATCACAGGGCCGGGACTGGTGGATGTGCATGTGCACTTCCGTGACCCGGGCCTGACTTACAAGGAGGATATCTCCACCGGCGCGGCAGCTGCGGCTGCCGGCGGGTATACAACGGTGGTCTGCATGGCGAATACAAAGCCCTGCGTGGATACGGCAGATACCCTCCGGTATGTGCTGGAGGAGGGGAAAAAGACCGGCATCCGGGTGCTTTCCTGCGCTGCGGTAACCAGGGGCCTTAAGGGAACGGAGCTTACGGATATGGAGGCCCTGGCGGAGGCCGGAGCGGCCGGATTCACCGATGACGGAATTCCCGTAAAGAACGGGGAAATTCTCCGGGAGGCGCTGGTCCGGGCGGAAAAGCTGGGACTTCCTGTGAGCCTGCACGAGGAGGATCCCGCATTTATCCTCAACAACGGCATCAACAGAGGTACCGTGTCTGAGCAGCTGGGCATCGGGGGATCTCCCGACATCGCCGAGTATTCCATGGCGGCAAGGGACTGCGCCATCGCGTCCTCCCTGGGCGCGAAGCTCAATATTCAGCATATCAGCAGCGGAAAAACCGTGGAGATTATCCGGATGGCGAAGGCGGCCGGCGTTCCCGTGTGGGCGGAGGCCACGCCCCATCATTTTACATTGACAGAAATGGCGGTTTTAGAGTATGGTTCTATGGCGAAGATGAATCCGCCCCTCAGAACCGAGGATGACCGGATGGCGATTATCCGGGGGCTTGAGGACGGAACCATAGATATCATCGCTACGGACCACGCGCCCCACAGCGCGGAGGAGAAGGCAAAACCCCTGACGGAGGCGCCCAGCGGCATCATCGGGCTGGAGACCGCTCTGGGGCTTGCGGTGACGGAGCTGGTGGAGACGGGGTATCTCACATGGACAGAGCTGTTCACAAAGATGTCCCTCAATCCGGCGAGGCTCTACGGCCTGGAGGCGGGAAAGCTCGCGGAGGGCGCCCCTGCGGATCTGGTGATTCTGGATCCGGCCGGAGAGTTTACGGCGGGACCGTACCGCTCGAAAGCGGAGAATTCCCCCTTTACCGGGAGAAGCCTCCGGGGAAAGGTCTGCTTTACCGTATGCGGCGGGCGTATCGTCTACCGGGCGGAATGACAGATATGCAGATGTGACAGGTTCAGCAAATACAGCAAATACAGAAAACAGAGAGGATAAGATACATGGCAGAGACAATGCTTGAGAGAGGGGCCGGCGTACTGATGCCGGTATCTTCCCTGCCGTCGCCCTACGGCATCGGCAGCTTCGGGAAGGCTGCGTGTGAATTCATCGATGCGCTGGTCCGCGCAAAACAGAAATACTGGCAGGTGCTTCCCATGGGCCCCACCGGATACGGCGACAGCCCCTATGCGCCCTATTCGGCGTTCGCGGGGAATCCCTATTTTATCGACCTGGATGTGCTCCGGGAGGAAGGGCTGCTGGAGCAGCAGGAGATTGACGCGTATTCCTGGGGAGAGCGGGCGGACCGCGTGGATTACGGATGCCTGTACAACGGGCGTTTTCCGCTTCTGAAGAAGGCTTTTGAGAGAAGCCAGTACCGGGAGTTCCCGGAATACGGCGAGTTCACGGCCCAGAGCGTATACTGGCTGGAGGATTACGCCATGTACATGGCCCTCAAGAAGAGTCATCAGGAAGCCGGCTGGATGGACTGGGAGGAGGATATCCGCAGGAGAGAGCCGGAGGCCATGCAGCGGGCGAAGAAGGAGCTGGCGGAGGAGATTGATTACTGGAAGTTTATCCAGTTCAAGTTCTGGCAGCAGTGGAAGAAGATCCGGGCCTACGCGGCGGAGCGGAACATCTCCATCATCGGCGATATTCCCCTCTATGTGGCCTATGACAGCGCGGATGTCTGGGGACGGCAGGAGCAGTTCCAGCTGAACCGGAAGACCCTCTTCCCGGCCGAGGTGGCGGGGGTTCCGCCCGATGCCTTCTCGGAGACGGGCCAGCTCTGGGGGAATCCGCTTTACAACTGGACAGAGATGACGAAGGACGGATTCGTCTGGTGGCGGGAGCGCATGAAGACCAATGCTTCCCTCTATGACGTGATCCGCATCGACCATTTCATCGGCATTACCCAGTATTTTGCCATTCCCTACGGGGAGACCACGGCCCAGAACGGGCACTGGAGAAAGGGCCCCGGAAAGAAGCTGACGGATGCCATCGATGAGGCGATTAAGGAATATGACGCGAAGATCATCGCGGAGGACCTGGGCGTCTTTGTGCCGGCGGTCCAGAAGCTTCTGGAGCAGACAGGCTATCCGGGCATGAAGGTAATAGAGTTTGCCTTCTCCGGGGATCGGAAGAATCCCCATCTGCCCCACTGCTATGTGCCGAACTCCGTCGTTTACGGCGGAACCCATGACAATGAGACGCTGGCCGGCTATTTCCGGCAGGATGCCAGACAGTGGTGGGAGCTGCAGTATATCTGTGATTATCTCGGCGTCGCCCATATCGCGGAGGTGCCGGACAGAGTGTTCCGCGCAGCCTACGGAAGCGTTGCCAGTGCAGCCATTTTCCAGATCCAGGATGTGATAGGGCTCGACAACAGCGCCCGCATGAATACCCCGGGCACCTTCGGGGGCAACTGGTGCTGGCGGATGCTTCCGGGACAGTTCCGGGAGGACAGGGTGGAGTACCTGGCAAAGCTCACAGACACCTTCGGGCGCATCTGATGCCCGGGACCTGATGGGATTTTCCCGCAGAAAAGCAGAATAAAGCAGACTGAAACGTTCAGAAAGGAACTGTAAGAAATGATAAGTACAGCAAATATTTCTCTCCGCGTCGGCAAGAAGGCGCTGTTTGAGGATGTCAATATCAAGTTTTCCGAGGGAGAGTGCTACGGACTCATCGGTGCCAACGGCGCCGGCAAGTCCACCTTCCTGCGCATTCTCTCCGGACAGCTGGAGCCCACCAGCGGCGAAGTGGTCATCACGCCGGGGGAGAGACTCTCCTTCCTGCAGCAGGACCAGTTCAAGTACGATCAGTACCAGGTGCTGGACACCGTAATCATGGGCAATCAGCGTCTGTATCAGATTATGCAGGAGAAGGACGCCATCTACATGAAGGAGGACTTTACCGAGGAGGACGGCGTAAAAGCCGCGGAGCTGGAGGGTGAGTTCGCCCAGATGGACGGCTGGAATGCCCAGGCGGATGCGGAAAGTCTGTTAAATGGTCTCGGTATCGAGACCGAGCTTCACACGAAGATGATGAGCGAGATGACCGGCCCCCAGAAGGTGAAAATCCTTCTGGCCCAGGCCCTGTTCGGCAATCCGGACATTCTGCTCCTGGACGAGCCGACGAACCATCTGGACCTGGATGCCATCGCCTGGCTGGAGGAATTCCTGATCAATTTCGAGAATACGGTGATCGTGGTCTCCCACGACCGTTATTTCCTGAATAAGGTCTGCACGCAGATCGCGGATATCGACTACGGCAAGATCCAGCTTTACGCCGGAAACTACGACTTCTGGGTTGAGTCAAGCCAGCTGATGGTGCGGCAGATGAAGGAAGCCAACAAAAAGAAGGAAGAGAAGATCAAGGAGCTGCAGGAGTTTATCCGCAGATTCTCCGCCAACGCCTCCAAGTCGAAGCAGGCAACCTCCAGAAAGCGCGCCCTGGAGAAGATTCAGCTGGATGAGATCCGGCCTTCCAGCCGCAAGTATCCCTTCATCGATTTCCGCCCCGACCGGGAGATCGGAAACGAGGTTCTGACGGTGGAAAACCTTTCCAAGACGGTGAACGGAAGAAAGGTTCTGGACAATGTCTCCTTTATCCTTGGCCGTGAGGACAAGGTGGCCCTGGTCGGACCGGATGAGCTGGCAAAGACGACACTGTTCAGGATTCTGGCGGGAGAGCTGGAGCCCGATGAAGGCAGCTACAAATGGGGTCTGACCACCTCCCAGGCATATTTCCCGAAGGATAACTCCGCCGAGTTCGCCAATGACGACACCATCGTGGAGTGGCTTACCCAGTATTCTCCGGTGAAGGATGCCACCTATGTCCGCGGATTCCTCGGACGCATGCTTTTTGCCGGCGAGGACGGCGTTAAGCAGGTGAAGGTGCTCTCCGGAGGAGAGAAGGTCAGATGCATGTTCTCGAAGATGATGATTTCCGGGGCAAATGTCCTGATGTTCGATGAGCCGACAGACCATCTGGATATGGAGAGCATCACGGCCCTCAATAAGGGTCTGACGAAGTTCCCCGGTGTGATTATCTTCTCCTCGAGGGATCATGAGATCGTCCAGACCACGGCAAACCGCATTATGGAGCCGGTAAACGGAAAAATGATCGATAAGATCACGACTTATGATGATTATCTTGAGAATGATGAGATGGCCAGAAAGCGCCAGGTTTACACAGTAAGCGAAGAACACGAAAAGGATGACTGAGTTCAGTCCTTCGTGTGTTTCCTGCCGATGAGGAATTCCATATAATCTGCGAGACTGCTGCGGCGGCGGGCGTCCATATCCTCCAGGATGGCACGGATCTCTCCCATGGTGAGATCCTCTGTGAAGGGAGTGTCATCCGCGCGGTTTATGGACGGAACGTCGGTCCGGCCGAGGAGGTAATCGGTGCTGACGCCGTACAGGTCCGCGAACAGTATCACAAGATGACTGGGAAGGGACGGCATCTTCTCATAGCGGGATATTGCCTGCTGGGTGGTATGGAGAAGCGCCGCAACGTCACCCTGCGTAAGCCCCCGGGCCTCGCGCAGACAGCGCATGCGCTCACTTAATCCGCTCATGCCGTCACCTCCTTTCGCGGAATGTAAGGTCACCATAGCACAGAAAGTGCCGAAAGTGGGGGGATACACAAATTCATTGTGAAGAATCGGAGTTTTTACACAGATTCTGTGTAAAAACTGCGGTCAGCAGGAAAAATTTGCGGGACTCCCGCCCCTTAAGGCGGGCGGAGGTGAAAAACATGAAGAAAATGATCTCGTGGAATGTCAACGGTCTCAGAGCGTGTGCGGGCAAGGGATTTGAGGATGTGTTCCGCACGCTGGATGCGGATGTCTTCTGCATACAGGAGAGCAAGCTTCAGGAGGGTCAGATTGATTTTGCGCCGGAAGGATATCACTGTTTCTGGAACTATGCGGAGAAAAAGGGATATTCCGGGACGGCGATGTTCACAAAAGAGGAGCCCCTGTCCGTAACCATGGGCATCGGCATACCGGAGCATGACCATGAGGGGCGCGTCATCTGCGCGGAGTTTCCGGACTGGTATGTGGTGACCTGCTACACGCCGAACTCCCAGAATGAGCTGGCAAGGCTTCCCTACCGCATGACCTGGGAGGACGACTTCCGGGCTTATCTGACAGGCCTTGCCGCGAAGAAACCGGTGATTCTCTGCGGGGACCTGAATGTGGCGCATCAGGAGATTGACCTGAAGAATCCGAAGACCAACCGGAAAAACGCCGGGTTTACCGATGAGGAGCGGGAGAAGTTCACGGAGCTTCTCGCGGCCGGCTTCATCGATACCTTCCGCTGGTTCTATCCGGATAAGGAGGGCGTCTATTCCTGGTGGTCCTACCGGTTCCGGGCCAGAGAGAAGAATGCCGGATGGCGCATCGATTATTTCTGCGTCTCCGAGGCACTTGCCGATCGTCTCCGGGGTGCATGCATCCACACGGATATCATGGGTTCGGACCACTGTCCGGTAGAACTGACAATAGAATAGCAGACATAATAATTCAAGGAATAATCTCGGAGGGAGTGATTAATATGCAGAAATCGTCCTTTATCGCGAAGGTTCCGCCGGACAGAAATTTCACTCCGGGCATCTCCCTGATCCGGGGCGGCGTTCATATCTGCGCCGCGGCGGAGGCAGAGAAGCTGAGTCTTCTGATATACAGGGAAGGGGAGAAGGAACCCCTGACCATTGATTTCCCGGAAGAGGGAAGGTGCGGCAGTCTGTGGACCATGGACCTTCTCGGCGCCGGAACAGAGAACTGCACCTACACGCTTCTGGCGGACGGGGAGGAGAGGACCGACCCCTTCGCCTGCGCCCTGGAGGGCGGCGGCGCCTTCGGGGAGGAGAAAAGCCCGGTGCAGCGGGGACATTTCCCAGGAAAAAAGGCAGGATGGGCACAGGATGTGAGACCGTCCGGAGGGCTGGAAGATGAGATCATCTACCGGGTTCATGTGCGGGGATTCAGCATGCTGGGTCCGGGAAATCCGGAGAACAGAGGAACCTTCCGCGGGCTTCGCGCAAAGATTCCTTATATTAAGAAGCTCGGGGCGACGGCAGTGGAGCTGATGCCGGTGTATGAGTTCCCCGAGGTGGTGAAGAATACGGCTCCGGAGAATCTGCGGTATCCGATGCCGGAGCAGCCGAAAAGAATCAATTATTGGGGATATACCCCCGAGGCCTGTTACTTTGCCCCGAAGGCGGCCTACGCCGGGGCGGGGAGAGACAGCGCAAAGGAGTTCCGGGAACTGGTGAAGGCATTTCACCGGAATGACCTGGCGGTCTACGTGGAGCTGTTTTTTGCCGGAGGAACGCCGGAGCAGACGATCCTGGAGACGGTCCGGTTCTGGGCGTATTCTTACCATGTGGACGGCATTCACATCATAGGGCCGGTACCGGTGCAGTTTCTGGCCGGCGATCCGGCGCTCCGCCATATACGGCTGTTTGCGTCCAACTGGAACGAAGCGAACCTGCCGGAGATTCCCGCGGGCAGTCCCGCAGCGCAGGCAGCGGGAGAGAGGCGTCTGGCCGAATACAATGACGGCTTTATGACGGATATGCGCAGGGTGCTGCGGGGGGATGAGAACAGCATGGGAGCCCTCATGTACCGCAGCCGGCACAATCCGGCATTCTGCGGCACCGTGAACTATATGGCGAATACCAACGGATTTACCCTCGCGGACATGGTGTGCTACGAGCAGAAGCACAACGAGGAGAACGGGGAGAACGGCAGAGACGGGACCGGTGAGAATTATTCCTGGAACTGCGGCGAGGAAGGAGAGACCAGAAAGCGGGCAATCCTCCGCCTGCGGGAAAAGCAGCTGAGAAATGCGGTGCTTCTTCTCTTCCTGAGCCAGGGGACACCGCTGCTTATGGCGGGAGACGAGTTCGGGAACACGCAGAAGGGCAACAACAATGCCTGGTGTCAGGACAATGAGATATCCTGGCTTGACTGGGGACTTCTCAGGAAGAACCGGTGGCTTCACGATTATATCGCCGCAGTCATCGCCTTCCGGAAGGCCCATCCCATGTTCCGGATGCCGCGGGAGCCGAAGGGAACGGATTATCTCTCCCTGGGGCACCCGGATGTTTCCTGGCACGGAGAGAGCGCATGGTATCCGGATCCGGACAGCACGAGCCGGCAGATGGGAATCCTCTACTGCGGAGAATACGCGGAGCTTCCCGACGGAAGCCGGGACGACTGGTTCTATGCAGCATACAACATGCACTGGAACACCCATGAATTCGGGCTGCCGAAGCTGCCGGAGGGGTATCTCTGGTCCGTGGTGATTGACTCCTCGGCGGAACGCCTGAAGGGACTGATTCCGAAAGAAGAAGAAAAGCCCCTGGAGGACCAGAAGACGCTGGCAGTGCCGGAGCGGTCTGTCATGGTGCTCAGGGGCAGAAAGTACAGAGACGTGAAAGCGAAAGACGCCGGAAAACGGAAGAAGGCCGAAAAGCCGAAGGCGTCCGCAAAGGAAGAGGCAGCCGGAACAACGGCGGAGAATTAATCCGCCTCCCACCGGCCGCTGGCGCCGCAGGGAAGGATGAGGCCGGTATCCTTCACGGGAAGGCCCAGTTCACCCGCCTCCACATGGCCGCCGCGGGCGGATACCACCTCGGTGGAGATCATGTAGGAGAGAACAGAGGGGGCAAGCCCTGTGGTGTAGGAATTGATCAGGAAGAACAGCGGCCTGTCGGAGAGAAGCTGCGCGGTCAGCTGTATGAAGGGGAAAATGCTCTCCTCAATCTTCCATATCTCACCCTTCGGACCTCTGCCGTAGGACGGCGGGTCCATGATAATGCCGTCATAGTGATGGCCGCGGCGGATTTCCCGCTCCACAAATTTCTGACAGTCATCTACAATCCAGCGGATGGGGGCTTCCTCCAGGCCGCTGGATTTTGCATTCTCTTTGGCCCAGGCAACCATCCCCTTTGCCGCGTCCACATGGCAGACGGAGGCACCGGCTGCCGCTGCGGCCAGGGTGGCGCCGCCGGTATAGGCGAACAGATTCAGCACGCTTACGGGACGTCCGGCGCCGCGGATCAGCCCGGAAAACCAGTCCCAGTTCGCCGCCTGCTCCGGGAAAAGCCCGGTGTGCTTGAAGCTGAAGGGTTTCAGGTTGAAGGTCAGCGTGTCATATCCGATGGTCCACTGTTCCGGCAGGTCAAAGAATTCCCACTCACCGCCCCCGCGGGAGCTGCGGTGATAGTGGCCGTTCATCTTCTTCCAGCCGCGGTTCTTCTTCGGGGTGTTCCATATCACCTGGGGATCCGGGCGCACGAGGGTGTATTTTCCCCAGCGTTCCAGCTTCTCTCCCCCGGAGCAGTCCAGCACTTCATAATCTTTCCATCTGTCAGCGATCCACATATATCGGTCCCCTTGTTCCTTCTGTTATTTTTCATTGCGCTTTCGAATCTTACCTATTATAATATGATGTACAGAGAGTGTCAAAGAGATGACTGCGGTTTCCGGAAAAGCGCCGGAGGCTGTAATCATTTTGTCATAAAATCGGAACTTCTCCTTAATTGCAGTTTGAACGGAGTCTGCTAAAATGGCAGTACAGGAGGGATGTCCTATGATGAAGAGAATGGCAGCTGTGCTGCTGGCGCTCTGTCTTTCCCTGGGGGCGGGGATTACCGCCTACGCGGAGGGATGGCAGAAGTCCGGCACAGAATGGACATATGTGGATGAAGACGGAAAGAAGGCTGTCAGCCAGTGGAAGAAGGGGGCCGACAACCAGTTCCGGTGGCTGAATGCCGAGGGAAACATGGCGGTCAGCACCTGGGCCGATGATGATTACTATGTGGACAGCGAAGGCCGCATCGTGACGGACCAGTGGAAGAAGCTTCCGAAGCGCGGTGC
>JAGBNL010000156.1 GCA_017634415.1 Clostridium sp.
GGGACTGTTCGCCATCGGAACGGGGGGCTGGTTCGGAATGGGACTCTACCAGGGAATGCCGAAAAAGATTCCCGTGGTGGAGAAGGATTTCATCTTTGCGGCCATCTCCGAAGAACTGGGAGGACTGTACGCCCTGTGCATTATTCTTATCTGCCTGGGCTGTTTTCTGCAGTTCATGCAGCTGGCCCTGCGGATGGATTCGGCATTTTACCGGCAGATAGCCTTCGGACTGGGAATTATCTACATTGTCCAGGTGCTGCTTACCATCGGCGGCGTGATCAAATTTATCCCCTCCACCGGGGTGACGCTGCCCTTTGTCAGCTACGGCGGCAGCTCCGTGCTGTCCAGCTTCCTGATGTTCGGCGTGATTCAGGGGCTGTTTATTCTGAAAGAGACGGACGAGGAGGCGGAATATGATCCGGAAGAAGACTGACCGAATCTCCGACCTGTATGATAACGAGATAGAAGATCTGGATGAAACAGAAGATATGGAAGATATAGAGGAAGAGGAAGATATATTCCGGAAGCGCACCAGGGAGTGCATTCTGTATGTCACCTTCGCCTTCACATTCATCTTTATAGGCATGATTGTGTACTTCGGATATTTCATTCAGGTCCGGAGCCAGAACATCATAGGAAGCTCCTACAACGCCAGACTGGACCGATTCTCTGACCGTGTTGTGCGGGGGAAGATTCTCAGCGCGGACGGAAAAGAGCTGGCCATGACCAGGGTATCCCCCGGCGGGGAGGAAACCAGATATTATCCCTATGATTATCTGTATCTGCACGCCGTGGGCTATTCCGGGAAAAACGGGAAGACGGGCCTGGAATCTCTGGGGAATTTTTATCTGCTCAGTTCCCACGCCAACCTGATAGAACGGGTTGCCAACGAGTTTATGGGAGAGAAAAACGCCGGCGACAATCTGGTTACCACTCTGGACTCGCGGCTGCAGGAGACGGCGGACGCAGCCATAGGAAAGCGGCGGGGCGCGGTGATCGCCATGAGGCCGGATACCGGCGCCATCCTGGCGATGGTATCCCAGCCGAACTTCAGCGCCAACGTCGTGGATGAGCGCTGGGAAGAGCTGAATGAGGACAGCGAAGAGAAGGCCTGGTTTGTGAACCGGGCTTCCCAGGGCCTGTACCCGCCCGGCTCCACCTTCAAGATTCTGACGCTTCTGGAATACATCAGGGAGAATCCCGATGACTGGAAGAACTTTACATACCACTGTGACGGTGCTTATCATTCCGGCAGCTATACCATAAACTGCTATCACGGGGAAGCCCACGGGGATCAGAATATTGTGCAGGCCTTTGCCAATTCCTGCAACGGGGCCTTCGCCGTCATCGGAGAAGAGATTGACCCTGTCAGGTTTAAGAGCCTCGCGGAGACCTGTTACTTCAACAGAGATCTGCCCTTTGCCCTGCCGTCCTCCCGGAGCGGCTTCCGGCTGGAAGAATCCTCCGGAGACTGGGAGAAGGCACAGACTGCCATCGGCCAGGGGAAAACCCAGATTACCGCCATGCTGAACCTGATGATCACGGCGGCCTGCGCCAACGGGGGAACCATGATGCGGCCCGTGCTGATGGACCATGTGGAAAATGCAGGCGGCCAGACAATCAGAACCTTTGCCCCGCAGTCCCTGGGAAATGTCATGACGGCGGAGGAGGCGGGGATTCTGTCGGGGATGATGCGGGAGGTTGTCGTCTCCGGAACCGGGTCGGCGTTCCGGGATGCCCCCTACACCGCTGCGGGAAAGACAGGAACCGCCGAAACCGGAAGACAGACCGAGTCGCATGCCTGGTATGTGGGATTTGCTCCGGCGGAGAATCCGGAAATCGCGGTGTGCGTTATCCTGGAGGAGGGCGGCTCCGGCGGCTCCCAGGCTGCGCCCGTGGCCAGAGCGGTGATGGATCGCTATATGGAACTGTACGGGAACTGAGAAGTCGACTTTCAGGCAACCTGACAGAAAAAAGTTGCAACCTGGGGATATCGGTTATAAAATGAGAAGAGACCCGCGGACAGGAGGAACAGCGTCTGCGGAGATGAATCAGAACGGAGAAAAATCATGAAAAAATATCTTGTGAAGCTTACAGCTGTGATGGCAGCGTCCGTGCTGGCATTATCTGCCGCGCCGGCAGCGATGGCGGCGGGGCCGGGAGGCGAAGAGACGCAGGCTGCGGTGGTTCCCGCCGCAAAGCCCTACAGCGGCGATATCAATAATCTGGCTGCGGCCAAGGACGCTCCGCAGATGATTGTGATCATATCCAATCCGGAAGACCCGGCGAGGGGCAACCTCTCCTGGTACCGGAGAGATCCCTCCGGACGTCTGGTATCCGTGATGAATGAGGTCTGCGTGACCGGAATGAACGGCGTGACCACACCGGAAGAAAAGCAGGAGGGAGACAAGAAGACTCCGTCCGGTCTTTACGCCTTCAGCGGCGCCTACGGCCTGAAGATGAACCCGGGCAGCAAGCTTCCCTATCATCAGTTTGTAAGCGGCGACTACTGGGTGGATGACCCGGCAAGCGCCCATTACAACAAGCTGGTCAATACCGGTTCCACGGCAAAGGACTGGAATTCCGCGGAAGACCTCATGAATGCCGGTATCTGCTACGATTATGTGCTGGCCATCGACTACAATAAGGAACAGAAACCCGGAAAGGGTTCTGCCATATTCCTTCACTGCCCGAAGGCAGCCAATAACACCGGCACCTCCGGATGCATCTCCATACCGGAGGACAAGATGGAGACACTTCTGCAGAACGTGACGAACAAGACAAAGGTTATTATCGTCCGCACGGAAGAAGAACTGGCAAATTATTAATAAAGGTCACATACAAAGGAGGACAGTGTTATGAAGTTTTACATCTGCAAAAAGTGCGGAAGCATCCTTACGGATTTCAACCATGTCTGTGCCGGGCTTACCTGCTGCGGTGAGACTGTATCCGAGCTTGTTCCGGGCACAACCGACGGAGCGAGAGAGAAGCATGTTCCGGCTGTGAAGATCGATGGACAGAAGGTCTGTGTACAGGTCGGCGAGGTGGAGCATCCGATGATGGAGAAGCACTACATCCAGTTCGTCGTGGTGGAGACAGATAAGGGCTTTATGACAAAGTACCTCAAGCCTGAAGAAAAACCGGCAGCGGAATTTGTTCTGGCTGAGGGCGAGAAGGCTGTGGCAGTATACGAGTACTGCAATCTTCACGGGCTCTGGAAGGCTGAAGTATAACTACAGTCTTAGGGTGTTTTGCAGGGGGCAGTACAATTTGCCCCCTGTTTCAGTATCAGAATCAGAGAATCCCGCAAACGAACATAAATCAGGAGGAAAAACCAATGAACTACGCAGAAATCGCACTTCAGAAGCACTACGAGTGGAAAGGGAAAATAGAAGTGACTGCAAGAGCGGCCGTGGACAGCCCGGAGGCTCTGTCCATCGCCTATACTCCGGGCGTTGCCCAGCCCTGTCTGGAGATCCAGAAGGATATCAACAAGAGCTACGAGCTGACAAGACGCTGGAACACCGTAGCTGTCGTGACGGACGGCACCTCGGTTCTGGGACTCGGAGATATCGGCCCCGAGGCCGGCATGCCGGTGATGGAAGGAAAGTGTGTCCTGTTCAAGGCCTTCGGCGGCGTGGACGCGATTCCGCTCTGTGTCCGGAGCAAGGAAGTGGATGAGATCGTCAATACGGTTGCCCTTCTGGCAGGTTCCTTCGGCGGGATCAACCTCGAGGATATCTCCGCACCGAGATGCTTTGAGATTGAGGAAAAACTGAAAAAAAGATGTGATATCCCCGTATTTCACGATGATCAGCACGGCACTGCCGTCATTGCGCTGGCAGGTGTCATGAATGCGCTGAAGGTGGTCGGAAAGAAACTGGAAGATGTGAAGGTTGTCATGTCCGGCGCCGGCGCGGCGGGCACCGCAATCTGCAAGATCCTGCTGGGCGCAGGCATGAAACATGTCATCATGAGCGACAAGGACGGCGTGGTCTATCGCGGAAGAGAAGGCATGGGACCGGCGCTGTGCGAGCTGGCGGAGCTGACGAATCCCGAGAACAGAAAGGGAACCCTTCGCGATGTCCTTCCGGGCGCTGACCTTTTTATCGGTGTATCCGCTCCCGGACTTCTGAATGCGGACGATATCCGGACCATGGCAAAGGATCCGATTATTCTGGCCTGTGCCAACCCCACCCCGGAGATCTTCCCGGAGGAGGCAAAGGAAGGCGGCGCAGCCGTCGTCTGCACCGGCAGAAGCGATTATCCCAACCAGCTGAACAACGTTCTGGCATTCCCGGGCATCTTCCGCGGAGCGCTGGATGTGCGCGCCTCCGACATCAATATGGAGATGAAGGTGGCTGCGGCGAAGGCCCTGGCTTCCCTGGTTCCCGATGAGGAGCTCAGCAGGGACAATGTCCTTCCCAAGGCATTCGATCCCAGAGTGACAGAGGCGGTCGCGAAGGCTGTGGCAGATGCCGCAAGAGCCAGCGGCGTGGCCAGAATCTGACACCGTTTTTTGCATAAGACTTTAAGATCTGCAAAGGATAAGCAGGGCGCTGACGAAATTGTCAGCGCCTTCTTTTTATCAGGAATCAGACGGAGTTAAAATAATAGAAGAATGCGGCGGGGGCTGCCGCACGGCAGCCCCCTCAGTTTTTTTACTCCGGCTCCGTGCCTGCCATGGCCAGCACACTGTTCTGGTATTCACCCGTATAGGTAACCTCTCTGCCGAACCATTCCGGCGGCGTGAAGGCCAGGGCCGCTTCTTCGGAGGGGAATTCCACCTCCGCCAGCACAAGTCCCGCATAGTCGCCGGAGAAGATATCCAGCTCGATGGTGAGCTCTGTATCCGGTATGGGGATTCTGTAACGGCGTTTGGTCAGGATTCTGCCGTCGGCCTTCTTCAGCAGATGAAAGTAGGCTTCTTCGGTGAGCGGGAGATTGTATTCTTCCCGGGCAAGCAGACCTCTGGACTTATAGGTGAGCTCATAGCTGTCATCGGAACGGCGGACACGCACCACAGGTGCAGTGGAAAGATAAGCCTGTTCGAGATTGGCTGCGGGATAGTCGTCTAAGTTTTCCGGGATTTTTTCCTCAGAAATTAGAAATTTCCTTTCGATTTCCATGTCTGGTCCTTTCTTGTGTTAAAAAATCGATAATAAACCCAATATCAATTTATTTCTATTTTATAGGACCTTCCTCACCGGTGCAATCGCAAAAATCACCTGTTGTGAAAAAAGATGTCCGAAAAAATTAAAAACATGACAAATCATGACATCTTTCTGCAAAATATGTGTTATAATAGGTCTTAAGTTGGGTCACGTATACAGCTGCAGCCTTTTGGTGTGGAAAATTGTTCTGAAAAAACTGTGAGGGAAGGAAGAAGGTCAGAATGGCACTGGTATATGCATTTATGGCAGACGGACTGGAAGAAGTTGAGTGCCTTGCAACTGCTGATATTCTTGCACGGGCGGGTGTCACGGTTAAACTTGTTTCAGTTACAGGAAAACGAGAGGTCAGAGGATCTCACGGATTCGGTATCCGCGCGGATTATCTTCTGAAGAATGTTGATTTTGAGAAACCCGATATGCTGTTTCTTCCGGGCGGCCAGCCGGGAACAACACACCTTATGGAATGTAAGCCGCTGTGTGATGCCCTGGTGGAGGCGGATCGGAAGGGAAAAAGAATTGCGGCCATCTGCGCAGCTCCCATGGTGCTGGGAATGCTGGGAATCCTGAAGGATCGGAGGGCAACCTGCTATCCGGGATGTGAGGATCGGCTGAATGGTGCAAAGTACACTGGTGCTGCAGTGATAACGGACGGCAACATAACAACATCAAGAGGACTGGGATTTGTATTTGATTTCGGACTTGAACTGGTGAAGCTTCTTGCAGACCCCATAGCGGCTGCAAATGTGGGCAATAAGATACTGTATAAGTAATCTTCGCGGAACATGACATCGGGAAGGCGGGAAAATCCTCTGCACAGGGCTTTGTGCGGAGGATTTTTCTTCTGATTTATATTGCATTTCCCGACAGGTCTATGATATAATGCTACTTCGTAGTGTAGCGCCTGTCAGAATGGCGAATGATTAAGGAGGACTCCCTGTAATGAGTGTTAAGACGGAAAAATTAGAAGAGAAGAACATGATCAAGCTGACGGTTGAGGTACCGGCAGAAGATTTTAATGAGGCGATCAAGAAGGCCTATAATCAGAATAAGGGAAGATTCAACGTTCCGGGATTCCGGAAGGGCAAGGCTCCGCTCCAGATTATCGAGAAGATGTACGGCACAGGCCTGTTCTATGAGGATGCTGCGAATACATGCATCAATGATTCCTATCCGAAGGCCGTGGAAGAGTGCGGCGAGGATATCGTTTCCAGCCCGAAGATTGAAGTAGAGCAGATGGAGAAGGGAAAGAGCTTCATCTATACCGCTGAGGTAGCTGTCAAGCCGGAGGTCACACTGGGTGAGTATAAGGGCATCGAGGTGAAGAAGGCTGACGCCACAGTCACCGATGAGGATGTGGAGAAGGAGCTGGAGACAATCCGCGAGAGAAACTCCAGACTGGTTGATATCACAGACCGTCCGGTAAAAGACGGCGACCAGACAACCATTGATTTCAAGGGTTATGTGGACGGCAAGACCTTCGAAGGCGGCGAAGGATTTGATTATCCGCTGACCATCGGTTCCCATTCCTTCATTGAAGGCTTTGAGGAGCAGATTATCGGCAGGAACGTCGGTGAGTCCTTCGAGGTGAATGTCACATTCCCGACCGAGTATCATGCGGAAGAGCTTGCAGGAAAGCCGGCAAAGTTCGATGTAACCGTTAAGACCATCAAGGAGAAGGAACTTCCGGAACTCAATGATGAGTTTGCGGACAATGTCTCCGATTTCAGCACTCTGGCAGAGTATAAGGAAGATCTGAAGACACAGCTGGAGGAGCGCAGAATGCGCGCAGCTACCACCGAGAATGAAAACAATGTGGTAGACAAGGTTGTGGCCAACGCCCAGATGGATCTGCCCCAGGCAATGGTTGATACCGAGGCAAGAGGCATGCTGGAAGAGTATGCGCAGAGACTTCAGAATCAGGGTCTGAATATCAACGATTATCTGAAGTACACCGGCCAGACCGCCGAGAAGCTTCTTGAGCAGCTCACCCCGGATGCGGAGAAGAGAATCCGCACAAGACTCGTTCTGGAGAAGGTTGCAGAGACAGAGAATATCGAAGTAACCGATGAGGTTTTCCAGGGTCAGCTCGAGAAGATGGCCAAGGATTATCAGATTGATCTGGAGCGTTTCAAGACATTTATCACAGGTGCGCAGGAAGAGCAGATCCGCGGCGACCTGAAGATTCAGCAGGCCATTGATTTCCTTATGGCAGAGGCAAACCTTATCTGATAAAGAACAGATTCATCAGCAGAATAAACTATTGTCGATTTCCCGGAGGCCTTGCTTTCGGGAAATCTACACATTACGGAAAGAGAAAGGAAGGATGATTATGGCTCTGGTACCTTATGTGCTTGAATCGACAAGCAGGGGGGAACGCTCCTACGACATTTATTCGAGACTTCTGAAGGACAGAATCATATTCCTCGGGGAAGAGGTCAATGAAGTCACTGCCAGTCTTACCGTGGCGCAGCTCCTGTTCCTGGAAGCGGAGGATCCGGAAAAGGATATCAACCTTTACATCAACAGCCCCGGCGGTTCGGTGACTGCCGGCATGGCTATCTACGATACCATGCAGTACATTAAGTGCGATGTATCCACCATCTGCCTCGGCATGGCAGCCAGCATGGGCGCGTTCCTTCTCGCGGGAGGAACAAAGGGGAAGAGATACGCTCTTCCCAACGCCGAGATCATGATCCATCAGCCCTCGGGCGGAGCGCAGGGACAGGCTACGGAGATCTCCATCGCTGCAGAGCATATTCTGCGGACCAGAAAGAAGATGAACGAGATTCTCGCCGCAAATACAGGCAGAACCTACGAGGAGATCGCCAGGGATACGGAGCGCGACAACTACATGACAGCGCAGGAGGCTCTCGCCTACGGGCTGATCGACAACGTGATAGAAAAGCACTGATTCAGAAATTGAGGTGAATGCATGCCCAACAAGAATGACGACGAAATCAGGTGTTCGTTCTGCGGAAAGACCCAGAATCAGGTGAGAAAGCTGATTGCAGGCATCGGGGACGTATATATCTGTGATGACTGCGTGGAGCTCTGCTCTGAGATTCTCGAGGAAGAATCCCTGGGACAGAAGAAGAGAAAAAAGAGACCGGATTTTGCCGGAATCAACCTTCCGAAGCCCAGAGAGATCAAGAGCTTTCTCGATGAGTACGTCATCGGTCAGGAAGATGCCAAGAAGGTTCTTTCCGTTGCCGTATATAATCACTACAAGAGAATCACATCCAAGGCGGACACGGAGGTGGAACTGCAGAAGAGCAATATTCTGATGCTCGGTCCCACCGGATCCGGAAAGACCTATCTTGCCCAGACGCTGGCAAAGATTCTGAATGTACCCTTTGCCATCGCGGATGCCACAACCCTGACGGAAGCGGGCTATGTGGGCGAGGATGTGGAGAATATCCTCCTGAAGCTGATTCAGGCTGCGGAGTACGATGTCAGCCGGGCCGAGTACGGCATCGTCTACATCGATGAGATCGATAAAATCACCAAAAAGTCGGAGAATGTCTCCATCACAAGAGACGTTTCCGGCGAGGGTGTTCAGCAGGCGCTGCTGAAGATTCTGGAAGGAACCCAGGCCAGCGTTCCGCCCCAGGGCGGCCGCAAGCACCCCCAGCAGGAACTGATTCAGATCGATACAACAAACATCCTCTTCATCTGCGGCGGCGCCTTCGACGGCCTGGAGAAGATCGTGGAGAGCAGGATGAATTCCGGCTCCATCGGATTCAATTCCGAGGTTGTGCGGAAGAACAGCGCCGATATCGATCAGCTGCTGGCGCAGGTGGTGCCCCAGGACCTTACAAAGTTCGGACTGATTCCGGAGTTTATCGGCCGTGTACCGGTGACCGTGGCGCTGAAGTCTCTGGATGAGGAAGCGCTGGTGCGCATCCTCACGGAGCCGAAGAACGCCCTGCTGAAGCAGTATCAGGCCCTGTTCGACCTGGACGGCGTAAAGCTGGAGTTCACGGAAGGTGCAGTGCGCGCCGTGGCGAAGAAGGCCGTGGCACAGAAGACGGGAGCCAGAGGCCTGCGCTCGATTCTGGAATCCTCCATGATGGACGTCATGTTTGACATTCCGTCAGATGAGACCATCGGAATCTGCGCAGTCACCGAGGATGTCATCAACGGGAAGAGCGCGCCGCAGATTACCTACCGTGACACCTCTGTTCCGAGAAAGTCCTTCGGCGGACGAAAGATCGGAAAACCCGGCGAGATTGCCTAAAGACGGGAGATTATTGAATACATGGGAGAGATAAGAGACCAGATTCCGGTGGTAGCACTCAAGGGACTGACGGTACTGCCGGATATGACCATAAGCTTTGACGCGGCGAGACCATTTTCCATCGCAGCGGTGGAAGCTGCCATGGCCGGATATGAGGAGGTTTTTCTGGTAACCCAGAAGGATCCGGAGATGGACGACCCCGGATTTGAAGACCTCTATCATGTCGGAACAGTGAGCCATGTCCGCCAGTTTGTCCGTATGCCCAACGGGTATATCCGGGTGACGGTGGAGGGAAAGAAGAAGGCAGAGCTTCTGAGACTTGACCGGGGAGGAGAGTATCTGAAGGGTCAGGTGGAGGACTTAAGCGACTGGGAGGACAATCTCTCGGTGCTGGAGCACGAAGCGATGCTCAGAGTCATCCGGGACAAGCTTCATGAATTCTCGGAGCTGAATCCGGGTCCCGGAAGGGACTTTTACCGCCCGCTTTTTCAGGAGCAGTCCCTGGAGAAGCTGATCCGCATCATGACAATCCAGTTTCCCTGGGATTTCCAGGACCGGCAGAAGCTTCTGGAATGCACAAGTCTCAGCGATGCCTATGAGGTCACCCTGAAGCTTCTGATGATGGAGACCGAGGTTTTCCAGATCAAGAGACAGTTTCAGTCCAAGGTCAAGGAAGCCATCGACAAAAACCAGAGAGATTATGTGCTCCGGGAGCAGATGCAGGTGATCCGGGAGGAGCTGGGAGATTCGGCGGAATCGGAAGCCGATGAGATGCGCCGGCGCCTGGAAGCGCTGGACGCAGGTCTGGAAGTGAAGGAAAAGCTGGAGAAGGAGATTCACCGGTTTGAGGAGATGCCTCCGGGCAGCCAGGACGGCAATGTGCTCCACACCTACATTGACACGGTGCTGGAGCTTCCCTGGAACAAGACGACAAAGGACAACATGGATCTGGGCCACGCCAAGGAGATTCTCGAGGCGGACCACTACGGCCTGGAGAAGGTGAAGGACCGCGTGCTGGAATCCCTGGCTGTGCGGATCCTGACAAAGAAGGCGACAGGCTCCATCATCTGTCTGGTGGGACCGCCGGGAACGGGCAAAACATCCATCGCCCGGTCCATCGCCAGAGCCCTCGGCAAAAAGTATGTCCGCATCAGTCTCGGCGGCGTCCGGGATGAAGCGGAGATCCGCGGCCACAGAAAGACCTATGTGGGCGCGATGCCCGGCCGTATCGTGGACGGACTCCGCCAGGCAGGCGTCAGCAACCCGCTGATGCTTCTGGATGAGATTGACAAGGTCAGCAGCGATTACAAGGGAGATACCGGTTCGGCGCTTCTGGAGGTGCTGGACAGCGAGCAGAACGTCAAATTCCGGGACCACTATATTGAGATTCCGGTGGATCTGTCCAGGGTGCTTTTTATCGCGACGGCGAACACCACGTCCACCATTCCCCTGCCGCTCATTGACCGTATGGATATCATCGAGGTCAGCAGCTACACGGAGAACGAGAAGTTCCATATCGGACAGCAGTACCTGATTCCGAAGCAGATGGAAAAGAACGGCCTTTCCGCCGAGATGCTGACCATCACCCAGCCGGCCCTGAAAAAGATAATTCACAATTATACCGCCGAGGCGGGCGTCAGAAATCTGGAGCGCAGAATCGGCGATATCTGCAGAAAATCCGCCCGGGAGATTCTGGAAAATCACAAGAAGAGTGTCCGGGTAACGCCTTCCAATCTGGAAAAGTTCCTTGGCAAGGAGCGGGTTCCGGAGGAAGACCGGGAGAGAGAGGATCAGGCAGGCATCGTGACCGGACTTGCCTGGACCAGTGTCGGCGGCGTAACGCTGAAGGTCGAGGTAAATATCTATCCCGGAAAGGGCGGACTGGTCCTGACGGGCAAGATGGGAGATGTGATGAAGGAATCCGCCCAGATCGCCCTGACCTGGGTCCGCTCCGTAGCCACGAAGGATTACGGTATTCCGGCAGATTTCTTCTCGGAGAATGACCTTCATATTCATATTCCGGAGGGCGCGGTGCCGAAGGACGGCCCGTCCGCGGGCATTACCCTGTCCACGGCTCTTCTTTCCGCCGTGACCGGCAGAAAGGTCCGGGCTTCGGTGGCGATGACCGGCGAAGTGACCCTCAGGGGCAATGTTCTCCGGATCGGCGGCCTGAAGGAAAAGCTCCTCGCCGCAAAGCAGGCGGGAATTCAGACCGTGCTGGTTCCCCACGGTAACCGGCCCGATGTGGCTGAGCTCTCCAGGGAGATCGTGGGCGGCATGGAGATCGTCTATGTGAAGCAGATGGGCGAAGTGATAGAGAAGGCTTTTGTTCCCGAAGAGAAGAAGCCCGTCCGCAGAAGAACCTCTTCCGGAAAGAAGGGGGAGGGAAAGAAATGATCATCCGTAACGCGGAACTGAAGACCGTCTGCGGCATAACCAGCAGATTGCCGGACAACGCGCAGCCGGAGTTTGCCTTCTGCGGCAAATCCAATGTGGGCAAATCCTCCCTGATCAATGCGCTGATGAACAGAAAGTCCCTGGCGCGCACATCCAGCACGCCGGGGAAAACCCAGACAATCAATTATTATCTGGTCAATGACGCCTTTTACTATGTGGATCTTCCCGGATACGGGTTTGCGAAGGCCAGCGAGAAGGTGAAGGCCCAGTGGGGAAAACTCATCGAGGATTACCTTCATCAGTCCCGGGCCATCCGGGCGGTGTTTCTGCTGGTGGATATCCGGCACGCGCCGGGAGAAAATGACCTGCTGATGCTTAAGTGGATAAGAGACCACGGATACACGCCCCTTATCATCACCACCAAGGCGGATAAGCTGAAACGGTCCCAGGTTGCGAAACAGATGGCCGAGGTCAGAAAGGGTCTCGGACTTCCCGCGGATTACCGGGTGATCGCATTTTCCTCCGAGACAAAGCAGGGGCGCGATGAGATATGGGAGTTCATTGATTCCTGTCTGGAGGCGGCGGAATAAGCCGGGAAAAAGAAAAAAGGAGGCTGTGCGACAGCCCCTTTTTTTGATCTGTGCGGATGCGCGGGGTTCAGTGATCCTCCCGCATCAGTGTTTTCATGATATAGGAATAGATTTCCTGGCTGCGCTCCTTCCAGTGGCTGCTCATGAGCTCCGCCTGTTCTTCATCCGGAACGGAGACCTCCAGTCCGATGAGCCGGGACTTTCCCTCCCTGACCTCGCAGTGAACCATATAATCCCGATTGTCAGTCCTGTAATAGTCGGAGATGTGTCCAACCTCTTCCCGCATGCGCAGATGATTTTCGTTCAGGTAGCTGTCGATGTCCTGCTGAATCTCGGGGGAGATGCGCCTTCCGAAGAAGCCCAGCGTCTGCTGCCCCTCGGGGGTAATCTCATAGCGGGAGAGACTGTGAAGAGACTCCACCCGCACAAGGCCGGACTGTTCCAGCTCACTGAGGGCCTGCTGCAGGGAAAAATAGTTTGTGTATTCCCTGTTCAGGAAAAAATCGGAAAACTGGGCGCTGGTCAGCGGGAAGCTGACTCTGTCCAGCATATGAAGAATCATCAGTTTATACAGAGTTACGGGTTCGGACATCATGGTACAGACTCCTGCGTGTTGAAAATTCAAAATCTGACGCTGCTGTATTATCATATCAATTAATCTTCCCGGGATCAAGAACCCCCCTGCGCAAAAACAGACTAAAGTACAATAGGTAGTGAAATTATTGATAAAATGTGATACAATAACTTGGACTATGTTTAGACGAAAGTACAGTGGGTGAAAGCATATTATGAAGGAACGCATCAATCGTCTCGCCAGAGGAATCATAGACGGAGAACGGCCCAGGATGTCCTGGCAGCCGGAAGCTGTCGCAGAGACAGTCCGCTATGGCGCGGTAACAAAACGGGAATTCTCGATCAGCAGCGTAAACAGGCTGAACGTGAAGGGATTTGTCTACTCGTCGAATCCCCGTGTGCGGATTCTGGGCGGCAATAATTCATTCGGAGGAGTAAGAATCCGTATCGCCTATGAGGTGGATGCGTCTTTTCTTGCGCCCGGAGAGACGATAGAGGGCAGCTTTTCCCTGGTGACCAACTGCGGTGAGGAGGAGATTCCCTACAGCTTCACCATCGGATCCGGCGCTCCCGGAGAGAAGCTGGGAGGCCTCGTCACGGCGGAGGACTTCCTTCATGTGGCGGAACTGGACCAGGAAACGGCGCTCAGGCTCCTGGATTATCAGGGGTTCACCTCCGCGCCCTTCATGCAGGATCTCCATGTAAGAGCTCTCTTTGACGGCCTGCGGGGATACGGAAGCCGTCAGAACTTTATGGAAGAGTTCCTGATAAGTCTCGGGGTCAAGCATCCGGTGAGACTGATGACAGATGAGCGGGAGATTCGCTATGAGAACCTGACGGAGCATATTCAGGATGCCATTATCGTGAGAAGCGATTCCTGGGGATATATCCGGGTGGATATGGAAACGGACGGCGATTTTATCTACCTGCCGAGAAAAAGCTTCACCCATGTGGATTTCTCCGAAGGGATTCTGCAGATTCCCTATGTGATTCTTCCGGAGCACCTCCATGCGGGAAAGAACAGCGGATATATCCGGATACGTTCCAGACATCTGCGGGCGGTGATTCCCGTGACGGTTATGATGAGCGGGGAGAGAGAAACCTCGGTGATTCCGTGGCAGAAGGAGCTTCTCCGCTATATGGACCTCCGGCGGAAGATTATATCCAGGGAGGATTATACCCAGGAGCTGGGAGAGCTGCGCCGCATTGCGGACAGGATGCTCACGCTGGCCGGCGAAGACGGGGATGCCCGGGCGGCCTCAGAGCTGATCCGGCAGGATGTGGAGGTGCTTGACGGCTCAAGACCCATTCAGGACCTGGTGGATACCATGCTGCATGCAGGCTATTCCGGAGGAAGATCCGGTGAAACCGGGAGCTATTATCTTCACCTGCTGGAGATTTCCAGAGATATGCGGCCCGAGGACGGCACAGAGCCGGGCATGGCCGTGCTGGAGCAGATGTTCTCCCGCGGATGTCGCAGCCCCTTCCTCTACGAGATGGCGCTGGTTCTTCTGAAGCAGGACGCCGAACGGCTGGACAATCCGGGCAGCTTCGAGATCCATACCATGTTCTATGCGGTGCGGAAGGCCGAATTCGGAAGAGAGCTTGCCATCCGGTGCGCGGCCGGGGCGGGCAGCGCCCGGAGACTGCATCCCCTGACCCTTCCCCTGCTGATGGAGCTGTACCGCATATTCCCGGAAAAGGAGATTCTTTCCGCGGTATGCGCCACCATGATCCGTCAGGATAAGCGGGGACCGCGCTGGTTTGAATGGTACGAGCGGGGGATCAACAAGGATGTCAGCCTGACCAGGCTTTACGAATACTATCTGGCTTCCCTGCCCGGCGACTATGGGCGGCTTCTGCCGGAGAAGGTGCTGATCTACTTTGCCTACACCCAGGACATGGATGTCACCAGCAGGGAGAATCTCTACTGGAATATCCTGACCTACGCAAAACCGAATTCCCAGACCTACCGGGATTTTGCCCCCTCCATGGAGCGCTTTTCCCTGGAGCAGCTGTTCCAGGGAAAGATAGACAACCGGCTGGCGGTTATCTACCGGAAGATGATCGTGAGCGATCTGATCGACCAGAAGCTCGCCCGGGTCCTGCCGCCGATTCTCAGGGCCACCCGGATCCGGTGCAGAGACCAGGAGATGCGGTATGTGGTGGTGGTCCACGAGGAGCTGATGGTGGAGGACGCCTATCCTCTGGAAAATGGCTACGCTTTCGTTCCTGTCTTTTCCGACCGGGACGTGATCCTCATGCAGGATTCCTACGGAAACCGGTATACCTCCGTGCGCTATGATTCCGAGCCGGCCATGCAGGATGTGGACGCGCTGGTGGAGCGGTGCTTCGAGGTGAATCCCGAGCAGCCCCTCCTGCTGGTCAATGCGTGTCACGAGGCGGCCCAGAAGGAAATGCCGGATGAGCAGGATTCGGAGCTTCTCATCAAGGCGGACAGAACCGTAAAGCTTCATCCGCTGTTCCGGGACAAGATGGTCAGCGCCGTTCTCAGGTATTATCAGATGGTCCAGAAGAAGACGGAAATCCCGGAGGAGGGACTTCAGTATCTTCTTCAGATGGATAAACGGATGATTTCCCAGAAGCAGCGGACCGACGTCTGCGGGATTCTGATAGACAACGAGCGGTATGACGAAGCGTGGGAGATGGTCCGCACCTATATGCTGACGGAGCTTCCGACAGAGCGCCTTTCGGCGCTGGTGGGGCGTCTGATTCTGGACAGCCTCTTTGCGGAGGATCCCATGATTCTGTCCTTCGCCATGCGGATTCTGGGCGAGGGAAAGGCGGATACCGTCCTTCTTGACTATCTCTGTGAGCATTTCAACGGCACAACAGAGCAGATGTACGGGGTCCTGGTCCGCGGTCTCAGGGAGCACGTGGAAACCTACGACCTGGAGGAACGGCTGGTGGCGCAGATGCTGTTCACCGGCAATACCGGGAAAATGGATGCGGTCTTTGATCTGTATGCGGGCAGCATGAAGACCAGTGAAAATGTGGTGCGGGCCTACTTTACCGTGCGCAGCGCGGAGTATTTCTTTCAGGACAAGGCGGCGGGAGACCGGGTCTTCGCCTACCTGGAGGGCATGGTGGACGCCAGCTCCGAGAAGGACAAGGTGCCTGATATCTATCTGATCGCGCTGACAAAATATTATTCCACGCTGTCGGATCTGACGCCGAAGCAGCGGGATGTCTGCCAGAGCGTGGTCAACAGCATGATTGATTCCGGCATGGTATTCTCGTATTTCAAGGATCTGGCAAGATTTGTGATCATTCCGGGAGATATCCTGGATAAAGAGATTATAGAGTATCACGGAAGCAGGGAACGCTTCCCGTATCTCCGGGTCCGGATTCTTCCGGAAGAGGAATCCTATCACTACGAGGAGATGCGTCAGGTATACCAGGGGGTCTACATCCGGGAAAAGGTTCTTTTCGAGGGAGAGATCATGGAATATCAGATTGAGGAAGATACGGACGAAGGGCGGATCATCGCAGCGGAGGGAAGCATATCCTGCCGCGAGGTGGTGACCAGGGCCCCGGGGAACCGTTTCGCCAGCCTCAATGAGATGAGCCTTGCGCTGGATATGAAAAATGAAGCGGATCTTCAGCAGAAGATGACGGAGTACCTGAAGAAGGATGCTGCGGTGGAACAGCTGTTTACACTGCAGTAGAGAGGTTTTTTATAAAGATATGGATGGTTTGGTAATTGGTATAGATCTGTGCGACAACCGCACACATATCACCTGCGCGGAGCCGGAGAAAACCTGGGTGATCCCCACGGTTATCGGAAAAAACCGGCTGAATGACGAATGGTATGCGGATGAGGAGGCCTACGCCCACGCACTGGTCGGTGACGGCGCAATCGAGGACAAGCTTCTTCTGCAGGTCAGAAAAGACGGCACAGCGACCATAAACGGGGTGCGCTATGACGCCCTGACGCTGCTTCAGATGTTCCTCGGAAAATGTCTGGAGTATCCCCGGAAGGAAAGCGGAACGGAGGAGATCGCGAGTCTTGTGGTCTCCCTGGAGGCGCCGGAAGTCAAAGTCATGGACAGCATCATGTACTGCGCGGACGGCCTCGGAATAGATCGGAGAAAGGTTCATATTATCAGCCATACCGACAGCTTTGTCTATTATGTGATGTCCCAGAAGCGGGAGGTCTGGAGCAACCAGGTGGGCATGTACAGCCTGGAGGACGAAAACCTCCGGTATTATGAGATGCGGGTGCAGCGGGGACTCAGAAAGATGATGGTTCTCGCCGACAGTGAGAAGCAGGAAGAAAGCTTCCGGCTGGATGTGCTGGATACGCCCGCCGGGAAAAAGGTGGCCGACAGGATTCTGTCCACCTGCGCGGAGAGAAATCTGGGCAGACGGCTGTTTTCCGGCGTGATCCTCACGGGAAAGGGATTTGAGGAGACCGACTGGGCCCCGGAGTTTATGAAGAAAATCTGTGCCAGAAGGCGCGTTTTTACGGAGACCTCCCTCTTTTCCAAGGGTGCGTGTCTCAGGGCGCAGGATTATCTCCGCAGCAAGACGGAATTTCCCTTCTCCTGCATCTGCGACGGGCATCTGAAAAGCGCTGTTTCCGTGCGTGTTCTTGACAGGGACCGGGACGGACAGCTGGTGATGGCCGCAGCGGGAGACAGCTGGTATGAGGCGAAGACCACATCCGAGTTCATCGTGGCGGGAAGCCCGGAGATAGAATTTACCATCACACCGCTGGACCAGAGAAAGAAAAAGGTGGTTACCGTTCCGCTGGAGGGATTTCCCGAGCGACCGGACCGGACGACGAAGATTCGGCTTTCCCTGGGATTCTCCGATGAAAAAACCATGGTCTGCGTGATACGGGATATGGGATTCGGGGAATTCTATCCGGCCACGGATACGGTGATAAAGCGGGAGGTAGAGCTATGAGCCTGATTCTGGTGAGACCGGAGCCGGTAAAGCATCCCTACTACGTGGATGCCCTGGGGATCCATATCGCATCCTCCAAGGAGCTCTGCTATGTGATCTACAACAACCCCCTTCTGGCGATGGATGATTTCGTGAATGACCATCTGATCGCCTTCATACGGGGAGAGCTGGGCCTGGGATTCCTGGCGGAGAAGCTGGCCCAGTGGAAGCGCAGCAGGGAGAATCCGGATGAGATGCTGATAATCATCCTGGAAGAGTGCTATTACTACACGGACCGGGAGATTAACCGGTTTGAGCAGAGACTTGCCACTTACAGGAAGATGAGCGGCACGGAATTCATGAAGGAAACCGCCGACTATTATTTCAGCCTGCGGCAGTACGGCACGGCGGTGCACTATTACGAAAAGATTCTGGAGGACTGGCGCGTAAAGAGCCTGACGGATGAGTTTACCGCCAGCGTGTGGAACAATATCGGCGCCTCCTATGCGGGGATTTTCTGGTTCGAGAAGGCCCTTTCCGCCTATGAGATGTCCTATAACTTCCGCAAGGATATGGATACCATCCGGAAGATATATCAGCTGACGCTGTTAAATCCCGAGCTTACGCTGAGAGAGCGGTACAAAGCCCTGATCAGCGAGGAGCGGATGGCGGAGTGGAAGAAGGAGCTCTATGACGCCAGGGAGAGCGAGGCCGCCAGAAAGAAGACCGCGGAGATAGAGAAGCTCTTCGAGAAGGACCCCATAAAGCGCATGGAAGGCGCACAGAATCTGGTTTCGGCCTGGAAAAAAGAGTACAGAAAAATGCTTTAACGGTGGAGATGTTCTGAATATTAAACATCGGTAACGGGGAGAGATAGTATGATTTGCAGAAACTGCGGCGCAGAAGTGGACAGCGGAGAAGCCTTCTGTCCGGAATGCGGTGCGAAAATGGAAAAAAGGGCAGCGGGGGATACGCTGGCCATGCGCATGTCGCGCAGAGAGCTGGAAGAGCGCGTATCCTGGCAGAGACTGAGAAAGCGTGTCCGGAGAGTGGCGAAGCTGGTGGGGATCATGCTGGCCTTCGTGCTGTTCTTCGGCGGCGGTTCCTTCGCGGTTCAGGAAGTGCTGAGCAGGTATGACGTAGGAAAGTACCTCGGAAAGCTCGGCATGGAGGATATCGCGGAATCCCTGGGGATTGAAGTGCCTGTCACCGAGGCGGCCGGGGAGGAGACGGAGACGGATGAGGATGCCGACACGGATGCCTCCGCACCCGTGGCCTATGAGACAGACGGCGTGGAAGGTGAGGACGACGCGGAGGAAGAGACGGAAGAATAATCCGCGGCGCGCAGGACACGCGGGCGTGTTCTGAATCCGCATGCAGCGTCACGCGGCAGGAAAGGAGCGCAGGATGGGAAAAGATTGGAAAGATCCGGATAAAATGGAGACCAGAGAACTGCTGGCGGAGCTTGTGCGGAACCGGCGGAGAGATTCCATACTGGAACATGCTGCGATGATTGCCAATTTCGCCCTTCTTGCCATTATGGTGCTGACGCTGGTGATTGTGGTTCCCAAAGCGGTCATGACGCTCCGGGAGGTGGACAAAACCGTGAAGGAGGTCAACACGCTGGCAAAGGAAGCCCAGGATTCCCTGGATGCGATCGACATCATGGTGGGCAATGTGGACAAGATGGTGGTTGAGAATACAGATGCCGTCACCGCCGCGCTGGAAAAGGTAAACAAGGTGGATTATGAGAAACTGAATGACGCCATCAGCAGTCTGAACGATACCGTGACGCCGCTGGCGAAGATGCTGAAGCTGCTGCCCATCGGAAGGCAGTAACCGCAGGGCAGCGGGTCTCGAACACAGGAGGAAAAAAGATGAACAGATATTACATGGACCGTCTGGTTGAGGGAATCAGGAAAACGGGATGGGATGCGATGCTCCTTTCTCCCGGGGAAGAACTGAATTTTCTGATGGATTTCGCGCCGACTCTGTGCGAGCGTTTTCAGGGCCTTTTTGTCCGGAAGGACGGGAAAATGTTCTATATCTGTAATCTGCTCTACGCGGGTGAATTCCGGAAGCTTCTCCCGGAGGAGATTGCCGTATATCCCTGGTTTGACGGGGAGGTCATGACGGACGTGGTCCGGGATGTCCTCACGGAACAGGGACTTATCGGGGGAGTCATCGGCGTCAATTCCACGGCCCAGGGCTTCAATCTCCTGGAGATCATGGATAAGGTCGACGTGACATTCAAAAACGGAAAGCCCCTGCTGGAGAAGATCAGGGCCGTGAAAAACGCGGAAGAACTGCAGCATCTCCGGGAATCCGCAGCCATCGCCGACGAGGTCTTCGGCGAGACCATAAAGTTTATCCGCCGCGGTATGACGGAGAAGGAGATCGGCGACTTCATGGGCGAGAGGATGGTTGCGAAGGGCGGCTATGCTCCCTGGGTGATTGTGGGCGTCGGAGAGAATTCCAGCTATCCCCACTATGCCGGCACAGACGGCGTGGTGCAGGACAGAGATATCGTCCTGCTGGACTTCGGCTGCATCTACAAAGGACTCTATTCCGATACCACCCGCACCGTATTTGTGGGCGAGCCTACGGAACACCAGAAGGAAGTCTACGACCTTGTGAAGCGCTCCAATGAAGCCGCGGAGGAGATGGTATGCCTCGGGGTCTATATTCCGGATATCGACAGAAAAGCCAGAGAGATTCTGGATGAAAAGGGATACGCGAAGACCCTGATCAACCGTGTGGGACACGGCATCGGCTATATGATCCATGAGCAGCCGGAAATCAAGCAGTCCAATCCGGGATACCTGGAGAAGGGCAATGCATTTTCCATCGAGCCGGGCATCTATCTTGCCGGTGATTTTGGCGTGCGCATAGAGGATATCGTCATTATCAATGAAAAGGGAGAACGGGAAATCCTGAACAAGACAACAAAGGATATGATTATCCTGTAACAATTCCACAGGTCGGGGCTGTCATGTCGCGCATAAAACGGTCGTTTCACTTTATGCCTGATACGACAGCCCTGCGTATTCTATCGGGAGACGGTATGCTGCATGACAGAGACATCCGGGAACCGCTTTTTATGTACCTGGAGCAGGAATTCGGAAGAATCCGGATTATAGAAGAAAAACAGATGGGACGTTCCCGGGCGGATATCGTCATGATCGGGGACGGCGGTATCTGCGGCATCGAGATTAAGAGCGACGCGGACACCTACGCCCGTCTCGCCCGGCAGACGAAAGACTACGACAGATATTACGACAAAAATATCGCTGTTGTGGGCACAAGCCACGCCATGCATATCGAAGAGCATGTGCCGGACTGGTGGGGGATCATCACCGTGGAAGAGACCGAAGCGGGAGCGGATTTCTATTTCCTCAGAAGACCGGGGGAGAATCCGGCCGAAAATCTCACGGCCATGCAGATTGGAATGCTGTGGAGACGGGAACTGAACCATGTGCTGGAGCTGAACGGGCTGCCCGCTTACCGGGAAAAATCCCGGAAGTTCGTGGCTGCAAAGATCCTGGAGAAGGTTCCGGAGGAGATCCTTAAGGGACAGATCCGCGAGGAGCTGATGCAGCGGGATTACACCACCATCGCCCGGGATATCGAAGAATACCGGGAGCAGAAGGTCAGAGAAGCCGTCGCGCGCAGAGTGGCAGCCCGCGCGGGACGGACAGCCGGCGCAAAGCGGAGAAGAAAGATTTTCCGTTAACTTTATCAGATGGAGTCTGAATTTATGAATAGTATGGTTCTTATGTCACCGGAAATGGTGAGATATATGAACACGATGCTTCCGGGACTGGCGGCGGCATTCGTGCTGCTGAGAATCGCGAAGTGGCGCATATTTACGAAGGCCGGCTTTGCGGGCTGGAAGTCGGTTATCCCCTTTTACGAAGGGTATCTGACCTTCCGCATCGCCCTGAGAGGGTGGCTTTACTGGATATGCCTCGCCTCATCGGCGGCGGCCTTTGTGATGGCGGCCTTTCCGGGAAAGAAGACAGGTCTTCTGGAGCTGATGAGTGTTGTCATAGATTTTACCGCGGTGGGGCTTAGAATCGGCGTGCTGACCTTTCTTGCGGAGAAGTTCGGCAAGGGTGCCTTTTTCATGGCCGGCATCGTGGTCTTCTCCCAGTTCTTCCTGACCTGGCTTGCCTTTGACAGGAATGCGGTTTATCTGGGAAATCCGGCGGAGAACATTCCGCCCGCCGGAGGTCCGGAACTGCGAAAGGAGAAGGCGTGATACAGCTTTCGGAGGGATGCGTGCGCATATCCGTGCGGGAACTGGTGGAATTCGTGCTCCGATCCGGAGATATCGACAACCGGATCACGGCGGAGGCCAGAAATGACGCCATGGCGGCGGGAAGCCGCCTGCACCGCAGGCTGCAGAAGGCCCAGGGGAGCGCCTACCGGCCGGAGGTGCCGCTTTCCCGGACAGTGTCCTGCGGGGAGTTCACCGTCACCGTGGAGGGCCGCGCCGACGGGATCATCGACGGGGAGGAGCCTCTGATCGACGAGATCAAGGGAGTTTACCGGGATGTCCTGGAGATGGAGGAGCCTGTCCCGGTCCACCTGGCCCAGGCCATGTGCTATGCAGCCATATACGCGGAGAAAACAGGGGCATCAGCCGCGGGCATCCGGATGACCTACTGCAATCTGGATGAGGAAGAGCAGATACGGTATTTCACATACAGAAAAACAGGGGAAGAGCTGGAAAGCTGGTTTCAGGACATCGTCCGGAAGCTGCATCTCTGGCTTGCATGGATGCAGGAGAGCCGGACAGCCCGGAATGAAACCATACGGACGCTGGAATTCCCCTTTTCCTACAGAGAGGGGCAGCGGGACCTGGCGGTCTCCGTATATACCGCCCAGAAACGGGGCAGAAGGCTGTTTATCCAGGCGCCGACGGGCATCGGCAAGACCATGTCGACGGTATTTCCCAGTGTCAGGGCCCTGGGGGAAGGCCTGGGAGAGAGAATCTTCTACCTGACGGCCAAAACCATCACCAGGACGGCAGCGGAGGAGGCCTTCGGGATTCTCCGGAAGAAAGGCCTGTATTTTCACACCATAACCCTCACCGCGAAGGAGAAGGTGTGTGTGATGGAGGAGACCGACTGCAATCCGGAATACTGTGAAAGAGCGAGAGGCCATTATGACCGGGTAAATGATGCCGTATACGATATCCTCACCCACGAGGAGGCGGTGACGAGGGAGACGGTTCTTTCCTATGCCGAAAAGCACCGGGTCTGTCCCTTTGAGCTGGCCCTGGACTGCTCCGACTTTATGGACGGCATTATATGCGACTATAATTACGCCTTCGATCCGGATGCGAGGCTTGCGCGGTATTTCGCGGACGGAAAAACCGGAAAATACCTGTTTCTGGTGGATGAGGCCCACAACCTGGCGTCAAGGGCCCGGGAGATGTACAGCGCCTCTCTCTCCAAGGGAGAGCTGCTGAAGGCAAAAAGGGTATTCGGGAAGAAGAAGATCCCGGCCGCCAGGGCCATGGATGCCCTGAACCGGCTGATGCTGGCCATGAAAAAGGATCTGGACGGAGAATACCGGGTTTATCCGGAGATTGGCACCCTGCAGGCCCAGGCCCAGCGCACCTATGATGTGTTAAGAAAATATCTGGACGAAAACCGGGATGCGGGGGACAGGGAGGATCTGCTGGAGTTTTATTTCTCCCTGAGAAGCTTCCTGAACATTTATGAGCTTCTGGACGAGCACTATCGGATATACGGGGAGCTTGCGGAGGACGGGGATTTCCGGGTGCGGCTGTTCTGCGTGAACCCGGTGAATAATCTGGGCGCGTGCCTGGCCCAGGCGGAAAGTACGGTGTTTTTCTCGGCCACACTCCTTCCGCTGCCCTATTACAGGGAGCTCATAAGCCCGGCCGAGGAGGACTACACGGTGTACGCCCCCTCCCCCTTTGACAGAAGCCACAGGGGAATATTTATCGCGGGGGACGTATCCAGCAGGTACCGGGACCGGGGCACGGCCAGCTACCGGAGAATTGCGTCCTATATCGCGGAGACTGCCCGGTCCCGCAGGGGAAATTATATCGTTTTTTTCCCCAGCTATACATTTCTCGGCCATGTGCTTTCCGAGACGGGATACGTGGAAGCGGAAAGCAGAGAGACGGGATACGCCGGCGGAAGAACGGCGGAATGCGATATCATCGTACAGAACAGCAGGATGGATGAACCTGCCAGGGAGGCGTTTCTCAGAGAGTTTTCCGAAGAGAGAAGCCGCTCTCTGATGGCATTCTGCGTGATGGGAGGAATCTTCTCCGAGGGTATCGACCTCCGGGGGGAACAGCTCATCGGCACGCTCATCGTGGGGACGGGACTGCCCATGGTCTGCACGGAGCAGAGAATCCTGCAGGATTATTTTGAGGAAAACGGACAGAACGGCTTTTCCTTTGCCTATCAGTATCCCGGCATGACCAGGGTGCTGCAGGCAGCAGGGCGCCTCATACGGACGGCGGAGGACAGAGGGGTCATCCTTCTTCTGGATGACCGTTTTCTGCGTCGGGATTACCGGGGGATGTTTCCCCGGGAATGGACGGACACGGTGCGGGTGAACGCCGGGAACGTGCGGGAAAAGCTTCAGGACTTCTGGAATGGAGTTTACGATATGAAACAGGAGGAATTACATGACGGACAGGGACCGGAATATGACGGACAGCGGGGATGATATGTCCCTGGAGGAGTTTATCGAAAACCTGGAACAGAACGAGGAGATCGCGGAGGGGAAGAGCCGGAAGGGAGACGACCTCTACCGCATGTACCTGGAAGAAATAAAGGATATTCCGAAGCTGGGGGAAGGGGAGCAGGACCGGCTGCTTCTTGCCATCACCGGGGATAACCCGGAGGAGGCCCGGCAGGCGGTAAAGCGGCTGACGGAGGGCAAGCTTCCGGACGCGCTCCGCATCGCGAAGGAATATGAAAATCAGGGCCTTCACATCAACGATATCATACAGGAGGCCAGCTACGGTCTTCTGATGGCGGCAGGAACCTATCAGGGCGGTGATTTTGACCGGATGATGGAAAAGAGCATCCGGGACCAGATCGAGAGCGCCATTGAAGTGCAGAGCAGGGAGAAAACCGTGGCGGAGGATATGCGCGCCAGGGTGAATGTCCTGAAGGATATCTCCGCCGCCATGGCTCAGGAGCTGGGACGGGAGGCGACAACCGCGGAGCTGGCGGAACGGATGAGGATGACTGAGGAAGAGATCCGGGATATCATGAAGCTGACGCTGGATGCCATGAGCGTATCGGGAGCCTGAGCCGGGAGGAAAAAACATGAGATTTATTCTGGTACGCCACGGGCAGACCGAGTGGAACCTGGAACACCGGGTTCAGGGGAGAACGGATCTTCCGCTCAATGCCCAGGGCATTCGCCAGGCGGAGCTTGTGGCCGGGGCCCTGCGGAATATTCCGGCGGATATCATATACTGCAGTTCCCTGACGAGGGCAAAGGAGACCGCGGAGGTCCTTCTGGGAGAGATGAACCGGATCCGCCTGTCTGCGGGAAAACCGGTGCTTCCGGAGATTATACCGCTCCCGGAGCTAAAGGAGGTTGCTTTCGGTAACTGGGAGGGAAAGACCCTGGAAGAGATACAGGTTCTCTATCCGGAGGATTATCACAGGTGGGTGCAGAATCCGGCCTGGGAGATTCCCACCGGCGGCGAGAGCAGGGAGTCCCTGCGTCAGCGGACCGAAAGGGCTTTTGAAATAATACGGGAAAATACCGGTCTTTCCGGGGACAGTTCTGTGGTTATCGTTGCACACGGCGCCATATTGGTGTATATTATCGCATGGCTTCTCCGATCAGATGCCGAACGGCGGGAGATCATCGTGGAGAACGCCAGTATCACCACAGTGGATTATGATTTTAATACGGGAATCGGAACACTCATCCGGATGAATGAGACCGATCATCTGAAGGGAGGAAACAAAACTCCCTGGAAAGCAGATTTACGTAAATAAAATTACACTGTTTTACATTTTTATACCACGGCTTTTGAAACGCTGTTACCTATGGTATAATTTTAGCACCTGATATTAAGACGCAACCGGCAGAGCCGGAAGAAAGGCAGGATGAACGTGGGCGTAAAACGAGTTTTTGTGGAAAAGAAACCTGATTTTGCCGTAAGAGCACATGACCTGTTCGGAGAGATCCGCAGCTATCTGGGAATCGAGACAGTGGACAGTGTGCGAGTGCTGAACCGTTATGATGTAGAGAATGTTTCCGATGACGTGTACAAAGAGGCGCTGGTGACCATTTTCTCCGAACCTCCGGTGGACCTGGTATATGAGGAGGAATTCCCGAAAAAGGACGGGGATATGGTTTTTACCGTGGAATATCTGCCGGGACAGTTTGACCAGAGAGCGGATTCCGCGGAGCAGTGCGTGAAACTCCTGAAGGAGACGGAGGAGCCTATCATCCGCTCCGCCACCACCTACGTGCTTTCCGGAACACTTTCTCCGGAGGAGCTTTCCGCGGTCAAGAGCCTCTGCATCAATCCCGTGGATTCCAGAGAGGATGAGAGCCCGAAGCCGGAAACCCTGGTGCAGAAGTTTGATGTGCCGGAGGATGTGGAGATTCTGGACGGCTTCTGCAGCGAAGATGCGGAAACCCTGAAGAAGAGATATGATTCCCTGAATCTTGCCATGACCTTCAAGGATTTCCTCTTTATCCAGGATTATTTCAGGGATGAGGAGAAGAGAGATCCTTCCATCACGGAGATCCGGGTGCTGGATACCTACTGGTCCGATCACTGCCGTCATACCACATTTTCCACAGAGCTTAAGAATGTACAGTTTACCGAGGGAGACTACAATGAGCCTCTGGAGGCAAGCTGGAATCAGTATCTGGCCGATCACAAGGCGATGTATCAGGGAAGAGATGACAAGTACGCCTGCCTGATGGATATCGCCTGCCTGGCGGCAAAGAAGCTGAAGGCGGAGGGAAAGCTCACCGATCAGGAGGTTTCCGACGAGATCAACGCCTGCAGCATCGTGGTGCCGGTCACCATCGACGGCGTCACGGAAGACTGGCTTATCAATTTCAAGAATGAGACGCACAACCATCCGACGGAGATAGAGCCCTTCGGCGGCGCAGCCACCTGTCTGGGCGGCGCAATCCGCGATCCGCTGTCAGGGCGCACCTATGTATATCAGGCCATGCGCATCACCGGCGCCGGCGACCCCACCGCTCCCATGAGCGAGACGCTGCACGGAAAGCTTCCTCAGAGACGCATCTGCAGCGATGCGGCGAGAGGCTATTCCTCCTACGGCAACCAGGTTGGTCTGGCCACCGGTTACGTGAAGGAGATCTATCATCCGGACTTTGTGGCAAAGCGCATGGAGCTGGGCGCGGTTATCGCCGCGGCGCCGAAGAAGAACGTTATCCGCGAGACCTCCGATCCGGGAGACGTGATTATCCTTCTGGGCGGCCGTACGGGACGTGACGGTATCGGCGGCGCCACCGGTTCCTCCAAGGTGCACACCGAGGAGTCCATCGAGGTCTGCGGCGCGGAAGTGCAGAAGGGCAACGCACCCACAGAGCGGAAGATTCAGAGACTGTTCCGCCGTCCCGAGGTCAGCATTCTCATCAAGAAGTGCAACGACTTCGGTGCAGGCGGCGTGTCCGTTGCCATCGGCGAGCTGGCAGCGGGACTTGACATTGACCTGGACAAGGTGCCAAAGAAGTATGCCGGCCTGGACGGCACGGAGCTTGCCATCTCCGAATCCCAGGAGCGTATGGCCCTGGTGGTGGACGCAAAAGATGTGGAGAAGATGCTGGGCTACGCAGCGGAGGAGAACCTGGAAGCGGTTCCGGTGGCTGTAGTGACCGAATCCCCGCGTCTGGTGCTTCACTGGAGAGGCAAGACCATCGTGGATATCAGCCGCGCGTTCCTGGACACCAACGGCGCACACCAGGAGGCCGAGGTCTGCGTGGAGGTTCCGAAGAAAGAAGGAAATCCCTTCGTGCAGGAGGATATTCCGGATGTGAGGGAAAAGTGGCTTAAGACCCTCTCAGCCCTCAATGTATGCTCCCAGAAGGGCCTGGTGGAGATGTTCGATTCCACCATCGGCGCGGCTACGGTGGAGATGCCCTACGGCGGACTGTACCAGCTGACCGAGACCCAGGCGATGCTGGCGAAGCTTCCTCTGGACCACGGCAAATGCGACACCGTTACCATGATGAGCTACGGCTATGATCCCTATCTGTCCAACTGGAGCCCCTATCACGGCGCCCAGTATGCGGTGCTGGATTCCGTGGCGAAGATTGTGGCAAACGGCGGCGATTATAAGAAGATTCACTTTACCTATCAGGAGTACTTCCTGCGGCAGACAGGAGATCCGAAGCGCTGGGGCTATCCGCTCTCCGCACTTCTGGGCGCCTACTCCGCACAGATTGCCCTGGGACTGGGCTCCATCGGCGGAAAGGACAGCTCCTCGGGCAGCTTTGAGGATGTCTCCGGCGAGAAGAATGTACCCCACACTCTGGTGTCCTTCGCGGTGGATGTCAGCGACAGCGCTCATGTGATCACGCCGGAATTCAAGAAGGCCGGCAGTAAGATCGTGCTGTTCCGGGCAGCCCGGGATTCCTTTGACCTTCCGGTATTCTCCGATATCATGGCGGGTTACGACAAGCTGCAGGAGGATATGGAAGCGGGAAGAGTCCTGTCCGCCTACGCGGTGGGCGCTTACGGCCCTGCGGAGTCGGTGGCGAAGATGGCCTTCGGCAACCAGCTCGGCGTAAAGATAGAGCACAACGTGGATCCGCGGATGTTCTTTGCACCGGGATGGGGCGACATCGTCTGCGAGGTTCCCGCGGAGAAGGTGGGCGAGCTGCAGATGACCTACACCGTCATCGGCGAAGTGACCGACAAGAACACCTTCGAGTACGGAAACGCCGTTATCACCATGGGTGAGGCGCTGGAGGCCTGGACAAAGACCCTGGAGCCCATCTATCCTACAAGAACCGGCGCCATGGAAACCGCAGTCCGCATGGATACATATAAAACAGATGACATCTATATCTGCAGACACAAGACGGCGAAGCCGAAGGTATTCATCCCCGCCATGCCCGGCACCAACTGCGAGCTGGACAGCGCGAGAGCCTTCGAGAGAGCCGGCGCGGATGTAACGGTCCGCATCTTCCGGAACCAGAACGAGCAGGATATCAAGTCCTCCATTGAGCAGTACAGGAAGGATATTGAAGAGGCAAACATCCTGATGTTCCCGGGCGGATTCTCCGGCGGCGATGAGCCGGACGGCTCCGCGAAGTTCTTCGCGACCGTGTTCCGCAACCCCATCCTGAAAGAGGCGGTGGACAGACTGTATCAGGATCGGGACGGACTGATCCTCGGCATCTGCAACGGCTTCCAGACCCTGATCAAGCTGGGACTGGTACCCAACGGCGAGATAGCGCCGCAGACCGCGGATTCCCCGACCCTTACCATGAACACCATCGGCCGCCATATCTCCAGAATGGCCTATGTGCGCATGGTTTCCAACAAGTCGCCCTGGCTTATGGGCGCATCCTTCGATCGGGTATACGCCAACGCCCTTTCCCACGGAGAGGGACGCTTCGTCGCCAGCGCCGAGTGGATTGAAAAGCTCTATGAAAACGGACAGGTGGCAACACAGTATGTAGATCCGGCAGGAAATCCCACCATGGACGAGACCTGGAATCAGAACGGTTCCTATATGGCCATCGAGGGAATCACCAGCCCGGACGGCCGTATCCTCGGCCGCATGGGACACCCGGAGAGATGCAACAAGGGCGTGTTCGTCAATATTCACAACAGTGATGACATGAACATCTTCAAATCCGGCGTGGCATATTTCAAATAAAGGGCAGCAGCGAAGAGGAGGGAGATTATGACAAAGAATCTGAAACGGAGCGCGGCACTTCTTCTGGTGCTGGTGCTCACACTGGCCTGCGGCATGACTTCATTTGCCGCAAGCAATTCCGAAAAAAAGAAGATTTCCACCATCAAGCTGACGGTGGAAGTGACCGATGACATGTTCGACGACGGCAAGATGAGCAAGGACGATGCGGAAGGCATAGTGGAAGTCACCGACGGCGGCGCCCATTACTCTATCGACACGGTTTCCTTCGCGGACGGAGGCTCCTGGAGGCTTGGCAAAACCGCTACCATCAAGGTGGTGCTGGAAGTGGATGATGAGGACGCCTACCGGTTCTCCGGCGTCAAGGCTTCCAACGTGAAGATCACCGGTTCCAAGTTTGTGGAGAGTGTATCGGCCTCCGGTTCCGGAAAGAAGTGCACCGTGCGTCTGAAGATGAAAGCCTTCGTGGGCGACATGGAACCCCCGGAGGAGATGCACTGGAGCGGAAAGGTCGCACACTGGGAGAAGGTTACCGGCGCAAACCAGTATAATGTACGGCTTTACCACGGCGGAAGCGCGGTGGCGACCGTCAGTACCACCGACACATCCTTTGACCTGTATCCCGGCATGAAGGCCTCCGGAAAGTATACCTTCCGGGTTCAGGCGGAGAACACCTCCGCCGGCAAAACCTCCAAGTGGAGTGAGCGCTCCGATGAGCTTACCATCGCGGACAACACCAGATATACCGGCACGGCTTCTCTGGTGAGCCTGCCGGCCTCCCAGCAGGAGGGCGGTTCCGAGTACCAGGGCATCACCGGCGCCGGCGTGGGCCAGGGTCCCACCATGGCAGTATCCGGCGGATGGCTCTTTGACGGTCTCGGCTGGCGTTATCTGGAAAATGGCAGCGCAGTCATGAACAGCTGGCGCATGGTGGACAATGAATGGTATCACTTCGACCAGAACGGCTATATGCAGACGGGCTGGGTGAATGACGGCACCGGCTGGTATTATCTGAACCCCGTTTCTGACGGAAAGAAAGGTGCCATGAAGACCGGCTGGGTGAATGACGGCGGATTCTGGTACTTCTGCAACCCGTATTCCAACGGATACAGGGGCGTGCGGATGACCGGCTTCCAGAAGATCGAGGGCCGCGATTACTACTTCGATCCCAACACCGGCGTACTGGTAACCAACAACCGCGTACCGGACGGCCGCTGGGCAGGCGCGGACGGAACACTGTAAAATGAAAAAAGTGATTATTATCGGGGCGGGCGCAGCGGGTCTTGCCGCAGCCATCGGGGCTGCGGAGAGCGGTGCGTCCGTCACCGTGTTTGAAAAGAATGAAAAAGCCGGGAAGAAGATCTACATCACAGGCAAAGGGCGGTGCAACCTGACCAACGCCTGTGAGCCGGAGGATTTCTTCGACAATATCGTGACGAATCCCCGGTTTATGTACAGCGCCTTTTACGGATTTACCAACCGGGATATGGTGTCCCTGGTGGAGGCGGAGGGCGTTCCCACCAAGGTGGAGCGCGGAAACCGGGTCTTCCCGGTCTCGGATCACGCATCCGATGTGACAAAGGCGCTCCTCGCAAGACTCAGGAAGCTGGGCGTAAGGATCGTGACAGACACGGAGGTCCGGGGACTCCTCACGGAAGAGAACCGGATAACGGGGGTTCTCCTGAAAAACAGAGAGGGCCGCAGCGCTGCCATGGCGCCCGCAGTCATCGTGGCCACAGGCGGTCTGTCCTATCCCTCCACCGGATCCACGGGAGACGGGTACGGATTCGCGGAGAGCACCGGACACCGGGTGACGGAGTGCACCCCGGCCCTGGTACCCTTTGAGACGGCGGAGGACGTATCCTTCATGCAGGGCCTGGCCCTGAAGAATGTGGAGATTGCCGTCACGGACGGAAAGAAAGAGGTTTACCGTGGATTCGGCGAGATGCTGTTTACCCATTTCGGCGTATCCGGGCCCCTTCTGCTTTCCGCCAGCAGCTATGCGGCAAAGCGGATCGGAAAACATCCCCTGACCCTGACCATTGACCTGAAGCCGGCTCTGAGTGAGGAAGAACTGGACGCCCGGATTCTCAGGGACTTCGGGGAGGCGAAAAACAAAAACTTTGCCAATGCCCTGGGGCATCTCTATCCCTCCGGGATGATCCCGGAGATGGTCCGGCGAAGCGGGATCCCGGCGGAGAAGAAGGTCAACGAGATTACCCGGGAGGAGCGGAGAAGCCTCATCTCGGTCACAAAGCATTTTACCCTGACCCTGACCGGGCTGCGGGGATATCAGGAAGCCATCATCACCCAGGGCGGCGTGAGCGTGAAGGATGTGAACCCCTCCACCATGGAATCGAAGCTGGTGAAGGGTCTTTACTTTGCCGGGGAGGTTCTGGATGTGGACGCCGTGACGGGAGGCTTTAACCTTCAGATTGCCTGGTCCACCGGAATGCTTGCCGGACGGAGCGCGGCCGGGAGTGATGAATAATATATGGGAGAGAAAAAAATGTCTGTAAATATTGCCATTGACGGACCTGCAGGTGCGGGGAAGAGCACCATCGCCAGGATGCTGGCAAAAGAAATGAACTATATCTATGTGGATACGGGAGCGATGTACCGGGCTCTGGCCGTATATTTCCTGGAACATGATATCGACGGGGATGATGAGGAGGAGATTGTCAGATCCCTGCCGGATATCGATGTGACACTGAAATATGTGGACGGATTACAGCAGATTTTCCTTAACGGGGACAATGTTACCGGCCGCATCCGCACGCCGAAGGTGACGGACATGGCCTCCAGGACATCCGCTTACGCGAAGGTGCGGGAGAAGATGGTGGACCTTCAGAGGAAGATCGCCGCAGATAACAATGTGGTGATGGATGGCAGAGATATCGGAACCGTGGTGCTTCCGGATGCCGGGGTGAAGGTATTTCTCACGGCTTCGGTGGAGGAGCGGGCGATGCGCCGCTACAGAGAAATGCTGCAGACGGACCCGGATGCCGATCTTGAGGATATCATGGAGGATATGCGGGAGCGGGATTACCGGGACAGCCACCGGGAAAATTCCCCGCTGAGACAGGCGGAGGATGCGGTGTATCTTGATACCTCCGACATGACAATCGAGGAAGTCGTTGCCTGCATCCGGAAGATGGCGGAGGAGAAGGCATGACGGCGGAAACGAAAGATGCTTTTCTGCAGCTGCCGGAAGGGGCTGACATCTCGGATGACGGAAGAATCCGCATCATTACAGCCAGAACGGCCGGTTTCTGCTTCGGCGTAAAACGGGCCATGGACATCGTGGAGGAACACCTCCGGAGCGATGTGCGGCCCATTTTCACCTACGGGCCCATCATTCACAATGAGGAGGTGGTCCGGAGCCTGGAAGAACAGGGCGTCACCGTGCTGCACTCCGAGGAGGAGCTTTCCACAGTGCGGACAGGAACCGTGATTCTCCGGTCCCACGGTGTGCCGAAGCGAATCTATGACCTTCTGGAGAAAAACGGCGTACATTATGTGGATGTCACCTGCCCATTTGTCAGTAAAATTCACAAAATTGTACAGGAACAGAACCGGGCGGGCCGCCGGGTCATTATCGTGGGAAATGCGGAACACCCCGAGGTGGAGGGCATCTGCGGGTGGTCAGATGACCGTACAAAGGTGATGAACTCCATCGAAGATTTTGAAAGCTTTGAACTTGACAGGAAGGAAAAACTGGCTGTCGTTGCACAGACAACATTTAACCTGAATAAATTTAAAGAATTAGTTGAAAAAATCACGGAAAAGGGGTATGATATTACTGTTTTAAACACAATATGTAATGCAACGCAGGAGCGACAGGCGGAGGCAGGGCAGATTGCTAAAGCTGTTGACGCCATGATAGTCATAGGCGGCAGGAGCAGTTCCAACACACGCAAACTGTATGACATTTGCCAACAGGAATGTAAGAATACATATTACATTCAGA
>JAGBNL010000016.1 GCA_017634415.1 Clostridium sp.
CACCGTGCCGGCGGACTGCCGTATTCTGGAAGCCCACAGCCTGAAGGCGGAAGAGGCTGCTCTCACGGGCGAAGCACTGGCGGCAGAGAAGCTGGTGGATGTCCTGATGTGCGCGGAGGGGAAGGACTCTGTGCCGCTGGGCGACCGCGCGAATATGCTTTACAGCGGCTCGACCGTGGTTTACGGCCGCAGAATGGGCGTTGTGACTGCCACGGGCATGAACACGGAGATGGGAAAAATCGCCGGTGCGCTCAGACTGGCGGAAAAGGAGCAGACCCCGCTGCAGAAACGCATGGCTGAGCTCTCCGTTTTCCTGACCAAGCTCGTCATCGGCATCTGCGTCCTTGTCTTTATCGTCGGCTGCGTGCAGTCCATGGTGCTGTCAGGCACGCCGTTTTCCTGGGGCGCGCTGGGGACCAGCGCCGTCAACAGTCTCGTGGCGGCCATTGCACTGGCTGTGGCAGCCATACCGGAGGGTATGCCGGCTGTCGTGACCATAGTCCTGTCCATCGGCGTGACCGACATGGCACGGCATCAGGCCCTGATCCGGAAGCTGACCGCGGTGGAGACCCTTGGCTGCACCCAGATTATCTGTTCGGACAAGACCGGAACCCTGACACAGAATAAGATGACCGTTGTGCAGGAATACACGGACGATGCAGTCCTCATGGCAACCGCAATGGCGCTCTGCTCTGACGCTGCGATCCACCCCGGAGAGAGCTCGTCCACCGGTGAGCCCACGGAGGCCGCACTGGTGAACTATGCGATGAAGCTCGGCCTTCCGAAATACGAGCTGGCAAGCGCCCAGCCGCGTGTCGCGGAAGCACCCTTCGACTCTGAGCGGAAACTGATGTCCACGATCCATCAGAAAGAGAATGGCTTCATCCAGTATACCAAAGGCGCATGCGATATGCTCTTCGGGCGCTGTACCGGGTATCTGAAGGAGGGCAGCGTTGTTCCCATGACCGCGGATATCCTGGCTGAACTTGGCCGAATCAACAAGTCTTACGCTGACCAGGCCATGCGTGTGCTGGCGGCGGCCTACAGGACTTATGACAAACTGCCGGAAGATACCCGGCCGGAAAGCCTGGAGCAGTCCCTGATTCTGATTGGTCTCTACGGTATGATCGACCCCTGCCGGCCGGAGGCCCGTGAGGCTATTGAAAAATGCCGCGCAGCCGGGATACGGCCTATCATGATCACGGGCGACCACAAGGACACCGCCGTGGCCATCGGCAAGGATCTCGGAATTATCCGGGATGAGAGAGAAGCTGCCCTGGGTTCGGAACTCGATCAGTATACCGACGAGGAGCTCATCGAAGTCGTCGAACGGTTCTCCGTCTACGCCCGCGTACAGCCGGAGCACAAGACCCGCATCGTCCATGCATGGCAGGCCAGGAACAAGGTTACCGCCATGACAGGCGACGGCGTGAACGACGCGCCGTCCATAAAGGCAGCGGACATCGGCATCGGCATGGGCATCACGGGCACGCCGGTTACCAAGAGTGCCGCCGATATGGTGCTTGCGGATGACAATTTCGCAACCATCGTCCGCGCCATCGAAGCCGGCCGCAAAATCTATGACAATATATGCAAAGTGCTTCAGTTCCAGCTTTCCACGAACCTGGCGGAGGTGCTGATCATTTTCTTTGCTTCTATCCTGAACTTCACCATTCTGACCCCGGTACACCTGCTGTGGATCAACATGGTAACGGATACGCTGCCCGGACTTGCGCTGGGTATGGAGCACGCGGAAGGCGAGCTGATGAAGCGCAAACCCCGCGCAAAGGAGGAGAGCATCTTCGCAAACGGGGCCGGCGCCAGCATGCTGTGGCAGGGCGCATACCTTGCAGCAATTGAGATCGCCGCATACTACATAGGATACTATCTGGAAAATGGTTCCTTCAGGGGCATCGTGAACGGCAGCTGGTGTGAGAATGCAGTCGTTATGGTATTTCTCACAGTCAGCCTGGCGGAGATGATGTGCGCGCTGAATATGCGCTCCCGCACCGGTTCTATATTCCGGCAGGAAATGCTTCAGAACATGAACTGGTATATGGTCGGCGCGCTGATAATCACCGTCAGTCTGACCTTTGCTGCGGCATTTCTTCCGGGCTTCCGGACACTCTTCGGAATTCACGGGACGCTGACGGCAAAAGAACTGCTGATATCCGTCGGCCTTGCGCTTTCCACAGTGCCTGTATTTGAAGCGGGCAAAGCCATCCAGAGAGCGGCAGGCAAAGACAGCTGATATTCATCGGCGGAAGAACAGGAAAATGGGGCTGTCGCATGACAGCCCCATTTTCGTCTATTTCAGCAGCCCGTTCTGCTGCAGAATATCCCGCATGTGTGCGGTATAGGCCTGGAGTATATCCTCCGCGGGACCTTTTCTTTCTTTTTCCGCACTGAGGACACTGGCTGTCTGGGCAATCTTTGTCAGGGGACCCCTTGTGGGGAAGTATTCCGCGATGGCGATCTTTGCCCCTTCAGGAGTATCCGCGGTGGACAGGATAACTTTGTTGTCTTTGTTGAAGAGTCCGCCCTTTGCTCTCGGATAGACGATAATCAGAAAACGCTGGGTGGCGGGAAGAAGGATATACTCCTCGATGGAAGCCTTTGTCGGTTTGCCGATCATGAAATTGCCGTACTGTTCCTTATCCCAGTGTTCCTGCATGAACTGCTCCAGCTCCTGGAGCGTAAAAGCTCTGTTTGTAAGGATAACCTGTCTGCCAATCACGTTCACCCCTCCTTTATTGCGTGTTTTATACATTTGACCACTATAAGGTAATTATAGCACAGGGGCTGAAAGATTTTGACATTTATCCGGGTATGTCATTGTCTGGTAAATGCATGAGGAATCCAGGACGCCGCGGTGCTTGACAGGATTCCGTTCCTTTGATATAAACAATCTGTGAGAAGTCAGAATCCGCGGATTTGAGATTGCCACCCTTTTACAGGGCGGCTTTTTTTTTCGGGCAGAGAAGTCCGGGCCGGGAAACATTCCGCAGGCGTGTCTTGAATAATCAGCAGGAGGTTATTTATGTTTCAGATGTACTGGCCGATTTTCGTGGCCGTTCTTTCCGATGTGCTGTACCAGATTGCTTCCAAGTCAACCCCGTCCGATGTAAGTCCCTTTGCATCCCTGACGGTGACATATCTGATTGGTGCGGGTCTGAGCGCGGTGATGTTCTTTGTTACCGGGCAGGGGACCAATCTGCTTGCGGAATGCGGAAAAATCAACTGGACGGCCTTTGTTCTGGGCCTTGCCATCGTGGGTCTCGAGGGCGGAAGCCTCTACATGTACAAGGCCGGCTGGAATGTCAACACCGGCTATGTGGTAAAGGCGATTATCGTCGCCGTGGCGCTGGTATTCGTGGGATATCTTCTCTACCACGAGCAGATGACCTGGACCAAGGCGCTGGGAATTCTTGCCTGCATGACGGGCATTGTTCTGATTAACCGGTAAGAATGCTTCTAAATCCGGTCTGTTTCTGTTCCCGGCACCTGTACAAGAACCGTGATTTTTGGTATTATTTGAATCAGAAACGGAACGGTTCAGATCCTGCGCGCAGGATCTGCGTTATTACAGATATGATGCAATGAGGTAAAGGGAGGACAGGGAACGATGAAGCTGAAAAAATGGACTTGCCTGATGTTTGCCGGGGTGATGGCTTTGATGATGAGCTTCTCCGGTTATGCGGATACCAGGACGGAGGATACCGGAAAATACGAGGGTTCCGTCCTGAGTGAAGCCTATTGGGACTATACCAGCGGAAAGATCTACGCCAGATGGGACGGAGAATATCGCAGCAAAGCCACTTATGCCGTAGACCTGTATCAGGATGGTGTATTCGTCACCACCAAGACCGTTGTCGGCGGAAGCTATGTTTCCTTTGCCCCGGAAATCGCGGGAAGAGGCCAGACAGGCGATTATAAGTTTACGGTCAGGGCCATGTGGCCGGGAATGTATCTGGATGAGAAGCAGTCCGATACCATCTATATCGAAGACAGCAGGCTGGAGGAGATTCAGAAGAGGCTTACCCACAGTGCCGGAAGCGAGGATCCGGGACATGCAGGGGAAGGCCCGTCCCAGGGCGCAGGCTCCTGGAAGCAGACAGGCGGTGTATGGAAGTATCTCACAGCAGAGGGCATCTTCTTTACCGGCGGCTGGAAGCTGATTGACGGAAAATGGTATTACTTTGACGCCGACGGCACGATGGCTGCAAACCGCTGGATCGTCAAGGCGGATGACGCCCATGTATGGTACTATGTGGGTTCCGACGGCGCCATGGTGACAAATCAGCAGGTCGGAGAGTGGGTTGTGGACGCAAACGGAGAGTGCCGCGTCTGATAAAACAGTAAACGTATCCCCCTGAACCGGAGACGGTTCGGGGGGATTTTTATAACCTTGCAAAGCCGCGGGCTGGTCTTGAAGATTACTTCCGATATCGGTTTAAGGTGCAGAAGATTTCCTGGGGCCGGACCTCGCAGAGGCCGTTTGCCGCATAGCTTCCGTCAAAGAGGACCTCCAGGCCCTTCTCCGACAGCAGCTGCGTCATCTCGGACACTGCCCGGGAGAGGGATTTTCTGCCGTCCAGAAGGTGAAGCTCCATATAGCGGAGAATGGCGGCCAGCGTCTGGGTCTGCTCTCTGTCGGCAATCTGGGAAAGTCCCCGGAGATTCACATCATCGTGATCGATCAGGAAGGAATCCACAGAGAGGGTTTTGATCTTCAGACGGTCTGTTTTCCGGAGCGCGCCGTTCGGCCGGTACGGACGGTCCGTATCCGGCAGAGCATATTCTCCGGCCCGCAGCAGCACCTCCTCCGGCACCGATTCCTCTGCCAGTACGTCTTTTACATGTGCTGTGATATCCCGGGGCACATACCGGTCCATCTGGAGGATGGTGTCAGCAGCGTAAAAATAGGCCCCGGAGCTTCCGGCCACCAGGATGGTGGAGATGCCGGACTGCTCATAGAGGTCCCGGATGCGGGACAGGAAGGGGGTGATGGGTTCTTCCCCCGGAAGCACGATCCGGGCCATCAGCCGGTCGCGGACCATGAAATTCGTGGCGCTGGTGTCCTCATCGATGAGGAGAAGGGAGGTTTCGGCCTCCATGGCCTCCGACATGGCAGCCGCCTGGGAGGTGGAGCCGCTGGCATCCTCCGTGGAGAAGCGGGTGGTGTCGGCGCCGTTCGGCAGATTCCGGATAAAGAGGGAGATATCTTTATTCTTTATGGCCCGGCCGTCCTCCGCCCGGATCTTCATGGCGTCCCGGGAGGTGATTACCAGCTCTCTGCCGTCTCCGGCGATGTGGTTGTACACGCCGCGCTCCAGGGCCTGCAGCAGGGTGGACTTGCCATGGTAGCCTCCGCCCACAATAAGCGTTACGCCGGTCCGGATACCCAGGCCGCGCACATTTCCCCGATGGGGAAGATGCAGGGTCACCGCGGATTCTTCGGGACTCCGGAAGGGGATAGCCCCCTTCATGGGAAGCTGAGAGACACCGCTTTCCCGGGGAAGAACAGACCCGTCGGCCACGAAGGCGCAGAGCCCCATCTCCGGGAGTATTCCGCGGACAGCCTCCTGGTCATCTGCCAGGAAGACGGCCTGTTCCAGGCGTTTCCGGTCGATATTATCATAATACAGGGAGGATTCCGCAGTCCGGGGTAGAACCTCAAAGAGAATGCGGATGAGCTCCTGCGCATTGATGGAACGCCCGAAGGCGGGAAAACCCACCTCAAAGCGCACCGTGAGCGCCCCGTCCTCCGGACGGATCTGCAGAGCTGTCCGGGCGAGAATCTCCTGCCCCGGACGGGAGGAAAAGATCTGTCCGCTTTTCCCGGAGCCGTTTCCGCCGCCCCGGGGCAGCGTCCGGGCAAAGAGCCGCAGCAGATGGTCCTCCAGGGCCGTGCGCCGGCAGGGATTCTTCCGGTATTCCTCCGGGAATCCGGCCTGCTTTCCGTTTATCTGAATGCTCACATGAGAGGGGGAGGCAAAGGGATCCCCCTGGACATGGTCGATGGACAGAAGATAGCGGGGAAACCGCCAGGTTCCGCGGGCTTCTTTATAGGCCGGATAGCTCCGGCGGTCGATGGAGAGAAGCAGTTTTTTCAGGTCAGAGTCGGTTTTCACAGGGATATCCTCCATATGCTTAGCAATTATAATTCGTACAAATACAGAACCGGGGAAGGACAGCGGAGTACGCCGGTCTTCCGGGAATCATCATAGCACGAATCTTCCGGCGGAACAAAAAGAATTGTTCCCGCAGGACATTCGGGTTATACTTACTCTGTGAGACCATGTTCCGGGGGAGCGGCCCGGCGCCCGGGAGACGCGGGCGTGTATTATATTATCTACAGAAAAGGATGCATCACATGGAACAAAAAGGATATGACGAAAAGCATGGCACGGCGGAACTCCGGACGGAGCGGCTGCTTCTCAGAAGATACAGACCGGAGGATGCGGAGCCATTGTACCGCGGGCTGGGGACGGACCCGGCGATGTATAAGTATTCGGGCTGGAATCCCTGGGCATCGCCGGAGATGGCCCGGGAAACCGTGATGAGATTCATCCGGGGCTATGAGGATCCCCATCTCTACTCCTGGGTCATGGATGAGGAAGATGCCGCTGCCGGCACCATCGGGGCCTATGATTTTGAGGACGGAAGCATCGAGGTGGGATTCAGCGTTGTTCCGGCCCGGCAGGGCAGGGGACTGGCATCGGAGGCCCTGCGGAAGGTGCTCGGATACCTCGCGGAGCATGAAAAAATCCCATGCGTGAGGGCCTGGTGCGCTTCGGAGAATATCGGGTCAAAAAAGGTTCTTGAGAAGGCGGGGATGAAACAGGTCAGCGTCGAAAAGGACGGACTGACCGTCGAAGGAACAACCTATGACAAGCTGTTCTATGAGTACAGGGGAGTATCCTATGAGAGAGAGAATTGAAAAAATGTTTCCGCTCTGTATTACAGTGCTGCTGGCGGCCATTCTTTTTTCCGGCTGTGTATCCCCGAAGGATCCGACGGAAAAACCGTCTCCGGAAACCGGTGCCGCAGGTTCTGACGAGGCCCTGACGGGCCCCTTCCCGGTAAAAACGGCCCTGCGGGAGCTGTTTTTCACAGATCCGGAGAAGGGGATCGGCGTGTATTGCAGGTATACGGAGCTTACAGCGGAGAACGGGGCGCCGGAAATACTGTCCGAAGCTCTCGCCGAGGCGAATGCCCGGGCAAAAGAAAGTGTGGAAACCCGGGCGGAGCAGTTTCTTACGGAGAATACATATCCGGTGAAGGCGGCGGAAGGAGCCGTGTCGGACCGGTACCGTTACCGGAACATTTCCTATATCATGAATGTCACCCGGGCGGATGATGCCCTTATCAGCATACTGGAAACGGAGATGGAGGGCGGCATCGGGGATACGGAGGGGGAAGAGCTGAAAGAGGCAGAGAACTGCCGGTTCCGGTCGGCTGTCTATGATGCCGCAGACGGCAGACTCCTGACCATCGGGGACTTTATAGAGGATTCCGGCAGTCTCCCGGAGCGACTGGAGAAAGCCTTTACAGACAGATATCTCAGGGAAGGGCTGTTTTCGGCAGATGCCGGGACGCCCGCCTGGACGGCGGATTATCTCGGCCTGCAGTTTTACCTGGACGGAGGGGTAATTTCGGAGGGGGAGACGGAGGATCCGGGCATGAACGCTCCCGGGGCATACCATGTCTCCATTCCTTATACCGCCTTGGACGGTCCTGCGGCGAAGAAGGCGGCGAATACGCCGGAAAGCTATATCGCCCGGATAGAAAAGAATACAGATTATGCGCTTCCCCACGACAGCCGGACAATCCGGGTCGAGAAAGCCCCGAATGACAGCGGGCAGGAGGCGTACCGCATCGTTGTCCGGGAAGGGAAAAAAGAGAAGGCCTGGTGGCTGGAATACGCCGATGACGCCTCGGACTATTATGTGTTCCGCGCAGGAGGCGGCTGTTATTTCTACCGCCTTGATGACGCACAGAATCAGGCTTACGTCTACAACTTCGCGAGTCCCGACGGCGGATA
>JAGBNL010000157.1 GCA_017634415.1 Clostridium sp.
CAGTTCTACTTCAGAACCACCGACGTTACCGGCGTTTGCCAGCTTCCGGAAGGCACCGAGATGTGCATGCCGGGCGACAACGTTGAGATGAGCGTTGAGCTGATCCACCCGATCGCCTGCGAGCAGGGTCTTCGTTTCGCTATCCGTGAGGGCGGCAGAACTGTCGGTTCCGGCAGAGTTGTCAAGATCCTTGACTGATCACAAGCCATGCAATAAGCATATGCAGGGAGGAATCCTTTCGGATTCCTCCCTGTTTTCATACAGAGAAGGCCGCGGGGACACTTGTATACACGCGGCCTTCTCTGTTATGAAAAGAACAGCGGATCTCCGATCCTGGTAAGGTATCATCAGGCAGAGATATAATACAGATAATAACCTGTGTAAAGTACACATAAAAATCAGTTTGAAAACTGTGATGGCCGCGGTTACACTGAGAATATCAGAGAGGAAACGGGAACAGTGCAGCAAGCTGGTCCCGGAATGCAAAAGACGCTGATTCATTGAAAGAGAGGCGACCATGAACCGTAACATCGCTGCCATCGAGGACATCATTCTTCAGTATTCCCGCCGGGGTATGACGGAGATCAGGGACTGTGTCCCGGAGAACTGCTGCAGCAAGGCAGCAGGGGAGATCTTAAGCTGGAAGCGCGGCACCGTCCTCCTTACCACGGGCTTCTATGTCGCGGGCTATGCAGAGACGGACGGTCCCATGGGAACCATGGCCCCTGCCGTGGCGCTGAAGAGACTCGGCTTCTCCCCGGTGATCGTTACGGACCGCCACTGCGAAGGCTATTTCGAGACGGAAGGAATCGACACGGTCTACATGGCCCTGGACGCGGAGGATGCTGCCGCGGCCCGGCTTCTTGAGGAATATCAGCCGGTGGGCCTCATCTCCGTGGAGCGCTGCGGACGGGATAAGAACGGCATCTACGCCAACATGCGGGGCGTGGATATCAGCAGCGAAACGGCGCCCTGTGACGCCCTGTTCCTGGCGGCCTTCGGAAAGATCCCGACCATCGGCGTCGGCGACGGCGGGAACGAGATCGGCATGGGCAATGTGGCCCGGGCGGTGGAAGAGCGGCTGTCCCTGACCCCTTCCGAGGTCGGCGCGGATATCCTGGTGATCGCGACGGTCTCCAACTGGGGCGCTTACGGCATTGTCGCGGCGCTGGCGGAGCAGACCGGGATCTCCCTGCTGGTCAGCTTCCGGGATGCGGAAAAGTTCCTTCTCAGAACGGTGGAGATGGGTTCCGTGGACGGGATCAGCCATGAGCATGTGGCCCGTGTGGACGGGTTCGGCATGGACACGGAGCAGGAGATCCTTGACGGGCTTCACAGCCACATTGCTTCCAGGACCCTCAGAATGGCATCCTGATGCATGAGACACATAACAGCATAACGGCTTTCCAAAGGGAGGCGCGGAAACCGGATCTTTCCGGGGACTGCGGCTTCCCTTTTTATAATTCCGGAGACTGATCCCGGGCTGCGGACTTCTGCTGACAGCTTGCAAACTGAATATTCGGCGGTTATGATACAGAGAGAAACCTGTGAATCAAGAAAGCTCCGGAGGATATCCATGAACCTTCTTCCCATGTCATATTTTATTGAAGTGGTGAACCAGCAGGGGATCTCCCGGGCGGCGGAGAAACTGCAGATTACGCAGCAGACCCTCAGCAGCCATATCGCAGGGCTGGAAAAGGAGCTGGGCTGCACGCTCTTTTTCCGACGCCCGAAATTCCGTCTGACGGCGGAGGGGGAGCTGTTTCTGGAGTACTGCCGCAGGTTCGTCCGTCTTGATCAGACAATGCACCGGGAGTTCCGGGATCTTTCCGGCGAGGTGACGGGCACAGTCCGGGTGGGAATCTCGCAGACCCGCAGTGCGATCCTGATGCCGGAGCTGATCTCCGGGTTCCGGAAGGAATATCCGAAGGTGCGGATCCACCTGTCAGAGTGCACCAACGACGAACTGCTGAACAGGATCGGCAGCGACATCCTGGACCTGATCATCGGAGACGTTTCGGAGGAACGGCCGGATCTTCAGGTGGAAGAGCTGTACCGGGAGCGGATGGCCCTGGTGATTCCCGGGACGGCAGAATTCGCACCGCTGCGGGACGCCATAAAGAAGAGCCTTAAGAAAATGCCGGAGAAAGCGGCGGAGGAAATGCCGGAGAGAATGTCGGAGAAGGCGGCGGAGGAAATGCCGGATCAGACGCCGGATCCTAAGCTGCTGGCTTCCTGGCCCATGATCACGAATTCCAGGAATGATATTGTGGGCCGGTACATCGGCCGCGTTTTCCTGGAGAACCGGATCGCTCCGAATATCGCGGCCATGTCCGACAGCGCCGAGACCTGCCTCAGGCTGTGCGCGGAGGGGGTGGGCGTGTACATCTGCCCGGAGCTTTATATCCGCTATTTCCGGACGCTGGAGGACGCCTACATGGTGCTGCCGCTGCCCTACAGCTACGCGATCCATATGGCGGTGCGGAGGACCGCCCACCGGGCCGCGGCCATCGACCGCTTTGCGGAGCACTGCAGGAAGAACCTGGCTGCGGCAGATGAACCGGAGAAGGCATGAACATTCCGTTCCCCGGGCAGAGCGGAAAATGAATCGCAGGAATCCGCTGTAAAAAGAGCAATTCTTCCGGATCTGTCTGCTCCGGGAGACACGGCACGGCCGGACGCAGAGGTCTCACTTACGGCGCCGGGGCAGTTCCCCGCCATCGCGGTCCCCGGGAAGACGGGGGAGCCGCAGACCGGGAGCGGCAGGAACATACAGGGCGAAGGCTCGTATTCCTTCCGCGGCGCTTTCTCCGGAGGCGTGGAGGAGACAGCGGAGGCACTCAGCTTCAGTGTGCTGGGAGCCCTTCTGTTTACCCTGCTTCTCATCTCCGCGCGCAGTCTTTTATTTATTATTGCCGCCACCGGGATCCTGCTGGTTTTTTCGCTGGCGCTGGTGTTCAGCGTGGATTACCGTGAAGAGGACAGCGAGGAGAGTATGGAGAATGCGGAGAGTCCGGATGATGAGGAGGATGCGATCGGTTTCTATCTTGTCGGGGCCAGAAAAAAACAGAAGAAGGAAGAAAGCTGAGCTGCGCAGGATGTAATAAAAAGAGCTGCCGCATCAGGCCGGAGATGAATGCTCACGGGTCTGGTGCGGCAGCTCTGTGTGTATCTGGGCTCTGCAGATCAGGCAAGTACCTTTTTCCGGCGTGCTGTTTTTGCAGGCACGGAAACGGGGATCCCCTGATACACTGCAACTTCAAGAACGCGGGCCAGGACGATGCCGCCGGCGACGTCGATCAGGGAGTGCTGCTTCAGAAAAACTGTGCTGAGGCAGATCAGTATGGAAACGACGGCGGAAAAGGAAAGGATCCCGGGACTGCTGCGAAAATCCCGGCTGTGCCATACTGCGGAATTCACGATCAGCGCGTTGCAGACATGGATGCTGGGAAAGACATTGGTCGTGGTATCCGCGCACTGGATAATCCAGAGCAGTCCGGAGAAAAGACCGGAGCCGGGGACTGCCGGGATCCGCACATCCGTCCCGTTCGGGAAAAGCGTACAGATCAGGAGACAGACCGTCATACCGCAGCAAAGTGAGATGCCGAGCCGAGCCATTTCGTCCGGGTCGCGGAAAGCGAAATAGATGATGGCTCCAAGGACGTAGACGAACCAGAACAGGTAGGGAATGATGAAGACCGGCAGCAGCGGGATCAGGTCATCCGCGGGGCAGTGCATGATGTGGATCCTGGATCCCGGAACGATGGTATCCTCCAGATAACAGAACCAGTTCATGTAAAGCAGGGCATACAGGGAACCCAGCAGATACCGGTATTTCCTGATCAGAAAAAACAGTCGGGAATGTTGTCTGTACTTCATAGAAATACCTCCGCAGAAAATTTTACTACGCTTCCCGGAGATATGAAATATCCATATTTTACAAAACAGAACCTGGACCTGACTTGTCAAAGTAAATTCCGTATGCCAGAGTAAATTCTTCGCCCCCTTAAAAAGTTGAGGAAATTTAAAAGTTTTTCGAGCTTCAATGGCTGCCTCATGGTAAAATTATCTTGAATTTATGAGAAATTTTCGTTTTC
>JAGBNL010000158.1 GCA_017634415.1 Clostridium sp.
ATAAGGCTTTCCGGCGGCCAGCCGGTGGGCCCCCACTGATTGGGATTTCCGTGCTCTGCCATGAATTTTCTGGCATAGCTGTAGATTTCCATCATTCTGCGGATGTCCTGTACCTCTGAATACCTGATTCTCATACCAGGGCTCTCCTCTCTGCGCCTGTTGAACCGCCGGATGCACCGGCTGCACGCTTCTCAGCCTTCTGCACGCTTCTCACTGCCTTCTGCCGGCTTCTCACTGCCTTCTGCTGAAGAGATACGCCCCCACCAGGTTGGCGTCGCTCCCGAAGCGGCAGGGTACGATCTCCGGCTGAACAAAGCCGTCCATCCACCTGTTTTCCGGACGGTAAAGCTCCTCCACGGCCTTTCCGATAAGCTCCGTGAGTACCGGCTGGCGGCTGATGCCTCCGCCGATGGCCACCTTCTCACAGTCAAGCAGGGCGGAAATACTCGTAATCATCTTTGCCGTTTCACGGCAGAATTCCTCCACAGCCTGCACTGCTGCGCCTTCCCCCGCATGATACCTGGAAAAGATGAACTTTCCGTCCACCGGGGCATCCTCCGGGAGGTCTGCAAGTCTGCGGTACTTCCGGAACAGTCCGTGAATGCTGAGCCTTGCGCCGGCAGGACCGTCGAATTCCTCCCAGCAGTCGGCATTATAGCGCATCTGGCTGAATTCTCCCGCGGAAAAATGGGGCCCGTTCACCAGCCTGCCGTCAATGATAATCCCGCCGCCGACGCCGCTGCCGATGATATAGACGGCGCCGTTTTTCACTCCTCTGAGGCTTCCTTCTCTGAGTTCGGCATACGCTGCGCACTTTGCATCATTTGCCATGAAGACGGGACATCCGCAGATGGCGGAAAGCTCCGGTCCCACACTTTTTCCGGCATTATAACCGAGATACCCGTTTCCCAGACAGACGCCGTGCTCACTGTCGATAATTCCCGGAAGACTCAGGGCTATGCCCTCCGTCTCCGCTGCAAAGGGCCGGTAGAGATTCTCCAGCACCTGAAAAAAATGCTCCTGGCTGTCCTGGGGCGTCGGCACGGATCCGTACTGTCTGCGCTCCAGGCTGTCATCCATCACACAGTATTTAATCTCCGAGCCGCCGACGTCAAACACCATCATTGCCATGTCCGTTCTCCTCTGTCATCAGTCATTCAAGGCACGCTTCAGTTCTGCTTTCCGCTGTTCTCGCGCACTTCTCCCGGTTTATAATATCTCGACGCGGCATCAAAGGCCCGTATCAGGTCTCCTCTGGCCGCGCCGCCCCGGACTGCGGCCATGGTTCTGGCGGACACAAACTTCTCCAGCTTTTCCATGTACTCCTCACTGGTGATGGTCCCCTCAGCCACATAGGTCAGGCCCTTCTCCCAGCTTGCGGTCAGATCCGGGTTCAGCATCTGCTTCATGGAGGCAAATACCACCTCGTAGACCATTTCCCCGAGGAAGGACGGAGTGATGACCTGCGTCTTCTTGTTGAGCATCAGATATCTGATATTTACCAGCTTCTTCAGGATATCCGCCCGGGTGGCGCTGGTGCCGATGCCGCTGCCCTTGATCTGAGCCCGCAGCTCCTCATCCTCGATGAGCTGTCCTGCATTCTCCATGGCGAGAATCATGGAACCGGAGGTGTAGCGCTTGGGCGGCGTGGTTTCTCCCTCCCGGATAAAAAGCTTCTTCAGGGTGAGGATGCTTCCCTTCCTGAGCTTTTCCAGGGCAGCAAGAAGCTCCGGATCCGCAGTATCCTGTGACTTTGCACTGTCTGTGCCGGAAGTATCCTTCCCGGCCACCTCGGCGCCGGAATCCTCCTTTCCGGGATTTGCCTCTCCCGGGGCGGCGCTCCTGTTCCCTGCACCGCTCTTTCCCCGGTACGCCGCGGTAAGGTACCCCGGCTCCTCCAGGACCCGGAAGGAGGCCAGGAAATGCTCTCCCTTCAGTTCCGCATCCACGGAGTACTTCCGGTAAACCGCCGGCGGATAGAAAATACTCAGAAACCGCCGGCAGATCATCTCATAGATCGCCCGTTTCTGCGGCGTAAGACTGTTCAGTGCTCCCAGTCCGAAGCCCGTGGGAATGATGGCATAGTGGTCCGTGATCAGCTTGTCATTCACATATCTTGTTTTCGCGATGGTCTTCCAGAGTCCCTTCGCCATGGCCTCCCCGGCATAGGGCGCCATGGGCTCGTATTTCTGAAGGCCGCCGATATTCTTCGTGATCTCCTTCGCCACGGCGGTGGAAAGGACTCTCGCATCCGTTCTCGGATAAGTGACCAGCTTCTTCTCATAAAGCTCCTGGGCCACCTGCAGGGTCTGGTCCGGCGAGAGGCGGAAATACTTGGAGCAGTCATTCTGCAGCTCCGCCAGGTTGTACAGAAGCGGCGGGTTCTTCACCTCTTTTTTCCGCTCCAGGGAGGCGATCCTTGCCTCTCCCTGCGGGTCCCCGGTCAGGTATGCGATCAGTGCCTCCGCATCCTCCCGTTTCCGGAACCCGTTGTCCTTATAGAGGGCAGGTGTTGCGAAGTACCGGGAGCCCTCCACAGCCTTCCACTCCGCGTCGAAGGTCTTCTCCTCCCCGGTGCTGCCGGCGGCAAATGTCCCGATCACCCGGTAGAAGGGCGTCTTTACAAAATCCCTTATTTCCCGTTCTCTGCGCACCACCATGCCCAGCACGCAGGTCATGACCCGGCCCACGGAGATGACGGTCCATTTGCTCCTGCGGTAATTGGTGATGGCAGGCCCGTATTTCAGCGTCAGAGCCCGGGAGAAGTTAATGCCCATCAGATAGTCTTCCTTAGCCCGAAGATAGGCGGAGGAAGCCAGATTATCGTAGGCGCTCTCATCCTTTGCCTCCCGGATGCCCCGGAGAATCTCCTCTTCTGTCTGGGAATCGATCCAGACTCTTTTCTGGGCCTTGTCCTTCACGCCGGCCATCTGAGCCACCAGGCGGTAGATATACTCACCCTCCCGCCCGGAGTCCGTGCAGACATAGATGGTACTGACATCCGGACGGTTGAGAAGTCCCTTCACGATGTCAAACTGCTTCTGCACATCCTTTATGACTTCATAGCGGTATTCCTTCGGCAGAAAAGGCAGCGTTTCCAGACTCCACTTCTTATACTTCTCATCGTAGGCCTCCGGGTAGCTCATGCTGACCAGATGGCCCACACACCAGGTTACCACATAGTCCGCATTTTCCAGGTATCCGGCCCCCTGTCTTCCGGAAACCTTCAGAACCTGCGCAAACTGCTGGGCCACACTGGGTTTTTCTGCGATAAATAAAGACTTTCCCAAGTTCTTCTCCTGTATATGCAGATCGGA
>JAGBNL010000159.1 GCA_017634415.1 Clostridium sp.
AGAAGATGGCTGAGGACGGAACCTTTGATGTTCTGCCGAAGAAGGAAGTTGCCGGCCTGAAGAAGGAGTGGGACAAGCTGGAGCGCAACCTCGGCGGTATCGCTGAGATGAAGAGAATTCCGGACGCTATCTTCGTAGTAGACCCGAAGAAGGAGAAGATTTGCGTACAGGAAGCTCAGAAGCTTGGTGTAACCCTGTTCGGTATCTGCGATACCAACTGCGATCCGGATGAGCTTGACTATGTCATCCCGGGCAATGACGATGCTATCCGTGCCGTAAGACTGATTGTTTCCAGAATGGCTGATGCCGTTATCGAGGCAAATCAGGGTGAGGCAGTTGCGGCTGCTGAGCTTGAAGCTGCCGGCGAGGCTGAGGCAGAGGCATAATTGCGAATGCACCTTTACGATTCAGGACTCAGCGAAGGCTGATGTCCTGAATTGTTCTAAAATGAAACAATCACAAATCTAATGACCAGTTTACGGAAGGAGAAATATCATTATGGCTATTACAGCTGCACAGGTAAAAGAACTGCGTGAGATGACAGGCGCCGGCATGATGGACTGCAAGAAGGCTCTTACTGCTTGCGACGGCGATTTCGATAAGGCAATTGATTTCCTGAGAGAGAAGGGTCTTGCAGGCGCACAGAAGAAGGCAGGCCGTATCGCTGCCGAGGGTATCTGCGACACCAAGGTTTCCGAGGATGAGAAGCAGGCTGTTGTTGTTGAGGTTAACGCCGAGACTGACTTCGTAGCAAAGAACGAGAAGTTCAGAACCTATGTAGGCCAGGTTGCTGACCAGGCTATCTGCACTGAGGCTGCTGACATCGACGCATTCCTTGCTGAGAAGTGGCATCTTGATCCGACCATGAGCGTGGCAGATGCTCTGTCCTCCACCATCGCCATCATCGGTGAGAACATGCACATCAGAAGATTTCAGCAGGTTAAGGAGCCCAACGGCATGGTTGTTTCCTACATCCACGCAAACGGCAAGATCGGCGTTCTGGTTGACGTTGAGACCGATGTTGTGAACGACGCTGTCCGTGAGATGGGCAAGAACATTGCCATGCAGGTTGCAGCTCTGAAGCCGCTCTACACCAGCGACGCAGAGGTTGATCAGGACTACATCAACAAAGAGAAGGAGATCCTTGCTGCACAGATCGCCAATGACCCGAAGATGGCAGGCAAGCCGGAGAAGGTTATTGAGGGTGCTGTCATGGGCCGTCTGAAGAAGGAACTCAAGGAAGTATGCCTTCTTGACCAGGCTTATGTTAAGGCAGCTGACGGCAAGCAGAGCGTTGCAGCATACGTTCAGGAAGTTGCCAAGGCTCAGAATGCAAAGATTGTCATCAAGAAGTTCGTTCGTTTCGAGACCGGTGAAGGCCTTGAGAAGAAGAACGAGGACTTTGCAGCTGAAGTTGCAGCTCAGATGAATAAGTAATATCATTTTCGGGCAGATAATCCGACTTTTTCCGGAACCCCCGCAGATGCTGGTTTCCCCTTTGGGACAGGCGTTTGCGGGGGTTCTTTGTTTCCTGGAAGAGGAGTCATTTTCTGTCGGAATTTGAGCCTTTGACACATCGTTTTGTGTACAAAGTGTGTAGAAACACCCCGAAAACGGGGTGACACACATGAGATACGGGACTCCCCCGGCTGTTTTTGAATATAGCAAAAATCCCCGCTTTGCCCTATAATGTTGTGAGAGGTGATCTGTTGAAAACGCAGGAATATTTAACAGCCGCGGGAATTAAAAATACCATAGATTCCGCGGATCATTTTTTAAAACAGAGGGGCGCCGGGGAAAAGGATACTCTGGTATTCTGCCTGACGCTCGAGGAGATTCTCCTGATCTATCAGGAGAATCTGGGCGAAGCGGCCCGGTTTGATCTGTCTCTTAGGCAGCATTCCGATGAGATCAGGCTTGAGCTTGCTGTCCCCGGCAGCAGTCTGGATGTTTCAACCGCGGGCAGCGAGATTCTGATGGGAAAGCTCCGGACAGGAGGGGCGATCCCCCGCTGGGAATACAGCAACGGATGCAACCGTATCACAATGTCCGTGCCGCTCTACAATACAACCCGGCAGAATCTTAAGTTTGCATGGAAATATACTATCCCCCACCGCAGGCGCTTCTTTTTTGCCATAGGGTGCCAGTGGGTCAATGTGGTGTTAAGTATCGTTCTTCCCATACTGAGTGCCAGAGTGATTGTTGCCTATACAGATTCCGCACTGGAGCAGGTGTTCCTGACCGCTGCGATGATCTTTGTTGTAGAAATACTGGGCAACGTAAGTCTCTTTCTGTGCAATACCCAGTATAATGTGGTCTATACCCAGGTTCTGTCGGAAATAGAGGAAGATCTGGCAGAGAGTTCGCTCCGGATCAGGAATTCCTGTCTGGAGCAGAAGGGTGTCGGTGTGTTTATCCAGCGTCTGACGGTGGATACGGCAAACCTGGCCACGGGCTTTAATACCATGGCGGACTATATCTCGCAGATGTTCCGCTATATCGGCATTCTGATCGCACTTTTACTGGTCAGCCCGCCTGTTTTTCTGGTGGTTCTTTTTCTGCTGGCAATGCAGGTCGCGATCGAGCTTATCCGTACGAAACGCATGACAGAGGATGACCGGATCTATCGCCAGGCAAATGAACGTTTCGCGGGATTTATATCCGAAATGGTGCATGGCACCTCCGATATCAAGGTTCTGAACAGCGAAGAGGTTTTTGAGGAAGAACTCCAGAAGCGGATCAATGACGCCAATGAAAGCCATCTGCATATGATCTGGCGAAGCTGGAAATACAAGCTGACCCGCTGGGGCGTGGCGGATATCGGAAGGGCAATGTTCATCTGTCTGCTGGGCATTCTTATTGTACGGCATGGCATGGCACCGGCCATTGCACTGGTGCTGTTCAATTATTATACGGAGCTGGGCGCGCCGGCGGTACTGCTCGTCGGACAGATGATGGAGTTTGCGAAAAGCTTTAATCTGTCCGTAGAAAGAATATGCGCACTGATGAACAGCCCCGAGTTTCCAAAGGATCAATTCGGGACAGTCCACATAGAAAAAATGCGGGGCGATATCTCCTTCGACCATGTGAGCTTCCGCTATGACACGGTCGATTTCATGCATCCGCCCAGGGTGGTTATAAAGGATATGAGCTTTACGATCCCGGCGGGCTCCGTGGTGGCGCTGGTCGGGCAGAGCGGATGCGGAAAGTCCACGGTCTTCCGTCTGATCTCGAAGCTGGAGGAAACCGCCCAGGGAACCGTAATGCTGGACGGTATCGATATCAGGACACTGGACAGGGATTCGATCAGAGAAAATATTACGGTGGTCAGTCAGGAACCATATCTGTTTCATATGACAGTCCGGGAGAACCTGCGCCTGGTAAAGCCGGACATGACGGAAGAAGAAATGAGAGAAGCCTGCAGACTGGCAGGTATTGACGAAGATATTGCGCAGATGCCTGAGGGCTATGATACCATGATCGGGGAAGGCGGTATCAATCTTTCCGGCGGCCAGCGCCAGCGGATCGCGATTGCCCGGAGCCTTCTGAGAGACTGCCGGATACTTCTCTTTGATGAAGCCACCTCTGCCCTGGACAATATCACCCAGACAAAGATCCGGAAAGCACTGGAAAATATCCGCGGGACCAGAACCATTGTGATGATCGCCCACCGCCTGTCCACAGTCATCAACGCGGACAGGATACTTTTCATGGAGGACGGGCGCATTCTGGATCAGGGAACCCATACAGAGCTGCTTGAACGCTGTGCTTCCTACAGGGAGCTGTACGAGGCGGAATCGAATCTGGCCAGGACGCTGGCAGCCCGGTAAGAGGATCGCAAAGTGTCCATATGCAGGAACTGATATTTGTAAATGATGCGGATGAGGAAAATGTAATGCGCGGCAGGGTTTACTGCGTCGGGGTAGGTCCCGGGGACCCGGAACTGATGACGCTGAAGGCAAAGAGACTGACAGAGGAAAAAAGAGTGATCGCATTTCCCTGCAGCAGCGGGAATCCCGATGATTCCAGGGCGTACAGTATTGCCAGGCAGGCGGTGCCGGGACTGGAGAAGAAGACTCTTCTGCCGCTCCGGCTGCCCATGGTAAAGGACAGGGCCCTTCTTGGGGAATATCATCAGAAGGCGGCGGAAGAGATGCGGAAGCTTCTGGATGCCGGGGAGGATATCGTCTATCTGACCATAGGGGATCCCTCTGTTTACTGTACCTATTCCTATCTCGGGGATATCCTGAAAAAACAGGGGATCGAGACCGTCTATGTGAGCGGGGTTCCCTCCTTCTGTGCCGCCGCGGCATCTCTCGGCGTGAGTATTGCCGAGGGGGAGGAATCCTTTCTGGTCATGCCTGCAGACAGGTTTGTGCCGGGAACGGATGGGGACAGAAACCTCGTTCTGATGAAAGCCGGGGGAGATACCGCGGAGCTGAAAAAGGCACTGGACACACAGGGGTATGATGTGTGCGGCGCCGCAGACTGCGGGATGGAGAATGAAGTTCTCTGGCGCCGGTCGGAGGATATTCCCGACAGCACAGGGTATTTTACCGTGATGATATGCAGACGGTAAACCGCCGGCCGCGTCGAATCGGGCGCCCGGAAAAAAACGGTGGAAGCGGAGCTCTTCTGATGGTATACTAAAAGAATCAAAACAAAGAAACTGACCTGCTGTGCCGGACCGGATGATATTTCAGAAAAATCTCTTGTTTTTTGGAGGTGGATTGTGAAGAAACTACTGTCGATTCCGGCAGCTGTCGTGATGGCGCTGTCGCTTCTCATGACGGCCCAGGCCGGCATGTGGATGAAGGATGACAGCGGCTGGCGTTACGGCAACGGGGACGGAACATTTCAGAACAGCGGATGGTTTGAGGACGCGGACGGGAAATATTATTACTTTAATGCGGACGGGTATATGCTCAAGAATACCATAACGCCGGACGGACACTATGTGGACCCCAACGGTGTATGGGTGGAGAAAAAGGCACTTCGGTCCGTCAGCGGTACTTACGATTCAAAAAGGGCGTACCGATACGGCGGCGCTGATAATATGATGACGGAGCTGCCGGAAGAAACATTTCTCCTGAAGTTGGAGGAGGCAAGGGGAGACGGTTCCGTGCTGAATTTCTCCATATCTGAGGTGAATCAGGGGATTCTGCCGAAGATATCCGGGAAAGTCAGGGAGGACGTGAATCCCAATCATGCCCAGGGAAGAGAATATCTGCCCGTGACCATCGGCGTGCAGCGAAAGAATACGAATGACAGGGATTACTCCATCATGAAGTATTTTTCCGTTCAGGATAGTCTGATTAAAGTCAGCATTGAGTATTATGAGAACGGAGCGTATTACACGGAAGTGCTGGAATTCCCGAAGTGACGAAAGGAGTGTTCTCTCCGGGAACCGGGAAGAAAAATGAAAACGGATGAAAAGGAGGAGCGGATACTCCTCCTTTTTTCAGAAAGGAGAGGAATGAGATGAGACACCTGACAGCAGGAATGGCGGCGATTCTGATTGCGGCAGCGATGGGAGGCTGTGCATCCGGCGGCAGCTCCGCTGAGAGGGCGGCAGCACCGGCAGAAACCGCTGCAGCTGCGGAAACCGTGGAATCTGCGGCAGCAGAAGAGAAAGAGAATGCGGAAGTGAAGGAACAGGCGGCGGAAGCGGCGGCTGAATCAGCGGAAACTGCCGCATCTGCGGAATCGGAAAGCACGGAAGAGGCGGCGTCTGCTTCAGCGGAAGAAACAGAGGCCGCGGAAGAAGCTGCCCCGGAGGAAGAGGCCGCCCCGTACCGGTACAGCCCGTCAGACGGCCTGCTCTCCAAAGGCAGTGCTGCGGACGTGGACAAAAAAGTGGAACTGATCCGTGATATGGAAGTCATGACGGACAGCGGAGAATACGAGACGGAAGGCTTTCAGACCCGGAATCAGGACGGACAGGTTCTGATGTCCACCATCCGGACCGGAAATCCCTATATGGATCCGGTGATGGAGTCCGTGGGATATTCCAGCTATACCATCTGGTATTATTATGATAATCCGGATGTCTCCGATGAGCAGATATCGGAGGGACCGAACTTTGCCTACTGTAAAATCAACGGAAACGGCTATGAATATTATTACTGGCAGAACCAGCTGATCCGGCGTGCAGGCCCGGATTACACAGCGGACAATATAGAAGTGAATGAATTCCTGAACCAGGTCTGGCAGATCGGCAGGTATTACCGCCATAATACCGTATCAGACCCGGCCTCGGAAGGACGTGTGGGTGCAGACGGGCAGAAAACCGTAAGACAGAATATTACGGTTACCAGTATTGAGGATATTACGGAGGAAGCCGACCGTATCATTCTGAACCCGCTGCCGGGTAATGACATGGCCGGTGATAAGCCGCGCCTCACGCTGATTGTGGATGCGGATACGGTCTTTGATACTTATGACGCTGACGGGTACGCTGATCGGGAGGAGGGAGATACGCCCCTTTCCTGGTATAAGAAACAGCTGAAGATGATGCAGGAGGATGACGGGTATAACCATACCAACCTGATGGGCGTCTTTGACATCGATGTCACGGGAAACCATATCGACAGATTCTACGGCGCATACTGGTGGGATTGACGAGGCTTTGGGGGAGACATGCAGAAGGGTGAACGGCGCGACACAGCCGCCGCTGGCGCCGTCGGAGCAGGTTCATCTGTTTGTGCGGGTTACGATGGATCAGGGGATGCTCCGGGAGCACAACCGGCTGCTGGCGGCCTGCTGCCTGAATATGGTCGGGAAGAGCGATTCCGTGGTGAGCCGGAATAACATTCTGGAGATCGATTACAGAACCTGTATGTATTCTGACCAGGCGATCACCATCCTGGCGGCGGCGGAGACAAACAACCGGTGAGCGCCCGAATCGAGCGGGACGACCTGATCACTGATTCCCTGGAGCTCATGGTATACAGCTTCATCAAGAGCATGATCAGGGTGGATACCCTGAAGAATTCCGTCATCACCTCTGCAGAGCTTCTCATCAAGAACGCGGAGCAGCAGAGAGACCGGGAACTGAGGCAGGCCAGAGAGCAAATGGAGGAGATTCAGAAACGGGAAGAGGAGGCGGCCCAGAAGCGGGCTGCCAGAATCCAGGCAGGTATCGGATGGGTTACGGTGCTGGCGGTTTTCTCGGCCTGGATCGATGCCTATGACTTCTTCGGTAAGTTTTCGCCGGATATGGATGACGGATGGCGCGCTCTGATGCAGTATCCGGCACTTTTTACCTTTGAAGTTCTGATGGCAAGTGTTATACTGTTAGTGGGCGTAATTGCCATTGTCTATGCGGCGAAGGCCTGGCAGGATACCACCGGAGGGAAGGAAGAATCTGCGCAGGATTCCGGGGCGGACCCGGCGGGAAGTCCGGAAAACAATAACTAAAGGAAGAGAAGGGAGAATGGGGTATGACTTTTTTTGGAATGTTATTAGAAGACTTTCAGCTGATTCACTGGGCAGAATTCTGCGGGCGTATCGTTTTGGCCTGCGTCTGCGGAGCGCTGGTGGGAGCGGAGAGAAGTGACCGGTTTAAGGATGCGGGTGTCCGGACACACAGTATTATCTGCTGTACCGCGGCTCTCCTGATGATTCTTTCCAAGTATGGATTCACTGATCTGTCCGGACTGGACGGAACCATGTATTTCCCGGGCATCAAGGGCGCGGATCCCGCTCGAATCGCAAGTGCCGCAGTTGCCGGCACCAGCTTTCTGGGAACCGGCATTATCTATCGGGATAAGAGCTATCTGACCAGGGGCCTGACCACCGCGGCTGGCGTATGGTCCGTCTGCGCCATCGGCCTTGCCATCGGTTCCGGCTTTATCGGGATCGGACTTTTTGCTGCGGTTGTTATCGCCGTCATGAAGCAGCTGGTACATCATCTGGGTCTCACCGGGGCACCGGTCAAGGAGGCTACCGTCGATATTCTGCTGAAGGGTCCGGACCAGACGCCGGAGAAACTGATCGAAGGCATGAAGAAGCTGAATATGGTTGTGCAGGAGACCAGTATTCTTTCTGTTGAAAACGATCAGACCCGCTTCGAGCTGGAGATGAAGCTGAAGGATCGGGCAAGCGTATCCGATATTCGTGAGCTGGCTGCCCAGTACGGAGAAGTGCAATCTGTAAGAGTGGTGCATGAATCATAACTGAATAAAAAGTATAAAAAAAGGAACGGTACTGCCGCGGAAAGCGGCGGTACCGTTCCTTTTATCGGAGGGAGAAGATTAGTCAAAATCCTTCTCAAACTTCAGAACAGCGCCTGTCTGGGCGTCGATGTCATACTCATATTCCATGCCGTTCTTGTAGAACTTGATCTCATAAACCTGTCTGCCGTGTTCATAGTCCAGTTCTACCTTCTTCAGGAAGTCAACCTGTCCGACGCCGGAATGCTCGAGAGCTTTTGCCAGAGCCTGTTCCTGGGTGAGGGTACCACCTGCTACCTGTTCCATGCTGTCATCGCTGAGCTTTTCAAGATTTGCCATATTTTTACCTCCTGTATTTTTCGGTTTTGTATGATTATACCACGGAATCTGCAGGAATAAACACATTCCCAAAGATTTCATATAAAGTTAACGAAAAAATGAAAAAACGTTTTCGTAAATTCAGAAAAGGCTATTTTGTTTTTACATCCAGACGCTGTCTTTCGATGAGTTCCGCGAAGAATCCCTTTTTCGCCACCAGCTCATCGTAGGTGCCTTCTTCCAGGATGCGCCCCTGATCAAGCACCAGGATGCGGCTGCAGTTCCGGATGGTGGAGAGGCGGTGGGCGATGACGATGCGGGTGCAGTGAAGTCCGTCCAGGGCCTCGGAGACCAGCTGCTGGGTGCGGTTGTCCAGGGCGGAGGTGGCCTCATCGAAGATAAGAATCTGCGGCTTCGGGGCCAGGGCCCGGGCAATCATGATGCGCTGCTTCTGTCCGCCGGAGATACCGCCGGCGCCCTCGGAAATCTGGGTCTGCATTCCCATATGCATGCGCCGGATATCATCCGCCAGGCCTGCCATTTCCGCAGCCTCCCAGGCGTCCTGGAGAGTCATGCGGGGCGAAGAGATGGAGATATTCTGGAATATGCTTCCCTGGAAGAGGCTGCCGTCCTGGGTGACCGTTCCGATTCTGCGGCGCAGGGAGTGGACGTCCAGGGTTCGGATATCCTTTCCGTTATAGTAGACAGCACCCCGGTCGGGGGTCTCAAAGCCCAGAAGAAGGCGCACTAGCGTGCTTTTCCCGCATCCGGTGGTGCCCACCAGGGCCACATATTCTCCGGCCTTGATTTTCAGGTTCATGCCGTTCACAACCCAGGGCATATTGGGCGTATACCGGAACCAGACGTTGGAGAGCTCGATGCTTCCGGAAAGCTCTGTCACCATGGAGCGGTTTTCCGAGACCTCAGGTTCTGTCTCCAGGATGGGTTTCGCCACATCCAGCACAGGACCGATGCCTGCGGCGGACAGGGCCACCCCGGTGAGCGCGGAGAAGGCTGCCGTCACCGCGCCGTAGGCTGCGTTGAAGGCGATATACTCCGAAGGGGAGACCCCTGTCCTGACTGCCATATAAAAGAGCAGGATGGTTCCCGCAAGGGAGATGGAGCCGGTGATCACGGAGCTTAAGCGGATAAGCATCGGCGGATTGTAGGTGAGCTCCGCCACATCCGCGTAGGCGTGGGCCCACCTGGCAAATGCCCGCTTTTCCGCGCCTGCCAGCCGTATCTTCTGGACGGCGTTGATCAGGGAGAAGCTTAATCCGGCTTCCCTGGAGCTGCGCTCCATCACTTCCCGGCTCACCCGGATCTGGGCAAGGCCGGAGAAAACACTTACCAGGACGCCCGCCAGGATAATGAGCAGGGCATACACCGCAAGGCCCGGGGCATAATGGGAGATCTGCCCGATGTAAAGGAGGGACAGAACCGCGCCCAGCCCGGTCGCGAAGACCTGATCCAGAAGCAGTCCGCAGAGACGGCCGATGGCGCCGTAACGGCTGGACAGCTCACCGGAGGAGTGCTCCCGGAAGAACCGGGCCGGCAGGTTCATGATGCGCATCATGACCGCCGATTCCATGTCAAGGGATACCCGGAGCCCGATTCGGCTCATCATGAGGCTTCTGGCAGCTGCGAGAAGCTGGGTGGAGAGAATCACGGAGAACAGGAATACCGCGGTGCCTCCCAGCAGGGACATATCTCCGGTATCCAGCACAAAGCCGGTGAGAGAGCGGATGAGTCCTGTCATGAGCATGCCCAGAAGGGTTACGCCGAGGCCCAGAAGGAAAAATGTCACACAGTCGCTGGTGTCCATGCTGTCTCTGATAAAGAGGATCAGGTCCCGTATTCCCAGTTTCCGGAGAGGAAGAGGGTGGTAGAAGCAGAAGGCTTCCTTCTCAAAGAGGGAGGCATTGCTCCTGTCAATGCTGACGGTTCTGCCGGTTTCCGGATCCCGGTAGTAATAACCCCGGAAGGTTTTCGGCAGAAGCGCCATGGCGGCGCCGTCTTCATTCCGGAATCCCAGCATGGGGCCATAGGCGTCCCGATACCAGCCTTCATCCAGGTTCACCGTGCGCCACATCAGACCGTGGGGGCGGAGGGCGTACTCCATCTGTTCCTCGGGCTCCGTGATGCTTTCGGGAATCACAGAGGGCTTATTATGGTAATACTTCAGGATGTCATCGATGGCTGTTTTTGTGATGATGCGCTCATCGATAAGCTGTCCGCCCTGGCGGCGGCCCAGCACGGAGGAGGCTATGTGGAGCAGGGAATCATTCATGATCTCCTGATCAGAAAGCCTGCGCTGGGATATCTGATCATCAAACCAACCCATATTCCGCCTCCTTCTAGTCGCTGGCAATGAGCTGCGCGTAAGCGCCGCCCTTCGCCATCAGTTCTTCGTGGGTGCCCCGCTCTGTCACCAGGCCGTGATCCAGAACGATGATTTCATCGCAGTCCCGGATGGTGGAGAGCCGGTGGGCCACAACGATGCATGTGATGCCGCGGTCATTTACCGCTTTTACCAGCTCATGTTCCGTCCTGGCATCCAGGGCGGAGGTTGCCTCGTCCAGGATGATGATGGAAGGATCCTGAGCCAGGGCCCTGGCGATCTCGAGGCGCTGTCTCTGTCCGCCGGACAGATCCCGCCCGTTTTCGGCAAGCCTTGCCTGAAATCCGCCTTCCCGGGCCATGATGTCGTCGTAGATCCGCGCATCCCGCGCGGCCAGGATGACTTCGAAGTCCGTGATGGAGTCATCCCACATCCGGATATTCTCCGCGATGGTATCTCCGAAGAGTACGATATCCTGATCAACGACAGCCACCGAGCCGGTGAATACATTCCGGTCGATCTCCGTGATGGGCTTTCCGTCGAAGAGAACCTCCCCGCTGCGGGGCGTGCAGATTCCCGCGATAAGCTTTGCTATCGTGGATTTTCCGCATCCGGAAGGCCCCACCAGTGCTACGCGGCTGCCCGGGGCAACGTGCAGGGAAAAGTCCCGGATGAGAGGCTCCTCCAGCCGGGAATATCCGAAGGAGACATGCCTGAGTTCGATTTCGCCGGAAAGCTTGGAAAGCCCGGCATCCTCCGGAAGACTGTCCGCATCGGAGTTCCGCGCGGCGGCGAGGACCGGGTCCTCCGGATAGTTCATCACATCCTCCACCCGCTCCATCTCGGTGCGCATCTCCTGCAGGCGCTGACCGGCGGAGATGATGGCACCCGCAGGCGCCATGAAGGAGGAGAGAAATCCCTGAAAGAGCAGAATCATGCCGAGGGTAAAGCGGCCCTGCATGGCCAGAAGCACGCCCAGCACAAGCACCAGAGCGTTGGCGAGGGAGGCGAGCAGGGAGGGAATGGAGCCGAGATACAGGTTCAGTCTGGCGAACCGGACATTCTGCCGGTTGACGGAGGCCTGGAAACCGGCCCAGTGCTGGAAATACCCGTTTTCGGCGCCGCTGGCCTTAATGGTCTCAATCATCCGGAATCCGGAGACGGTGGCGGCCGCCAGCTTCCCCGCATCCCGCATCTGCACCCGGGTGATATTGACCCGCTTTGCCGAGACAATGCGGGAGACCATAAGGTTCAGGATGATGGTGATGATGCCCACCATGGTAAGCAGAACGCTGTAGCGGAGCATGAGAACGAGATAAAGCCCCATCATCAGCGCGTCGAGAAGAAGGGGCGCCAGCGTGTTCACCAGCGTGGCTGAGATGGAGGCGTTGGTTCCCTGCCGCTGCAGGATATCTCCGGAAAGCCGCTGGGAGAAGAATTCCATGGGCAGACGCAGGATCTTCCACATGTATTCGCTGTTTCCAACCGCGGCCATCTTGCCGTTGATTTTCAGGGAGTAGACCGCCCGGATCCAGGCGCACGCCGCCTGGGCGCAGGCCATAAGTGCCATCAGGGAAAGGAAGGGCATGAGAAGCTCTCTGTTTTCCCCGGTGAGCAGCCGATCCATGAAGAACCTTGCAAAGGCGGGATTTAGGACGCCGAAGAGAGCGCCGGCCAGGGAGGAGAGCAGGACAAATGCCGCCGCCGGGCCTGTTCCCCGGAGACGTTTCAGGGCAAATTCCATGATGCTCTTCGGCTTCCCGGAAGGCGTAAACTCCGGCCCCGGCACGATCTGCAGACAGATTCCGGTGAAGGAGTGATCCAGTTCGTCAAAGGGGATTCTCAGCTCGCCCCGGGCAGGATCATTGATAAAGGCGTATTTTCCGCGGAATCCGCAGAGGACCACGAAGTGGTTGAAATTCCAGTGGATGATGCAGGGAAGCCTCACTTCTTCCTTCAGGGCATCGATCTCACAGCGGAATCCCTGGGCATCAAAACCATAGCTCCTGGCAGCCACGAGCATGTTCTTCGCGTTGGAACCGTTGCGCGAGACGCCGCAGTCCAGGCGCACCTGTTCCAGGGGGATCCATTTTCCATAATAGGCCATAACCATGGCAAGGGCAGCGGCGCCGCATTCCAGGGCTTCCATCTGCATGATGACCGGAACGCGGACATGTCCCCCGATGCCCGGTTTCTGATACTTGTTTTCCGACATGGGCGTATCCTCAGTTAAACAGCAGGTAAATCAGGCGGGTTGTGCGGAACCGGACCCGGACGGGATAAGTTCCGTCCGCCAGGGTGGTGGGAGCCAGGGCGAAGAGATCACCCTGGGCGTCGGTGCCGATGTCGGTGATGCGGCTCTCGGTTTCCCCGGCGGTGACCGTCATTCCGCTCTCCACATTCCGGGCGATCTGGTCGCTGTCAAACTGAATATACATGGTGCCTTCCGCCACGTGGCCGTCTCCGGCGGCAAAGCTGTCAATGTCTGTCACGGAGCTCCAGATGAGCAGGCCGCAGAGCAGGGCGATGACAGCCGCCAGAACCAGCCAGACGGCGGGACCGGTAACATGAAGATAGTCATTCAGCGCTTCCGGGGAGGAGATTCTCTCGAGACTTTTTTTCCTGTAAATGAAATTATCCATAACGATTCCCTGTGAAGAGATTTGGTCGTGCAGAACCCCGCAGGGCAGGGACTGCTGTACAATTGTGATTCCTTATCAGTATATCACACGGATTACCGTCATAAAAGCGAAGAAGACGCATAAGTCAAACAGTTTTTCATTGTTGTCGGTGCTTTCCTGTGGTATTCTAGACTATGGATCAGTGTGCATTCCCGGCGCGGATTCTGAAAAACTGCAGCGGAGGAACCATATGCTTCAGATAAAAGATGCGGATAAGAAAAAAGTTCTGGTAAGAGCAGGAATTGCAGTCCTGATCGGAGCGGTCCTGTCACTCATTGTCATTATGCCCCTCAGAGGCGTGATTAACGCGGTCAGCCGTATCAACTTCATCGCCCAGCGTCTGGATGACTATCCCCGCATGTACGCCGGATACCTGGAGGAGACGGAGGAGTGGTGGAACTGGTGGCTCACGGAGGATTACCAGAAGCGGGCCGAACAGGGCGCGATGATATTCGACCTGGACGGGAAATACAAAGGTGAAGGACAGAAGCTTTCCTACATTGCGAAGACTCTGGGAGCGGAGAAGGTTCAGATCGTGTCCGGGGCAGAGTATGAGCGCATGCAGGCACAGGATCAGAGAGAAGGCTGGAGTATCTGCTCCGCACCCCTTAAGGACGGGCGCCTTCTGGTGCTCACCTTTCAGGACAGCCTGAAGGATGACAGGATGGCCTTTGTGGATGATCCGGATTATTTCATGAGTCAGGTGCAGGCCGGACTTCTGGGATATATTGTGATTCTCCATGAAGGAAAACTGTCCATCTATCCGAAGGATGAAAACGAGGCCCCGATTCTCGAAATGATTCAGGGGATGCTGGATAACGGAAAGCTGAACAGAGAGGCGCTTCTCGCGTCTGCGAGGACAGCCGGGGAAAGGACGGCCCTGAAGACAGCCCTGAACCAGAAGACGGCGGAGATTCCCCGCGGAAAGTATGTCCTGTACAGCGCAGCCTATGAGGATAACAGTGATTTTGTCATCAATGTTGCGGAGGTTTCCGATCTGGTGCGTTTCGGGCGGAAGAGAAGCTGGAGCCTCTGGTTTCTGTGCTGCGCCGTCATGGTGCTTCTGGTCAAATGCCTGTGGAACACGAAGCTGTATGTTCCCGGGGAGGCGCCGGAGGAGGAGAATATTACAGCGGCCAAGAGGAGTTTCTCTGCGGTATTCATGACGGGAGCCCTGATTCTCGGCAGCGTCATCGTGATACAGATGCTGAGCAGCGTGAACCTGAGTCAGCAGGGCGCAACGGACCAGGCGGCTTTCGTGAAGAAGGTTCTGGGAATGGAGGCGGAGAGGGCTTCCAGCATAGAACATGATTTCGATGCCATGTACGGAGCGCGGGCAAGAACCGCGTCATCGGTTCTTTCCGACAATCCGCAGCTGATGGAAGTGGACAGTCTGCACCGGCTGTGTCAGGTTCTGGACGGTTCCGGAATCCGGGTATTTGATAAGGATGGAATCTGTCTGGCATCGGATGAGGTGCTGCACCAGACCGTGGATGAAAGCCTGACGGAGGTCAACATCACCGGCGGAAAGCAGGATGAGGAAGAGGAAGAGCCGGTCCGCTACTACAGGGCGCCTCTCACCGATACCGAGGGAAAAACCATCGGGTGGGTGGAGCTTCTGGCGGCCCAGTCTCAGCTGGACGGACTGCTCCGCAATACGCATCTCAGCGAAGTGATCGGTGATCTTCACCTGCTGGATTCCCTGCACGTGGTTGTCGTGGAGGGAGGAGAAGACGGCAAGGTGGTTGCCGGAACCTGGAAGAACTGGGTCGGCGACAAGGCGGGAGAGCACGGTATCCAGACCCAGCTGCTCTTTGACGGCTATGAAGGCATCATCAGTTTTGAAGGAAATAAATGTTATTCCATCGTATTCAGCTACGGGGATTATTATGTCATCGTCGGCAGTGAAGACGAGACACTCCTGGTGTTTGCCGGCGGCGTGGCCATGCTTTCCGTACTGCTGATCCTGATAGCTATTCTGACAGTGTACCATCCGCTGACTCGTCACTTCTGTCAGTATCAGAAACAGAAGTTCCTGTCAGACCCGGAGTTTAAGGAACTCAAGGAAAAAAGCGATTATCCGGAGCTCTGGGTATTCCTCAGGGATTTCATGGTGGCCCTGTTTATGCTCACGGCTGTTCTGTTCTTCTCGACCAAGGGCAATCCGGCGGGACTTACCTATAACATCGTCCGCGGCACCTGGATCCGCGGGGTCAACGCGGCGACCATCACCACCAGCATCATGCTCACCAGCGTGGTATTCGCGGCGCAGCGGCTGATCGACATGTTCCTGCTGCGTCTGGGCAAGTACCTGAGTCCCAAGGGAATGACCATCTGCCGGCTGCTGGACAGCTGTCTGGCTTATGTGGGCGCCATCGTCATGATCATCTACGCCCTGTCCATGTTCGGCGTAAACACGGCAACCCTTATCGGAGGCGTGGGAGTTACGGCAGTACTGTTCACACTGGGTACCAACAGCCTTCTGGGCGACGTGGTGGCAGGAATCTTCATCATCTTCGAGGGAGACTTCACGGTGGGCGATGTGGTTGTG
>JAGBNL010000160.1 GCA_017634415.1 Clostridium sp.
ATGGCCGTCTCTGATTTCTTTACGATGGACGATACCAGGATACCGAGCATATCCGCCGCGTAGATGGCGAGAAGAAAGGTGATAAAGAGCCCGGCGAAACGGAACCCGCTCAGTGCCCCTCCCTTTCCGATCCGGGAGATGTTCTCATGATATGCCGCGAATGTCACCCAGGATACGATCACTGTCTCCGCAATGGCAAGGAACCCCTGGAAGATCATGTGCGCCGCGATGTACGCCGAGAGGTCAAGCCCTGCCCTGTACTCATGCTTTATGATCTCACGTTCCTTGCACACCGCCGTCAGGGAATTGAAGATCCCGATCCAGATGCATGCGCTGACCAGGATAAAGGAAACCGTCCTGGTGGAGGACTCTGCGCTGAAAGCCTCTTTCCCGGCCACCGCGCAGGCCAGAAAAGGAATGATCAGCGCACCGATCAGCGAGACCCACCCCTTCTCATTCAGGAAATTCCGGAAAAACTTCCCCACATAGATCCGGATCTGTTCCTTCTTCGACGCGTAATTCATTTCTGTCCCTCCTCTGCCGGTAACATGCTGTGCTGATATTTTTCAATATATTTGTCCGGGTCCTGCTCCACCCTGCCGACGACCATTTCCAGGCTGTCTGTCTCAAAGAAGGCAAGCGCCTCCGGCACACTCCCGTAAAACGCCAGCTGTCCGCAGTTTTCCGCCGTGCTCTTTGCCAGGACGATCACCTTATCATAGAGCTCCGGTGTGCGGTCCGGCGCGTGGGAAATGACCATGACGATCTTGTCATCGTCCGCAATGGCCCGCAGATTCTGCATGAGGAGCCTGGACTGATATCCGTCAAGACCGGAGTCCGGCTCATCCAGAATGAACATGGCCGGATCGGAGATATACTCTGTCGCGACGCTGAGACGTTTTCTCTGCCCTCCGCTGAGCTTGGAGACCAGTGTGCCGTCCTCCTTTTCCAGGCTCAGCTTCCTGAGGACCTCCATGATCCTTCCCTCCAGAAGCCTTTCATCCGATGTAAACTCCCGCGGCAGCTTCATCTGCGCCGCATTTTTCAGGGTCATATGGACCGTATCATTCGGCCGCAGAAGATCAAACTGAGGAACCGAGCCGATCATCCGCTTTACCTTGTCAAAATCTTTGTAAAGATCAAAGCTGCCGAGCCGGATCTCCGCGTCCGCCTTCTCGTTCCCCATGACCGCATTGATAAAGGTGGTCTTACCCGCGCCGGAACCGCCGAGGATCAGCACCATCTCGCCGGGCCTGACCGTAAGGCGGATGTCCCGGAGCAGACGCCTGGTCCCTCCGCCCGGCACCGCGGCCGTGCGCTCACGGATATTGACATCCAGCTGCTCGTCCTTCGCGATATGATTCACGAACAGGGCAAGGCTCTTTTTCTCTTCCGGGGAAAGCGCCTCCTGCGCCATCAGCCCTTTCGGCATCAGGATAAAATTCCGCCCCTCCGTTTCCACCCGGTCGAAGACCCGCAGCACAGTCTCGGCAGTAAGTTCCTGATTGTTCAGCAGAACCGGGTCCTCCGGCGTGCCGGGGCTTACATGCACCAGTCCCTGCACGTCTCCCCGGACCCGGCTGCAGGAAAGCGTCTCACTGAGCCCTTCGCTGATCTCCGTCCTGTGCCAGACGGTCTCCTTCTGATTCATGACACTGTAGGCATAGACCTCCGGCAGTCTGCCATTGGAACCGTTATCGGATCTGTCTCCTGCCTTGTCATCGGCCCTGTCACTGACCTTGCCGTTGATCCTGCCCTCGACCGCCAGGGTGTCTCCGTTCCGGAGATAGTATTTTTTCCTGGCCGCCGGCTTCTCCCCGTTGAACAGATACCCTTCCGGGCTGCGGCATTCAAAGTATGCTCCTCTGGCGTCCCGTGAGAACGCGGCGTTTTCTCCATCGATCTCAAGGACGCCGTTCATCTCCCGAATGCTGCATTCCATCCCGCGGATATGGAAGAAAAACGGCTGGATCTCCGGATCCGCAGCCGCCTCTCCCTGTTCCATGACGTCAAACACTGCGGTCCGCGCCTTTCCGAAGATGCTTCCGATGGGCGCCGCCATCTTTGCGATCCCTTCCGCCGCGGAGCCCATCTTTGAGGGAACCTTCTCCTGACCGGGAGACAGAATGTCTGCCCCCGCGTTCTGTCCGGCATACATCTCGTGAATCTCCTGCGCCGCGCGCAGCCGGAACCTGGGACCGTCATTTCCCGTATACTGTCCGCAGAAGGGGCAGAACCGTATCCCGAACCGCGTCTTTTTTCCGCAGCGCGGGCAGTTTTCCTTCAGAACATACCTGAGATCCATCATACGCCGCCCTGCCCTGTCTTTGTTCCGCAGCTCGGGCAGTACAGATCTCCGGCGGGATAAACTGTTCCGCAGTTCGGGCACCTGCTGACAGCTCCCTTCAGCCGGTCGATCTCCGCCTGGAGCTTTACCTGCTGCTCATAAAGATCCCGGATCTCCCGGCATTCCCCTGAGAAATCCGGCATTTCTTTCTCCGGGTCTCCCGCGGCATCATAAACTGCCGCTCCGATCATCCGGAACTGATCCTCGATCAATTCCTGCAGCCTTTTCAGCTCATAGTTCAGTTTACGTTCCTGCATCGCGGCTTTGGTGGATTCGGAAATACTTTTTCCCGCGTCCGAGACCTTCCCGCGAAGATTGTCAAACAGTGCCATAGTTTCCCCCGTTTTAATTCCCCGACAGCAATTTTTCTGCAGCATTGTAACGATTATAGTACAAATTGCGTTTCTGTGGGATTCCCGTGAAGCTAAAATAGTCACAAGAATGCACCGGCTCTGTTTTCAAGACCTCACCCGGAGAAAAAGTCATTAAAAAAGGAGCCGTCCGGCTCCTTTTTTGAATGGGTCCTGAGACCCGCTGTTTCGGTATTCCTTTCAGATGCGGAAACATTTATCTCAGATACGCGGAAACCACATATCCGTACTTGCCGGATGAAGTATAACCGTAGGCAAAGCCGTTGGTCTGCCATTCGAGCACGTAGAACGTTTCTCCGTTGCGCAGTCTTCCGATCTCGTTCACTTCAGAACGGGTGGGACTGCTTCGGAGTGCCAGATAATTCTTCGTTCCGGTCACGGTTTTGGCTGTGCCTGTCTGCTGCTGCGGCTGATAGCTCTGTGTCGGCTGGTAGGCCTGCGTCGGCTGGTAGCTCTGTGACGGATATCCCGGACCCTGCTGATACCCCGGACCCTGCTGGTAGTTCTGTGCCGGCGGATACCCCTGTGTTG
>JAGBNL010000161.1 GCA_017634415.1 Clostridium sp.
ACAGGGCATCGAATTTGACTACTGCTGCGTACACGCGGCCAAGTCCCTGAAGGCTCTGGGCTTTGAGACCATCATCGTCAACTGCAACCCGGAGACCGTATCCACCGACTATGACACCTCCGACAAGCTCTACTTCGAGCCGCTGACCCTGGAGGATGTACTCAGCATCTACCACAAGGAGAAGCCGGTGGGCGTCATTGCCCAGTTCGGCGGACAGACCCCGCTGAACCTGGCATCCGACCTGAAGAAGAACGGCGTCCGCATCCTGGGAACCTCCCCGGAGGTCATCGACCTGGCGGAGGACCGCGACCTCTTCCGCGGCATGATGGACAAGCTGGGCATCCCGATGCCGGAATCCGGCATGGCAACCACCGTGGACGAGGCTATCGCCATCGCGAAGCGCATCGGCTACCCGGTGATGGTGCGTCCGTCCTACGTGCTCGGCGGCCGCGGCATGGAAGTTGTCTATGATGATGAAGCCATGACCGACTACATGAAGGCAGCTGTCGGCGTAACGCCCGACAGACCCATCCTGATTGACCGGTTCCTGAATCACGCACTGGAGTGTGAGGCGGATGCCATCAGCGACGGCACCCACGCCTATGTGCCGGCTGTCATGGAGCACATCGAGCTGGCAGGAATCCACTCCGGCGACTCGGCCTGCATCATCCCGTCGAAACATATCCCGGAGGATGCACTTAAAACCATCAAGGAATACACCATCAAGATCGCGGAGGAAATGCACGTCGTCGGTCTGATGAATATGCAGTACGCCATCGAGAACGGCCGCGTCTTCGTGCTGGAGGCCAATCCGCGCGCATCCCGCACCGTGCCGCTGGTATCCAAGGTCTGCGGCATCCGCATGGTGCCTCTCGCCACCGATATCATCACCGGCGAGCTGACCGGAAGACCGTCGCCGGTACCGACCCTCGGCGAGCGCGAGATTCCGTACTACGGTGTCAAGGAAGCTGTCTTCCCCTTCAATATGTTCCAGGAGGTTGACCCGGTTCTCGGACCGGAGATGCGCTCCACCGGCGAGGTTCTCGGCATCGCGAAGACCACCGGCGAGGCCTTCTTCAAGGCCCAGGAGGGCGCAGGCGGCATCCTTCCGACAGAAGGCACCGCACTCCTCTCCGTCAACACCAAGGACAAGCCCGAGGTGCCGGAGATCGCGAAGAGTCTCTATGAAGACGGCTTCAAGCTGATGGCCACAGGCACCACCTGCGACCTCATCGAGAAGAACGGCATCCCGGTAGAGCGGGTGAAGAAGCTCTACGAGGGACGTCCGAACATCCTGGACCTGATGTCCAACGGCAAGATCCAGATGATCATCAACTCCCCCAGCGGGAAGGAATCTGTCCACGACGACAGCTATCTGCGCAAGAATGCCATCAAGCAGAGAATTCCGTACATCACCACCATGGCCGCCGCGAGAGCTGCCGCGGAGGGTATCGGCCAGATCAAGGCCCACGGTACCGGAGAGCTGCACTCGCTGCAGGAGTGGCATGAGATGATTAAAGAGAAGTAATCCGTTACGGCAAAGTGCCCTGCACTGCAGTTTTCATGACTGCAACAGGTAAGTAAGTCAAGCCCCGCTCGCGGGGCTTGCGCGATGAATAATAAAAATACATCCCGGTCACCAGAAAAGCGGTGATCGGGATGTATTTTTTGTATTCTGTCCGGTAGTTTTTCGGAGAATACACTCTATAGAATTATATGAGTTTATGCTGAGATGTAAACTTTATACCAATCTGAAATACTTCGAGGAAATCCTCCCAAAAAACATCTTTGTTCTCCAAAAATACATCTTTGATTGCTATATCAAGTATGTCCGAGCTGAATGTTGAATGGAATCCGCACGAAATGTGCCGGATTTACATCCCATCAGAACGCCATGCAGGCAAACAGGATGACTATATGTGATTAAGACACAATCTCGTACCCGGCCTTCTCCAGCACATCCATGGCCTTCGCGAAGCTGACGTTCTTGATCAGGACATAGTCTGTGTCGAAGGTGGAGACGGCGAAGATGCCGATCTGCTGTTCCGCCAGCAGGCCGGAGATTTTGGACAGGATCCCGATAAGGGAGAAGTCCAGGGTGCCCTCCACGCGGAAGGCCCGCCATCCGGCATCGCGCTCCAGATAGTCCGTCGGCGCGTACACGGTGGGGCAGACCACGGAAAGCTCTTTATCGGTTTTCCCGATGAAGAGAAATTCACCGTCTGTATTGATGCAGGAGAAGTCTTTTACCTTGCATACAGCAAAGTCGTATTTGAGGATTTTCAGTACCATAAGCGCCTCCGTCAGAACGCAGAGAAACGAACCGGGAAATAAGCTGTTATCACACTGCTGCAAAAAGAAAACCCACACAAAACGGTCATCATTGACTGCGCTGTGCGGGTTTTTCAGGTGTGGAGCGTATGGGACTTGAACCCACGGCCTCTTGAATGCCATTCAAGCGCGCTCCCAACTGCGCCAACGCCCCTCTTCGACACTATTTAACCATGTTTTCCCCGGTTCGTCAAGGAGTTTTCACATCTCTCCGGGGACTTCAGTCACCGCCTGCAGGCGGAACAGGTTCTCCGTGTTTCTCCGTGCTGCCCGCATGACAATCTCTTCCTCGATCCCCATATATCCGGACAGGGCGCGGACTACATGGACAATGTTCTGAGGCACATTGACGCGGCCGAGGCCTTTGATTCCCCTGGGAATCAGATAGGGGGCATCTGTCTCCACCAGAATCCTGTCCAGCGGAATCGCCGCCACCGCGTGCCTCAGGTCTTCCGCCCGCCGGTCATCGCAGATCCAGCCCGTCACGCCGATGGAAAAGCCCATGGAAAGCCATATTTCCACCTGCCGGCGGTCTTCGGTAAAACAGTGCACCACCGATCTTCTGCATACCTCCGGATGGTCCCGGAATATCTTTTCAAAGTCCTCCGCCGCTGCCCTCTCATGCAGAAACATGGGTTTGTCCAGCTTCTCCGCGATGGCGATATGCTCTTCCAGACAGCGAATCTGATTCTCCTTTTCGGAGAACATCCGGTCATAGTCCAGACCGCACTCTCCCACCGCCACAACGCGGGGATTCTCCCGGAGAATCTGCTCTATCCGCAGGAAATCCTCCGCTTTCGCCCGATCTGCATTGTGGGGGTGAATGCCCGCGGTCCCGTAACAGTCATGATCCTCCAGGAAACGGACGATCTTTTCATTTTCCTCCATGTCGCTGCCTGTCAGGATACAGGAGACTTCCGCCTCCGCCGCTTCCCGGAGAATCTTTTCCGGATCCGGAAACTGACTGCAGAACAAATTCAGTCCGATATCATAATACTTCATCAATAACCTGCTTTTCTTCTCTCTTTTGCCATCTCTTTTCTCTGCAGCGCGCCTTCCCACTCGGCCTTCTGGGCCTCGGTCTCCAGCTTCAGGCCGTAGGGCACGGATATGGGATTTCCATTAGAATCCGTGGCCACCTCGGTAAAATAAGCCCGGTTCATCACATGACGCATGCCGGACTTCAGGTCCTCCACGTATACATCCACCCGCACCTCCATGGACTTGTTGCCCACATAGGTGATGTGCCCCACGGCAATCACGATGTCATTTATGGATGCACCCCGCTTGAACTGCAGGTTGTCCACCGCCGCCGTGGTCACAGGACCGCCGCAGTGCCGCATGGCGCAGATTCCCGCCGCCTGGTCCATCATCTCCATCATCCGGCCGCCGAACAGCCGCCCTGTCCCGTTGATATCCGAGGAAAGCACACAGTGGGTGCACTCCGTGTAGGAATCCTGCACTGTCTTGTATTTTCCGCCGTATCTGTCTTCTCCCATCACATAACCTCCCCATCCCCGGAACACCGGGAACTGCTCCCACCGGTTCAAGACTCGCTCGCAAGTCTTGAACGCCGGAAATCCGGGAATTCGTCCTTTCACCGTCTGTACATCAGATACCCTGCGATCATCACCTGCAGGATCAGGATCGCGGGAATCCCCAGATAAAACTTCGGTTTCCGGGTCTTATGGTGAAAAACCTTCATTCCCAGCAGCGCACCGATACTGCCCCCCAAGGCTGCCAGGAGCAGCAGCGTGCTCTCCGGAATCCGCCACCTGCCGTGCCTGGCCTTCCACTTGTCCGCACCGAACAGCAGGAAAGCGGCGGCATTTACCAGAATCAGCAGGGCCGCCGGCATAAGCTGCAATATATTATGGTCCATCATGTTTACACCTTTTTCTTTATCCGGCGCCGTCTCCGGTCCCGGACTCACTCAGTTGACTATCGTACCATATCCTCAGGGAAAATTCACCCGAAAAATCACAAAAATCGTTGTCAAATCACAGATTCCTGTAGTATGATGATATAACTATGTTTTAAGGGGGATATAACTTTGGAAAACAAAAAACGCAGCAGTTTTTCCGGAAAACTCGGATTCGTTCTCTCTACTGCCGGCGCATCTGTCGGTCTGGGCAACATCTGGCGTTTTCCCTATCTCGCCGCAAGATACGGCGGAGGCATCTTTCTTCTGGTTTACGTGCTTCTGGCTCTGACCTTCGGCTACACGATGATTATCGCGGAGACCTCCATCGGAAGAAGCACAAGACAGAGTCCTGTCGGCGCATTCCGCACCTTCGGGCACAGGCCCTTTCATAAATTCGGCGGCTGGATCAACGCCATCATTCCCATCCTGATCGCACCCTACTATTCCGTTATCGGCGGCTGGGTCTGCAAGTACCTGTTTGAGTATATCTGCGGTCATGTGGACACCCTGGCGGATGACAGCTATTTCGGCGCTTTCATCACCAACGGATTCCAGTCGGAGCTATGGTTCATCGTGTTTACCGTCATGGTTCTCATCATCATCCTGATGGGCGTGGAGAACGGCATCGAGCGGGTTTCCCGCATCATGATGCCCATCCTCATCGTGCTGGCGGCTGTCATCTGTGTGTATTCCTGCACAAGACCCGGCGCCATGGACGGCATCCTGTATTTCCTGGTGCCGAAGCCGGAGAATTTCTCCTGGATGACGGTGGTTTCCGCCATGGGACAGATGTTCTACTCTCTGTCCATCGCCATGGGTATTCTTGTCACCTTCGGTTCCTACATGAAATCTGATGTCAGCATCGAGGAATCCACCCTGCAGGTTGAGCTCTTTGATACCGGCATCGCCATCATGGCAGGCCTGATGATTATTCCGGCTGTATTCGCCTTCTCCGGCGGCTCCGCGGAGCACCTGAATGCCGGTCCGTCCCTGATGTTCATTACCATGCCGAAGATATTTGCCAGCATGGGCATCGGTTCCATCATCAGTATCCTGTTCTTCGTGCTGGTACTCTTTGCCGCACTGACCAGCGCCATCGCGCTCCTGGAGAGTTCCGTCTCCACCTTCTGCGACGAGCTGGGCTGGAACCGGACCTTTGCCACACTGGCCATGGCCGCCATCATGATCGGTCTTGGCAGCCTTTCCTCCCTGGGCTACGGCCCCCTCGGAAATGTCACCATCTTCGGGATGCAGTTCCTGGATTTCTTTGATTTCCTGACGAACTCCCTGATGATGCCCGTATCCGCTCTCTGCATCTGCTGGCTCATCGCCCGCTACATGGGCATCGATGCCGTGGAAAAGGAAGTGACAATAGAAGGGCATCCCTACCGCCTGAAGTTCATCTTCAACTTCGTGGTGCGGTACGTCAGCCCCGTCTTCATCATGATTATTCTGCTGAGCTCCATCGCCAATGTTATGGGATGGATCAAGATGTAAAAACGATATTCATCATACTCGGATGGGCAGGCTATAAGCCGCCCATCCTGCGCAAAAAGGCATCCGCCGGGGCAGCCGCCCCTGCGGGTGCCTTTTTGTTGGGAAGTGTATAAGTGTATTTGAGGGGGACCCTTATAATGAATGCCCCCAAAATGGTGGGTCGAGGGTAGTTTTTTGGTGGTTCTCTGGTGCTTCTTTCAACTCCAGCTGTGCACTTCCTGCTTTCTCCACATCTGCACAGCTGAACAGCTTTGTCCACATGATTTTGTCTTTCGTCTCAGCTGTGCACTTTCGTTTTTCTACATACCTGCACAGCTGAACCTTTGTGTAGGCTTGGCTGCATCTTTCGTCCCAGCCGTGCATTTCCGCTTTTCTACATGCCCGCACAGCTGAACCTTTGTGTAGGCTTGGCTGCATCTTTCGTCCCAGCTGTGCACTTCCTGCTTTCTCCACGTCTGCACAGCTGAACTGCTTTGTGCTGAACGACCCACCATTTCTGGAGGGTCAATCAAGCAACACAGGATACTCCTGACGGTCCGGAAGATACTTTATCCTTATTCTATCGCCTTCTTTGAATGTATGCTTTCCCGGGTTGCTGAGCATTGCCTCTACGGATTGGCCTTTCTGATTTGTATAAGTGATATAGTATACTTCTGTAAGGTTTTCCGCCCATACGCCTCCGCTCCAGCCATTCCATTCCTGCAGTTCGATCCGTGAAACCACTGCATCTGTTTCAATTCCGTCCTCTTTCACCTTTTTAGAAACAACAAGTGCCCAGACCCCGCCAATGGCAAATGCTGCCAAAAGCATTATAAATATAATTTCAAACATCATCTGCTCCTGCTATGTCATACTGCTGCATCGGTTTCAATGGAGTAGTGAACTGTTTTTCCGTAAGACGCAGCAAGCGGACGGTTCCAGTTTTGGGGGCGGCTTCCGCCTGGTTTTTTTTAATACCTTTCTCAAAAAAAGACATCTGCATGGGAGCAGCCGCTCCGGCAGATGTCTTTTCTGTCTCTTATATTCTATCTTTCGGTGTTTTTTCCCCTGCTTTTCCCCTGCAGATTCCGTGGATCTGGCAGTTACCGTACTACTTCGTGCTGCTCAGATAAGTCGCAATGCGTTTGGCTACATTATCTTTGATGTTGTTGTAGTAGAATGTGTAGTCTCCGTTGTGGAAACTCTGGGAGCCGAATATCTCTTCCATTCCCGTCATGGGCTCATGATTGGCATTCGTCACAATCACGCCGCGTTCGGGAACAATCTGCGCATCCGCACCGATGTCACGGATTTCCGTCTTGCCGGTTTCCTCATCCAGAACAAGAGAACCGAGGTTTTCTTCTGCGGATGCATACGTATCGTCAAGCTTCCAGTTCAGCGGATTGATGCTGATGGCATTCGGCTTCACTACAACGTTCGTGGCGTTTTCCTCTATATTCTTCGGTCCCTCTGTGTTCCAGCTGATGATGACACCTGTGTCACTTTCGCCGGTCGCGAACTTCAGGTGAGGATTGGCTTCGAGTTCATACTTTGTAACCGAAAAGCCAATGACATACGCCGCCACCATACGCTCGTAGTAATCGGGGTGATCCTTGAAGTAATTCTCCAGCACGAGGGTGCTGATTCCCGAACCCTGGCTGTGAGAAGCGAGAATAAACGGACGGCCGTTATTGTAGTTTTCGAAGTAGTAATCCAGCGCTGCGGTGATATCAGCATAGGGAGAGGCATCTTTCAGCGCACTGCGTATATCGCCGGTCTTCTTCCATGCGTTAAACTGAACCCGCAGACTGGCCTGCCGGTAGTACGGCATAAACACATTGGTGGAATCCTCATACACGCTTGCCAGCAACCTGTGGTCGATATTCTCAACCGCGTCCCGCATTTCGGCATTGTCGAGAGCAGCATAATCCGGATCGTCTTCGTTGGATGCCAGGTACTCCGTCGGATAGATGAAGAACGTGTCAACTTCCTTTGTAATCTCCGGGATCTGGTACCAGCAGGACGTCTGCGAGTAATCAGGCGCTTCGGCTGCTTCCGGCACATCCGCCTCGTCCGTCGCTTCGGCTGCATCCGGTGCGTCCGCCGCTTCTGTCGTTTCCGCTGCATCCGCCGCTTCCGCTGTTTCCGTCACTTCCGCTGCTTCCGAATCAGATACGGAACTCTCAGCAGATTCCCCTGCGCTGCTGTTTCCTGACGATTGCGCGCCGCAGGCCGCCAGAGAAAAGGCTAAAATACCGGTCAACACTGACGTTATAATTTTCTTCTTCACCTTTTTCCTCCGTTTCCAATATTGTCCAGTTCATAAGGTGTCTCTATCCTGATACGTACAGTATAAGGTGAATTTCCTTTTTAGGGCAACTTGTTTCTACTCTTCCAACATCCCCTTCTCCCTGTAATACCGCTCTGCCCCTTCGTGCAGCGGTATCGGGAGATTGCTGCAGATAAATCCTTCCTCGTCGATGCTTCCCAGCATCGGCGTGTTTTCTTTTAATCCCGGAAGGGCGTCCAGGATAAGCTCTGTCAGATGATATGCCAGCTCCGGATCCATATCTTCATTCACGCAGAGAAGGCACTTCACGCCGAAGGTGTGAACCGCTTCTGTCAGGCCCGGGTAGGTTCCTGCCGGGATATCCGCGGCGTAATAACAGGGCTCTGCTTCCGTGACAGCCAGAAGTTCCTCATCCGTATAGCCGAGAAGCACACAGTCCTTCTCTTCCGCCAGCTTCGCCAGACCCGGGATGGGTGTCCCCGCGAAGCCGTGCACCGCCGTAAGCTCTCCTGCTGCCACCTTGTCGGCACCGGAGCCAAGGCCGCCATTGACGTATCCGTCCGTCTCGGTGATGCCGGCCTTCTGCAGCGCGAGGCGCGCGGCCCGCTCCGTGGCGGATCCTTCCGGACCGATGACCGCGGTATACCCCCGAAGGTCGTGTACATAGTGAAGCCCGTTCTCCCGGAGCGCCATCCAGTTGGAAAGACTCGGGTAAATAGCTCCGATGGCCCTCAGTTTTTCCGCCGGCTTCCCTTGGAATTCCTCCCGTCCCTCCAGCGCGGCCAAAGCCACGTCGCCGCTTACAAGGGCAAGATCCAGGTCACCTTCCATCAGTCCCGACACGTTGTGGGCCGATCCCGTGGACGCAATAATATTGTAGCGGATGCCGTCATCCCGCTCCGTCAGGGCTGACGCGATGGAAAGACTCGCCATATACATGCTGCCGCCGCTGTCCGCGGTGCCGAAGGTCAGCAGTGTAAAGGGAGGTTCTGTCTCCTCCGGAAGCGCTGCGCCGCCCTGTTCGCTCTGCGGTCCCTGGGCGGGACTTGTTTCCGCACATCCTGTCATTCCCAGAAGAATGGCTGCCGCAATGAGTACCGGCTGCCTGAACCACTTCTTTACCACTCTCATATATATTCCCCATCTTAATAAGCGCACTTTGCGCCCGCTGCCGTGAGGGCAGCGGGCGTCTCATGTAAGCCTTCAGTTCTTGTTACAGCATTCCCGCAGCAATATTCAGGAATGTCGTAATCGCGATAGCATTCGTGATGTTGGATATGAATCCTCCTATCAGCGGCACCACGAAGAATGCCAGCTTGGAGTAGTAGTACTCTTCACATACGGAGGACATGGTTGCCATGGATACCGGCACGGCGCCGAGGCCGAATCCGGTGTGTCCCACTGCGATAACCGCCGCATCGTAGTCTCTTCCACAGAGGTTAAAGGTAATAAACCGTACGAACAGGTAAATCATTACGAGCTGCAGGAACAGGATGGTGAGAAGCGGAAGCGCCAGGTCAATCAGCTGCCACAGCTTCATGGTGATGATGGAGAGGGATACGAACAGGCCGAGGCTGATATCGCCCACATTGCCGGTCACCTCGTAGAATTCTTCGCTGCCTCTGCCGGTCTTGTCCATCACAAGGCGGATCAGGATGCCTGCCAGCATGCACATAACGTGGATGGGCATGTTCAGATTCGGGAGAATCAGCTGGCGAATCTGCAGGAAAAGCTGTCCGAGACCGCAGGCGGCAATCAGGATAAACCACGCGTTCATGCACTCGCTGCTCTTGAAGATATGTGCTGCCTTCTCGCCCAGGGTCTCTTCCTTCTGCTCCACGTAATTCTCATCCAGATGGTTCTTGCGGATGAGCTGGCGTCCGATGGGGCCGCCGATGAGACATCCGGAGATAAGACCGAAGGTTGCGGCCGCAACAGCTACCTCTACGGCGCCGGTGCCGCCCATCTCAGCGGCAATCGGTCCGAAGGATGCGGCGTTGCCGTGTCCGCCGGTCAGCGGCGTGGAACCTGCCATCAGCGCAGTCAGCGGATTCATGCCCATTGCCCTGCCGACTCCCAGGGCCAGGGCGTTCTGCAGAACTGCCAGGATTGCGGCGAGTACGGAGAAAATCACAACCAGCTTGCCGCCCTTCTTCAGGAGGGCCAGGGATGCTTCCATACCGGAGGCCGCGAAGAAGATGTTGTAGAAGAAATTGTTCATGATGCTCTGGTTTTCCCACTCAAACTGCACGATGCCTGCCATATACAGGATGCAGGTGAGAATGGAAAACAGCGTGCCGCCCACCACGGCGCTGGGAATACAGTACTGCTTCAGCAGCGGAACCTTACTCCGGATCCACTGGCCCAGGTAAATGACCAGAACAACGATGGCCATCATTTCAAACATGCCGATTTTTACGGTTGCAACTTCCATACCTTACCTCCATCATACGTTAGTTCGTTCAACTTCTGATGGCCTTAGTATAAAAAATTGCAGAATACGACACAATTTTTTGTAAATAAGATCAGGTAAAGTAAGTAAAGTTCATTTTCGGTACTGATAAAGGATTCCCGGTCTTCCGCCGGTCTGGTAATCGATGTGGCTGTTCAGCTCCCCGGTCTCCACCATATAGTTCACATAGCGCCGCACCGTGATCCGGGAAAGCCCCACCTCCTCGGCGATCTCCTCGCTGGTGTACTGTCTCTCCCGGTGTTCCTTCATCCAGTCCCGTATCATCTCCAGGGTTTTCCCGTTCATTCCCTTGGGAAGCTCCGCGCTGCCGCTTCCCCCCGCTGTTCCGCTTCCGGAAAACAGCCGGTCCAGCTCCGCCTGTCCCATTCCGCTCCCGGCATTCCGAATCAGCTCACGGCTGCTGCGGAATCGCTCCAGGGCACCCCGGAAGCGCTCAAACTCGAAGGGTTTCACCAGATAATCCATGACGCCCCTTAAGAGAAGGCCCCGCACCGTCTCCGCGCTGTTGGCGGAAGTCACCATGATAACGGCAGGGCGGAGATTCTCCCGGTGCAGGCAGTCCAGGAATTCATCGCCGTTCATTCTGGGGGTATAGAAGTCCAGAATGATCAGGTCCGGCAGGTTCTTCTTTATGAATCCCAGAGCATCCGCGCCGCTCTTGAACACCCCCTGCACCGCGAATCCCGGGGTCTTCTCCACATAGCTTTTGTTGATGGACGCCACCATCGGATCATCCTCAATGATCACTACCTGATACATCGCTGTTCTCCTTCTCTGTAACCGTGACTGTAAATATGGTCCCCACGCCGGGTTCTGTCTCCACACTGATCTCGCCGCCGCAGGAATCCAGAAGTGACTTCACCAGGAAGAGGCCTGTGCCGTGATTTTCTCCCTTGGAGGTGACGCCCATCTCAAAGATGCGCGGCAGCAGTTCCTCCGGGATTCCCCGACCCGTGTCCTCGCAGGTGATGATGTTGACGCCGGAACGGCAGTAGATACCCAGATTGATTTCCCGAATCTCACATTCTCCGGAAGAAAGCTCCTCGATGGCATTTTCCAGAAGATTGCCGATGATGGTCACATACTGGTCGGGCCGGAGCACCAGATCCCGCTCCAGCATGGTGCTGTCGGGCAGAAGTGTCAGCCGGATTCCCAGCTCCGCCGCGTGCATCATCTTTCCGATGACCAGGGCGCATACCTCGGAAACCCTGAGGACATTGGCCGCATCCCGGACTGCCTGGCTGGAAACCAGGTTGGAGTTCATGATAAATTCCTTGGCCCGGTCGATCTCCCCGGTCTGGAGATATCCGAGAATAATATGCAGCTTGTTCAGAAATTCGTGGTTGAAGGCCCGGAGGGTGTCCATCATCGTCTTTGCGCCGGACAGCTCATCCGACATCCTGAGGGCTTCCGTCCTGTCCTGCAGCAGCACCAGAACGCCCTCGGCCCGGCCCCGGGTACGGATGGGTACCTCTGTCACCAGGACTGTCCTGTCACCGGTGCCCACGGTTTCGCTGGTTACGGTTTTTCCGGTGGCCATCACCTTCTCCATGGCCGTCTCCGGATAAACCTCCGGCAGCATCCGTCCGGCCAGCATCTCGTCATTCTCCGACATCAGCCGCCTGGCCTCACTGTTGGCAAAGAGGATCCGCCCGCTCTTCTCCGCAGAGATCAGCCCCTCCGACAGGGAATTGATGACCTCATCCTGCCGGATATAGAGCTGCAGCAGCTCTCCCGGCCGGTATCCCATGAGGGCATTCTTCTGGAACCGGAGAAAAGCCCCGGCCAGGACGGCGCTGAAGACAAGCATCAGCGCAAACAGGCAGATAAACACCGCCACGATGTTCCTCTGCCTCTGGGAAATGGTCGCGGCCGGCACTGATACCATGGCAAAGCCGACCACCTTGTCCGCATCGTTCCGGATCCCGTGGAATGCACAGTGCTGCATTCCCCGTGTTCCGTACACCGTGGTGATATAGGGTTCGCTCCCGGACAGGATAGCGGCCTCAACCCCGTCCACATAGGTGTCTCCGGCGATCTGGCGGGCTGTCTGGTAAAACCGCAGTCCGTTCTGATTGCAGACCAGAACGCCCCCCACATTGCCCAGGGTGTCCACCAGGATATCCAGGTTACGGATGGTCGCATCATCCGGGTATCCGGTCTCCAGCATCTCCTTGACGCTGTCCATCTCCGCGATGTAGGCGGCGGTCTCGGTGATTCTCTGATCCAGCTCCCGCCGTTCCCTGGAGATATCCATCGCCAGGGTAATGCCGAGACAGCAGAAGAGGATCACTGCCGCCAGAGCGATAAAACTCATGTACAGCCGGCCTTCCATCCGGCTTGACTGTTCATCCGCCGACATAGCTCTCCTCCCCTCCTTTTTTCCTGCATATCAGACTTCGCGCTGCACAGGACAGCTTCATGCGCCGGGCGCCGGGCTGCCGTAATATTCCTTACTTCGCGCCGAGATACCGCTCCGCGATCGATACAAACACTGCGGCTCCCTCCCACAGCACATCCTCGTCGATGTCAAACCGGCTGCTGTGATGGGGCCTGTCGGTTCCCTTCTCCGGGTTGGATGAGCTCAGGAAGAGAAATGCTCCCGGCACCCGCTGCAGATAGCTGGCGAAATCTTCGGCGATCATGGTGGGCCCGGCAATCTGTGTCATCACACGGTCTGCTCCCACGGCAGCTGCCGCGGCCTCCGCGGCCAGCTCCGCCATCCCCGGGTCGTTGATAACCGGTGCGGAGCCGAGAGCCATCTCCACCGCTGCCTCCGCCCGGTAGGTGCGGGCGATTCCCGCCGCAATCTCCCGGATTCTTCCCAGGATCTGCTGACGGACATCCTCGCTTACCGCCCGGACCGTTCCCTCCAGCTCCGCCGTATCCGGAATCACATTCCAGGTATGTCCCGCCGTAAACCGGCATACGGTCAGAACCTTTGCGTCCCGCCCGGGACACTCTCTGGCGATGAGCTCCTGCAGTCCCGTCACGATATGGGCGCCGACGGTAATCGGGTCCACGCCCTTCTCCGGTGTCGAGCCGTGGCAGCCGATTCCCTTAATGCGTATAAGGAACCGATCGCAGGAGGCCATCACGCAGCCCGGTGCTGCAATCACCGTCCCCGCCGGGATCTCCGCGCCCATGATGGTACCGATATGCATGCCGAACACCGCGTCCGGACGGGGTTCCAGAGCGCCCTCACGGATGGCCATCTCCGCCCCGTCCATGACCTCTTCCCCGGTCTGGAACAGCAGACGGACGGTGCCGCTCAGCTCCTCCCGGTGCTGCCGGATCACCTTCGCCGCAGCCAGAAGCATGGCCGTGTGGGCGTCGTGGCCGCAGGCGTGCATCCTGCCTTTCCTCTCCGAGGAGAAGGGCAGTCCGGTCTCTTCCGTGACGGGCAGGGCATCCATGTCCGCCCGGAACATCAACGTCTTTCCCGGTTTTCCGGTGTCTATCTCCGCCAGGATCCCGCCGTTTTCTCTGATGCGCCGGAAGGGAATGCCGAGTTTCTCCAGATGGCTCTCCACATAGGCGCAGGTTTCAGGCAGATTACACCCAAGTTCCGGAATCCGGTGCAGATCCCTGCGTATCCTGATGATCTCCTCCTGCATTGCCCTGCATTCCCGAATCATCCTTCTTCTCCTTTCTGCCGAGAATCTTTGCCAGATTTTTCAGCACGTCCTCCCCGGAGTGCTTCTCCATGGCCTCCTCCAGCACCTGTGTGTACTGGGGCATCTTTTCCCGGTACATTGTTTCGATATGGCGGGCCCAGTCCACGGTTTTCGGATCTATGGTGCCTCTCTGGATTCCCTCAAACACCAGGGCGCTGATCTCTCCCGCCGCATAGGTCACGGTGCCGGCCACCAGCGCATTCAGCACGGTCGCCGCCAGATGAATGCCCGGAACCTTCTTCAGCGCCGAAAGGACGGTTCTTCCCGCCATGGTGGTGGCCCCCACCTTGATGATATTGTCGATGACGGCATTCTCCGTGGAATTCTTCTCCATCCCGTAGATTTTGGCGATACGGGTCAGCATATGCAGCTGCAGCGGCACAAGAAGCGCCGAATCCGCGATGGGAATGGGAACCGCGCCCACCACAGCCGCGCCGGCCGCTGTGCCGGCAATGGTTCTTCTCGCGGCCGCTCTCCGCTTCCTGTCTTCCGGGGTGAGCGGCGTCCTGTTCTTTTTCTCTTTTCCGGCCATATCAGTCACCCGTCCCTTTCAGTCTCCGGTACGCCTCGGGCGTGTTGACATTTTCCACTGCTGCCGCAATCCTGTCATTCACCGGCACGCATGCCGTCTGCATCTCCCCGCACAGCGTATAGAGACGGAAGTCTCCCTCCGCAAGGCGCCGCAGAAGATGGGGCAGAGCGCTCCGGTTCCACAGGGCGCAGGTCATGTGCCTTCTTCCGTCAGGCGCCTGCGGCACCACCAGATCCGTCCCCTCCGAGACCTTCTCCCACAGAGCTTCCGCAACGGAAGGGTTCATCCGGGGCATATCACAGGAGACCACGAATACCCAGGGAAGAGGACTCTCCTCCAGTACCGCCGCGATCCCTGCCATGGGCCCCGCTCCGGCGTATCTGTCCCGGACCGGAACCCAGCCCTCCGGCACCTGTCCTGACGGTATCTGTCTTTCCTGCATCTGCCGCACCGCGCCTTCTGCAGAATCCCGTTCTGTCCCCAGAGAAACAAAACGGACGGGAAAAGTCCCCAGCTCTCCGGCAATATGCTCCAGGAAGTTTTTTCCCTCCCAGGCAAGATATGCCTTGTCTTCTCCCATCCGCAGGCTTTTTCCGCCGGCCAGTATGGCGGCGGCACAGTTTCTGTATATATCATCCTTCATTATGTTTTCCTGCCTCAGGCCCCGTTCGCGCGCATTTCCCCCTTCTCAGAACTCCCCTTCGGGGATTCCCAGCACCGCGTCCGCTATCCTTCCGATTTCCTCAAAAGATGCCTGTTTTTCCTCAAATGTCCCCGGAGGATAATCCGTCACGATGAGCACTCTCCCCGCAGGGTTCGATACCGGCCTGTCTCCGATGTCCCGGCGCACCACCTCAATCTTCGGGAGCGCGCTGTCCTTCATCCCCTCGATAAGCACCACATCCACCCCGGGGAACAGGGGCACCAGGTCTTTTCCGTCACCGGAAAAGCCGAGACGGTGCACGAAGAGCCGATTCTCCGAATACACCGCCGTACCGCAGGCCCCGGCCTCCATGAAGCGGCTGCTGTCGGTTCCCGGCACATCGCAGGCAAAGTCATGTCCGTCATGCTTGATGACCGCCGTCCGGCAGCCCCGCGACGAAAGCTCCCTTACCAGGGAAGCAATCAGGGTCGTCTTCCCGGAGTTTTTCAGCCCGCAGACCGCCATCACCCGCACTGCCATCACGCTTCTTCTCCTCTTCTCTCCCGGAGCATCTCCCGGAGTGTGTTTTTCAGGTTCTGCGGATTCACCGGTTTTGCCACATGGCCGTTCATTCCGGCCTCCGCAGCCGCCTGGACATCCTCCCGGAAGGCGTTGGCCGTCATGGCCGCAATGGGGATGGAGGCCTTTTCCGGGTCTGGAAGACTCCGGATGGCCCGGGCCGCATCATACCCGTTCATGACGGGCATCTGGATATCCATGAGAACCGCCTGATACGTATGGGGCGCTGCGGCTTCGATGCGATCCACCGCCTCTTTTCCGTTATTTACCGTATCCACAACGTATCCCATCTCCTCCAGGAGCGCCACGGCGATCTCCCGGTTGGTGGCAATGTCCTCCGCAAGAAGCAGCCGAATCTCCCCTCTGTCCGCTTCGGATTCCTCCCTGTGCTCGGCCTGCATGCAGCGGCATTTGTCTTCCTCCGAGGCCAGGCGGAGATTAAGCCTCACCAGGAATTCGGTGCCCTGTCCCGGCGCCGTTTTCACTTTGATGGTGCCGCCCATCATATCCACGATCTCCTTCGTGATGGCCATGCCGAGGCCGGTGCCCTGTATTCCGCTGACCGTGGAATTCCGCTCCCGCTCGAACATCTCGAAGACCTTCCCGGCAAACTCTTCCGTCATCCCGATGCCCGTATCCTTTACGCTGAGTATGTAGGTGCCGTATCCCTCCGGCGCATCTTCCTCCTGTCGGAGCGTCACGGCCACGCTTCCGCCCTCCGGCGTAAACTTGCAGGCATTGCTCAGAAGATTGATGAGAATCCGGTCGAATCCGGTCCGGTCGCAGAAGACGCAGCCGTCCCGTATGCTGCTGCCGGCGGTAAATGCAATCTGCTTCGTCTCCATCTGAAGCGAGAACATCTCCTCCGCATCTTCCAGCACCCGGGGAAGATTCATCACCGTCTCCTCCAACTCCATTTTCCCGCTCTCGATGCGGCTCATCTCCAGCACGTCATTGATGAGGGCAAGAAGATGATCCCCTGAAACAGAAATCTTCTCCAGATACTCTTTTATCTTCTCCGGGTCATTGCTTCTTCTCGCCAGGTCCGTGTAGCCGAGAATGGCATTCATGGGCGTCCGGATGTCATGGGACATATTGGAGAGAAAGACGGTTTTTGCCGTGCTGGCCGCCTCCGCCTCCCGGAGGGCCGCCGCCAGCCGCTCATTCGCCTTCACCCGCTCAAGAATCAGCTGAAGAAGCATCACCGACATCGCCACAAAGATACTGCCGCCGAAGAGGATCGACGCCACCAGAATGCCCGGATGCCCCAGGAACGCGATGGTCAGGTAACCTGCCAGAAAAAGAACGAGAAGGACCAGCGGGATGGCCAGCACCTTACGGGTGTTCTGAAATCCCTCTATCTTCGGCATATTTCTCATGAAGTCCGCATACCGCAGGATGTTCCACACCATCAGGGCGCTTCCTGCGTAAATCATTATCAGAATCAGTGATTTCACGTCTGTCCTCTCATTTCTGTCAAAACACGCTGCTGTCAAACGCCTTTATCTGATAATAATGGTACCACAGCCGAAACTCTGAATCAATGCGCAGGCAGATTCTGTCGGTCCGAATTTACGATTTTCTCACAAGTCCCCGCACCATGGCAATCTCTCTCATATAGCCGTCATTATCCGGCTGGGGCGTCTCCAGTATAAAGGGAAGGTCCTTAAGCTTCGGATGATTTACCACCGCCCGGAAGGTCTCCATGCCGAGGGACCCTGCTCCGATCACCTCGTGCCGGTCCCGGTGGCTGGCAAATGGGTTCTTGCTGTCATTCAGATGAATGGCCTTAAGATTCCCGAGCCCCGCTTCCCGGTCAAAGGTATCCAGCACCTCATCCAGCCGGTTCTGAATATCATATCCCGCGTCAAATACGTGGCAGGTGTCCAGACAGACGCCCATATGCTCCGGGAAACGGACCGCGTCGATGATCTGCTTAAGCTCCGCAAAGGTGCGGCCCACCTCGGTTCCCTTCCCGGCCATGGTCTCCAGGAGAATCGTCGTTTCCATATCCTCCGTCATCAGCTCATTCAGGGCCTCCGCGATCATGCGGATTCCCTCTTCGAGTCCCTGCTTCATGTGGCTTCCGGGATGGAAATTGTAATAATTTCCGGGCAGGTACCGGAGCCTCTCCAGGTCCTCCTTCATGGACCGCTTCGCAAACTCCCGGTTAACCTCCTTGTCGGAACAGAGGTTATAGGTGTAGGGCGCATGGGCCACCAGCGGGGCGAAATCATGCTCCCGCAGCAAATCCCTTAAGGCCTCCGCATCCTCCGTATTCATGGGCTTTACATTCCCGCCCCGGGGATTCCTGGTGAAGAAGGCGAAGGTGTCCGCCCCGATCCGCAGCGCTTCCTTCCCCATGGCCAGATACCCGCCGGTACTGGACAGATGACATCCGATATGCAGCATAGTTCTCCTCCTCAGTCAGTCTCTTCCTCCAGATTCAGCTCATCCAGAAGCTCCGCCGCATCGGTCAGATCGATGCGGCACTCCCCGTTCCATACCAGAACGGGAATGGGGTCTCTGAAGGTATAGATCACCGGAATCTGCTCATGCTCCAGGTCATAGACCGCCACCTGCCGGGTCTTCGGGTCTATCATCCAGTACTCCCGTACACCGGCCTCGCTGTACTTAAGCATCTTGAGATTCATGTCCTTTTTTCTGGTGGAAGGAGACAGGACTTCCGCGATAAAGTCCGGCGCCCCGAAAACCCGGTTCCGCTCAATCTTCGATCGGTCGCAGACGATCATCACATCCGGCTGCACCATGGTCTTATCATCCCTGTCCAGCTGCACATCTGCCGGAGAAATCAGCGGAATGCAGGGGCCCTTCCTGCCGTTCCGGAAGGCCAGCAGCTGTGCATGCAGGCTGCCCCCGATAATCTGATGGGGATAGGACGGCGCTGCCATGTCATAAAAGACACCGTCTATCAGCTCCACCCGCTGGTCATCGGGAAGGGAGAGATAATCCTTCACCGTATACTGTCCCTGCCGGGGATAATAATGGGCAGAATCTCCCTGCACTTCAGGAATCTCCGCCCCCTGCCCGGCGTAATAAGGCGCCGGAGGCTCGCTTATCATCATCGTTCCGGCCGGAGATATCCTCCGTTCCTTAAGCAGCGCATCCTCAACCTTCCGCAGCGTCTCCCGCCGCGGGTTCAGCGTAATCCCCCCGAACACCTTCTGCAGCGTTCCCAGCGGAATCCCTGATTTCTCCGCCATCTCCTTGTAGGAAAGCCCCATCTCGATACGCAGGCGTCTCATCTCATTCAGCGTCATGCAATCACCCCCAGATTCCGGTCTCTGTCATTTTCCAATCCTTGTTGTATCCATTGTATCATATATCTCAAGGCCTGTCTAACCATTTTCTCACCTTTTTCAAACCTTTTTAATTCAGGCTGCCAGGCAGGAAGGATCAGGAAAGAATCCGCAGCCGGGTCCGTACCGCGCAAAGACACCCGGAAAGCATTCCTGCCTTCCGGGTGTGAGCCTGTTTCCTGATTCATATATGTTTTTCGCGTTCTTTCCCGTCTCCGGGGTTACTCCTGCTGCCCGCGCAGTTTCTTCCTCCACCGCACCTGATAGTAGATGAGCTCTATGATCATGCAGGCAGTCCAGCCCACAGGATAGCTGAAGCCCACAGGCTGCGGCGTGTTGGATATGAACCGGGTCATGACAAAGAGGTAAATCTGCCGTATCAGCACAAAGCTGGTCAGCATGATAACCATCGGCCCCCGGGAATCCCCGCGGCCGCGGAGTGCTCCTGCCAGCACATGATTCACGCAGTTGCACAGAAGGAAGAGGGTATTGGTCCGTATGAACATGACACCGAAGGCAATCACGCTCTCATCCGCGGTGAACAGCATCACCGCCTGTCTGGCAAATACCAACAGCACCAGGATGATGACTCCTGTCACCGCCAGCGTAATCTCGATGGCCCGCGCCGTACCCTTCGCTGCCCTCTCATACTTCTTCGCGCCGATGTTCTGGCTGACAAATGCCGTCGCCGCCATACCGCCGCTCTGCATGGGCAGAAATACCAGCTGGTCCAGTTTGTTATAGCAGCTCCAGCCCGCCATGCAGCCGGATCCGAAGAAGTTGATGTAGGCCTGGACGAAGGTATTGGAAAATGCGGTGATCACCGACTGGATGCCGGCGGGCAGTCCCACGGTGATAATATTCCCGAGAACTCCCCGGTTAATGCGCAGGTCATGCCAGGTCAGACGGTAAATCTCCCTTGACGAGGACAGAAGAAGCAGTGTCAGCGCCGCAGAAATAAACTGGGACAGGATCGTGGCGTAGGCCACACCGGCGATGCCCAGGTGCAGCGACACCACAAAGAACACATCCAGGATGATATTCAGGATGCTGGTGAGCACCAGGAACATCAGCGGCATCACCGTATTGCCCACGGCCCGGAGAATTCCGCTGCCGATATTATAGATAAGGAGCCCCGCAATCCCGGCAAAATAGATGGTGAGATACCGCACCGCATCGGGGAACACATCCTCCGGCGTCGCCATGATCCGGAGCATGGGCTTCACATATCCCATGCCGATGGCGGTAAAGGCGATGCACAGAAGAAATGTCATGGTCATGGTAGTCTCGATGGCCGTGTGCAGCTTCTCCTCATCCCTGGCGCCGAAGTGATGGCCTATCACCACGCCGGCGCCGATGGAAAACCCGTTGAAGAAAAACACCAGCATGTTGATGATGGTGGTGGTGGATCCCACCGCCGCCAGGGCCTCCTTGCCCACAAAATTCCCCACCACGATGACATCCACCGTGTTGTACATCATCTGGAAAATGTTTCCGAACATCAGCGGCAGCGCAAAAAGCAGGAGCTCTCTTGTGATGGGCCCCTGCGTCATGTCTCTCGTTTTTCCGTGATGATATATGTGGTGGTGAAGCATGCTCATTCTGTCGTGCCTTTCCTGTCTTTCTGTCCGATATTCTGCCTCATTCCGGCCTCCGGGATGCCCCCTGCAGCCTCAGTCTCAGCAAAACTTCCCGGCATTCTTCTCCTCCAGCGCCCGGATGGTGTGGTAGGCGAATTCATTGAAGGGTGTGGGAACGCCCAGCTCCTTTCCCATCCGGATGAGCGTTCCGGAAAACATCTCGATCTCCGTGGGACGCTTCGCATCCAGGTCCTGGAGCGTCGAAAATCTGGCCTCTCTCGGAAGTCCTATGGTTGAGGCCCGGACGTCCGTCACATCGCTGATGTCAACTCCCCTGGCCGCAGCCACAGCGGTAACCTCCTCCCGCATGCGGGCGCAGAGATACGCCATATGTTCGCTGTCCTCAAAGGCGCCGAAGCCGCAGCCCACGATGGCCTGGGGCAGGTTCCGGCTGATATTGGAGGCCATCTTGTACCACATATCCTGCATGATATCCTCGCAGATATGGCAGTGTACGCCATTTTCCAGGAAC
>JAGBNL010000017.1 GCA_017634415.1 Clostridium sp.
GAAGAAGGCGGAAGGGCAGGCATCCGGCGATCAGGAAACCGGGAAAAACAGAAGCAGCTTCGGCGTGTTTCTCTCCATTATGGGACTCTCCGCGGCAGTCCTTCTGGCGTTTGTCACAGAGATCTGCATTCTTCGGTACATTCCCTTCTTTGTCCGGGGCGTTCCCCACGCCTACGCCGAATTCCATGTGAAGGGCGTGCATTACTTCACTGTGAGCGCGGTTCTGCTGCCGGCCATGGCCGTCATCTGGTTTTTTACGGAGAAGAAGAGGACGCCCGGACGGGACATTCCCGTGGCCCTTTCCGCGGCTATGGGATTTCTTATTCCTGTTCTCTGCGCCTCCCGCTCTCAGATGCTGTTTTCCATCCTGCTGACCCTGCTGGTGTATGTGAGGATGACGGAGAAGAAGCCGGACCCGCGGGCTGTGGGCTGCGGGCTTCTCGGGGCTGTCATGCTGTTTGTGGTGCTCACCATCGTGCGGGGACACGACGCAGCGTATCTGAATGCGGTGTTTGAGATGAAGAATGCGCATATTCCGGTATTTTTTTCTCAGCCATATGTGTATATAATTAATAACTATGAGAATTTTAATTTTCTGACGGAACATCTGCCGCACCATACCATGGGCGCGAAGGGGCTGTTTCCGCTCTGGACCTTCACGGGGCTGAAGAACCGGTACTGGTTCCTGACCTGCTGGGGGAATCTCTATGTGAAAGCGGAGCTGACCACAACCACCATTATCTATGATGCCTGGTATGATTACGGCCTGCCCGGGGTCTGCGTCTTTTCCGCAGTCCTGTCCCGGGTGTCCGCCCGGGTGGAAAGAGCGGCGGCAGGGAGAGGGAATCCCTTCCTGTTTCTGCTATACGGGCAGTTTGCGCTGTATCTCATTCTGTCATTCTTTACAGCGTGGTTTTCCCTTCCCATCACCTGGTTTTACTTCGGGGTTACGGGAATCGCCATATTCATGGCGGCGTATGCAGATACGGTCAGAACAAACATATTTGAAAGATTCAGGAGGAAAAAACAGTGATGATTTCAGAGAAGATGATTCCGCTTGTGAGAAACAATTCCGCCATTCGGATGATGTTTGAAGAGGGCAACCGCCTGGCAAGGGAATACGGCCGGGAAAATGTCTACGATTTCAGTCTGGGCAATCCCAGCGTTCCGGCCCCGGCGGAAGTGAATAAGGCTATCCGGGAAGTTCTGGACGAGGAGGATTCCCTTTTTGTGCACGGCTACATGGCCAACGCGGGCTATGAGGATGTGAGAGACACCATCGCGGCCTCTCTGAATAAGCGGTTCGGCACAGATTTCAGGGGGAAAAACCTGATCATGACGGTGGGCGCCGCCAGCTCCCTGAATATCATTCTGAAAACCATCCTGAACCCCGGCGATGAGGTCCTGACCTTTGCTCCCTACTTCGTTGAGTACGGAAACTATGTCCGGAACTATGACGGAACGCTGGTGATCGTTTCCCCGAACCTTCCCACCTTCCAGCCGAACCTCGCTGAGATGGAAGAGAAGATCACCGCAAAGACGAAGGCCGTGATCATCAACACCCCGAACAATCCCACGGGCGTCATCTATTCTGAGGAGACACTCCGGAAGATGGCGGAAATCCTCCGGAAGAAGCAGGAGGAGCTGGGCACCCAGATCGTTCTGATCTCCGATGAGCCTTACCGGGAGCTGGCCTATGACGGCGCAGAGGTTCCCTATGTGACAAAGTTCTATGACAACGCCGTGGTATGCTATTCCTACAGTAAGTCCCTGTCCCTGCCGGGAGAGAGAATCGGCTATCTGGTGATTCCGGATTCTGTCACTGACAGCGCGGAGGTGATTCAGGCCGCAACCATCGCGAACCGCGTAATCGGCTGCGTGAACGCGCCGTCTCTTATCCAGCGCGCCATCATCCGCTGCCTGGAGGCAAAGGTGAATGTGGAAGCCTACGATAAGAACAGGAATGCCCTGTACAACGGGCTGACGGAGCTGGGATTCGAGTGCGTCTATCCCCAGGGCGCTTTCTACATGTGGGTGAAGTCTCCGGTGGAGAATGAGAAGGAATTCTGTGAAGAGTGCAAGAAGTACAACCTGCTGGTGGTTCCCGGAAGCTCCTTTGCAGGCCCCGGATATGTGCGCATCGCCTACTGCGTATCCTATGATATGATCATGCGGTCCATGCAGGCCTTCGCGAAGGTGGCGGAGCACTACGGGCTGAAGAAGTAAAGATTTCATGAGCCATGCAGACACGCGCATATAGAACAAGAGGACACCCCTTTCGGGGTGTCCTCTGGTTCGGTTCCGGGTACTGGTTGTTTTACCCGGGCCCGAGAGATTCTGACCAGTTCTGCCGGGAACGGAAGTAACGGAGTAATACTCGGGAATTTTCGAATTTGTTTTTTTGTTACCATTACCGGCTTCCTGGCAGAGATGATTCTGATCCGTTCAATAGGTTAATGCGCATACCGCGCATTTTATTGCATTCTCACCAAATAATTAAAATAATTATCTGATGATTAATTACATTTTAGTATGAAATGGCAGATTCGTCAAGTTTTCCGGGGCTTCTGCAGGAATCACAGCTCATATCCCATGGCTGAAAGATAGCTCAGGATGATGTTCACGCTGCCCTCAATGCCCGGTCTGGTGGTGTTTATCACCAGATCATAGTTTTCTGAATCAGCCCAGTCCCGGCCGGTGTAGTAGCGGTAATAGTCATTCCGCTCCTTGTCCGTCCGGCGGATGGCCCGGAGCACATCGGTCTCTTCCGGATGGCGTTCTCTGATGCGCGCCTTCCGGGATTCCAGATCCGCGTTCAGATGGATGCGGACCAGGTTTTCGGAGCCTTCCAGGATATAGTCGGCGCAGCGGCCGATAATGACGCAGGATTCCGCCTCGGCGAGCTTCTTAATCACCTCTGACTGGAACCGGAACAGATTGTCCGTGGAGGTCAGGTCGGCGCCGAAGGAGGGGGAGGATTTCTCCGGTCTGAGGCCCTGAACGATACGGTAGAGAAGGCGGCTTCCGGCCTTCTCATCAGCCAGATGAAAGTAGCTTTCCTTGATGCCGCTTTCATCGGAATTGATGCGGAGGATATTCTTGTCATAGAAACTGATGCCGAGCTTCTCTGCGAGCAGTCTGCCGATCTCGGCTCCGCCGCTTCCGTACTGACGCCCGATGGTGATGACAATGTGTTTTCCTGCCATGGTGGTCCTCCCTTCTCAAAAGCTTTTCCGTATAGCTGCTTCAGATGGCTGCCTAAAGAGTGATTTCTCCCGTGAACACCTCTGTGGCAGGGCCGGTCATATAGACCAGGTTTTTCTCTCTGTCCCAGCGGATGGTGAGATCACCGCCCAGGAGATGGACAGTGACCGTATCTTCCGTATATCCGTGGAGAATACAGGCGACGGCTACCGCACAGGCGCCGGTGCCGCAGGCGAGCGTCTCGCCGGAACCGCGTTCCCAGACGCGCATCTTCACGTGGGTGCGGTCAAGTACCCGGACAAATTCGGTGTTGGTGCGGTTCGGGAAACGGGGATGATTCTCAAAAGAGGGGCCGATAGAGACAAGATCCAGCGCGGCGGGGTCATCCACAAAAATCACGGCATGGGGATTGCCCATGGAGATTCCGGTGAAGGTGACGTCCATGCCCGCGGCGCTTAAGGGTTCATCGAGGGCGGAGGTCATCTCCGGACTTCCCATATTGACCGTGGCGGAGGAAACCTTTCCGTCCGTAAGCTCCATATGGAGCTCCTTGATGCCGGCCAGCGTCTCGATGGAGATGTCCGTCTTATCCACAATGCCGTGGTCGTAGGCGTATTTGCCGACGCAGCGGATGCCGTTTCCGCACATCTCGCCGCGGGAACCGTCCGCGTTGTACATGGCCATCTCGCAGTCTGCCTTATCCGACGGATTGATGAGGATCAGACCGTCGCCGCCGATGCCGAAATGGCGGTCTGCCACCAGAATGGCGGCAGCAGAGGGGTCTGCGATCTTTTCTTCGAATCCATTGACATAGACATAATCATTGCCGCATCCGTGCATCTTTGTGAATTTCAACGGAGGACCTCCTTTCGGTAGTGGGAGAGCAGCAGAGGGTCCTGTCAGTTCAGGGCGCGCAGCTGCTCGCTGAGTTCATTGCCCAGGGTAATGCTGCCGACATAGTCCACGTTGCCCACCATGTAGACTTCTCCGTCATCCCGGATCTCAACCTCCAGGACGCCGCCGGGCATGTGTACGTACATGCTGCGGTCAGCCAGTCCCATGCGGTACGCCGCGCAGGCTGCCGCACACGCGTTGCTGCCGCCCGCCAGGGTGTATCCGGTGCCGCGCTCCCAGATTTCGATCTGGATGTTGGTGCGGTCCAGGACATTCAGGATCTGGGTGTTGACCTTCTCGGGGAAATACTCGGCGCTCTCGGAGTGCTCACCGATGCGGCACACGATCTCCTTCGAGATCTCGTTCATCCAGATGACACAGTGGGGGTTGCCCAGGGAGAGACAGGTGGTGACATAGGGAATCTTGCCGAAGACCATGATCTGATTGACCATCTCGCGGCGTTCGCCGGTGACGGGGATTTCATCGCTCCAGAAGGTGGGATGTCCCATGGAAACCTTAAGCCGGGTGCCCTCTTCATTGAGGCAGAAGACATGCTCTTCCCCCGCATCGGTGTCAAAGGAAAAGCTGCTTTTCTGCACATAGCCCTGGTCGTGGAGATAACGGGCAAAGATGGCCATGCCGTTGCCGCTTCTGGCTGACTCGCTGCCGTCGGCGTTATATATTCTGACATACATCTTTTCCCGATCCAGGTAAGGACCCGCCAGCACGCCGTCGGCGCCGATGCCGAAATGACGGTCGCAGAGACGTGCGATTCCCGCCGCCGTGAGAGAGACCGGGTTGCGGTTCGGGTCATAGACAAGGTAGTCATTGCCCATACACTGGTACTTGAAAATAGTAATCTGCTCCATATCCTTCTCCTTATGAACAAATGTCAGTTCGGAATGCCGCGCGGGCTTTCCGATGACGCAGCGTACACGGAGAGATTCCGGAACGTGATTGCATGCATTGCAGGCGCGTACATTTCCCCCCGGCCATACTGCGCTATACTATATTATAACGAATTCAGACAGAAAATACCACCCGAAATGTTCTTCGGAAAGAACAGGGGGTACTTGTTTTTTGCTGTCCAGTTTAGTATAATATGATTCAAATTGTTGGATATTCATTAACTTTTTTCAAGGAGGATATTGTCATGGTTAAAGTTGCGATTAACGGTTTCGGTCGTATCGGACGTCTTGCATTCCGTCAGATGTTCGAGGCAGAGGGTTATGAGGTTGTTGCTATCAACGATCTTACCAGCCCGAAGATGCTTGCACATCTTCTGAAGTATGATACCGCACAGGGCGGTTTCGCCGGCAAGTTCGGCGAGGGCAAGCACACTGTCGAAGCTACCGAGACCGGTATTATTGTTGATGGTAAGGAAATCACCATCTATAAAGAGGCTGACGCGAAGAACCTTCCGTGGGGCGAGATCGGTGTTGACGTTGTCCTGGAGTGCACCGGCTTCTACACCTCCAAGGAGAAGGCTTCTGCTCACATCGCAGCAGGCGCCAAGAAGGTTGTTATCTCTGCTCCGGCAGGAAATGACCTTCCGACCATCGTATATAATGTTAACCACGAGACACTGACCAAGGAAGATACCGTTATTTCCGCTGCTTCCTGCACCACCAACTGCCTTGCACCGATGGCTAAGGCTCTGAATGACTACGCTCCGATCCAGTCCGGTATCATGAGCACCATTCACGCTTACACCGGTGACCAGATGATCCTTGACGGACCGCAGAGAAAGGGTGACCTGAGAAGATCCAGAGCCGGCGCACAGAACATCGTTCCGAACAGCACCGGCGCTGCAAAGGCTATCGGTCTTGTTATTCCCGAGCTGAACGGCAAGCTCATCGGTTCCGCACAGCGTGTTCCGACCCCGACCGGTTCCACCACCATCCTTATCGCTGTTGTCAAGAAGGCCGGTGTTACCAAGGAAGACATCAATGCAGCCATGAAGGCAGCAGGCACCGAGTCCTTCGGGTACACCGAGGATGAGATCGTTTCCTCCGATGTTATCGGCATGAAGTACGGTTCTCTGTTCGATGCAACTCAGACCATGGTCAGCAAGGTTGGCGATGACCTCTATCAGGTACAGGTTGTTTCCTGGTATGATAACGAGAATTCCTACACCAGCCAGATGGTCAGAACAATCAAGTACTTCGCAGAGC
>JAGBNL010000018.1 GCA_017634415.1 Clostridium sp.
AATGGCTCCAAACTCGCCCTCATCGGTCTGGACAGAGTGCTGCATGCCCGCGGCTTCCGGATGATCGACTGCCAGTTTCCCACGGATCATCTGGAGAGTATGGGAGGAGTAAGAATCTCCTATGAGGAATATATGGAACTGGTGAATCAGGGATGATTTCCGTCACCGACGAGGAGATCCGGCAGGCCATGAACCGGACCATCCGCTTTGCAAAGATCGTCGCGGAGCCGTCCTCTTCCATGCCGGTTGCAGCGGCACTGGCCGGGAAGCTTCCGGTAAAGCCGGAGGATAAGGTATGCTTCATGGTTTCCGGCGGAAACAATGACATGGCGCTTCTGAAGAGCGTTTTATAAAATACATTGAACGGAAGGAGAATAGGGTGAAGGAGCAGAATTCGGAATCTCAGCAGAACAGGGCCGTGGATGAGGCGGCGAATGCCTACTACGTCGGCCTCATGGGCGCTGCGGGCTACCGCAGAAACGACCTTAAGAAGAAGGTCATCGGAATCGTCAATTCCTGGAATGATGTCAATCCGGGCCACAAGCCCTTCCGGGAGCTGGTGCAGTATGTGAAGGAAGGCGTCTGGGCGGCCGGAGGAACCCCTGCGGAGTTCAATGTGCCCGCGCCCTGCGACGGCATGGCCCAGCTCATCGGCATGCAGTATGTGCTGCCCCAGCGGGACCTGATCGCCGCCTCGGCGGAGGCCATGGCGAAGGCCCATGATTTTGACGGGCTGGTATTTCTGTGCTCCTGCGACAAGATTGTCCCCGGGATGCTGATGGCGGCGGCCTCCATAGACGTCCCCGCGGTGGTTCTTACCTGCGGTTCCATGGTTCCCTACGATACGGGAACCGAGGTGCTGACCACGCCGGATCTGAAGGAATCCATCGGCGCCGCGGCGGCCGGACGGATCACGAAAGAACAGTTTGAGGACTATAAGGACAATATCTGCTTCTCCTGCGGCACCTGTTCCATGTTCGGGACCGCCAACACCATGGGGACCTTCGCGGAGGCCATCGGCCTCTGTCCGATAGAGTCCACCAACATGCTCTACTGCTCCTCGGCAAAGGTGCGGCAGGCGAGAGATGTGGGAGAGCGCATCGTCCGGATGACGGAGCAGGGGCTGAACGCCAGGCGGTTTTTCACCAGGGAATCCCTGGAAAACGGTATCCGCTATGTGTCCGCCACCGGCGGCTCCACCAACTTCGCCATGCACATCATCGCCGTCGCGAAGGCGGCGGGCATAGAGCTCAGCCTGAAGGAGTTTGACGCCATCCAGGAGTCGGTGCCGGTTATCGCGAAGTTCAAGCCTTCTTCGAAGTACAATCTCTGGGATTATCACCGGGCCGGCGGCGTGGCGGCGGTGCTGTCCTCGATCCGGCCGTATCTCCATGAGGATGTTCCCATGGCCTTCGACGGTACCATGCGGGAGCTGCTGGATCATTTCAGCCGCCCAATCAACCGGGAGGTTATTCACAGCACGGAGGATGCGCTGCATAAGGACGGCTGTTTTACCGTGCTCTACGGCAATCTGGCCCCCAGAGGCTGTGTCGTGAAGAAGAGCGGTGTCGCGCCGGGCATGTTTCATCACCGGGGGCCGGCGGTGGTCTTCGACTCGGAAGAAGAGGTTATGGAGCAGTTCCTGTCCTCCTCGGTGAAACCGGGCTGCGTGCTGGTGATCCGGTATGAGGGACCGAAGGGCGGCCCGGGCATGCGGGAAATGTCCATTCCCGCAGCCATGCTGATGGGCTCCGGTCTTCACACCTCCGTGGCCATGATCACCGACGGACGGTTTTCCGGGGCGTCCCGGGGGCCCTGTGTGGGGCATATTTCCCCGGAGGCCTGGGACGGAGGCCCCATCGCGGCGGTGCAGAACGGGGATATGATCGAGATCGACCTGGAGAAAAAGACCATCCATCTGGAGGTCTCAGACGAGGAGATCTCGGAACGGCTGAAACACGTAAAGCGTCCGGACCATCCTGCAGGGGGGATGCTTTCCGTCTACAGAAAGACTGTAACCGGGCCGGAAAACGGATGCCTCTGGCTGTACGGGGGAGAGTAACATGAGATATTTTGTGATACGCGAAACGCTGGCGGAGCTGGAGGGCACCGCCGAAACCATACTCCCGGCAAAGTGGGAAGGGAGTACCGGGGAGCCGTTTATCGTCATCGTGACCAGAGAAGAGTGGTCCCGGCTGAAGGACCGCTTCGATATGGGCATTGAACTGGAACCGGTATCGGATGTCCATATGACCAGGGCGGAGGTTAACTACGATTCCCTCACCGGGAGCTTCTCCATTCCGGACCGGGCGGACCCGTCCATAGGCAGCAGCGATTTCGCTTTTGCCCTGGACGAGAAGGGAATCGTGTTCATCGATGACACCGGGGCGGCGGAGCAGATCATCCTGAATATTCAGAAGACAAAGCGGCTGCGGGACCCGAGCCTCGGCCGGTTTATCTACGATTTTCTGGATTATATCGTGAAGGATGACCTGCGTCTTCTGGAAAAGTATGAGGATGAGCTGGACGAGATCGAGCGGAAAATAGAGCTCGATGACACCGGGCATTCCATGGCCGGGACCAACGCGGTCCGAAGCGATGTGCGGAAGCTTCTCATCCACTATGACCAGCTGATTGACCTGGCCCAGGAGCTGGAGGAGAATGAGAACGGCTTTTTCGCCCAGGACAATCTCCGGTATTTCAGGCTTTTCTTAAGCAGGATGGAACGCCTTTCCGGCACGGCATCCTCCCTCCGGGACTATACGATGCAGATCGGCGAGCTGAACAAGGCCCACCTGGAGGCGAAGCAGAACAATATCATGACCATCCTGACGGTGGTCACCACCATATTCATGCCGCTGACGCTGATCACGGGCTGGTACGGGATGAACTTCCGGTATATGCCGGAGCTGGATAAGAGGTGGGCCTATCCGCTGGTATTCGGGACCTGTGTCCTGATTATCACGGGAAGCCTGATCTTCTTCAAAAAGAAAAAATGGCTGTAGAGGAGTTAAGTAACCATGGACAACGGAAATGAAACTACAGAAAAGACAGAACTGAACCGGGATGCGGTGATTATCCGGACAAGCAGGATAGGGATCATGGCCAATGTTTTTCTGGCGGCCTTCAAGGCGGTGGTGGGGCTTGCGTCCCGGTCCATCGCCGTCACGCTGGATGCGGTCAATAACCTGTCGGATGCTCTTTCCTCCATCATCACCATCATCGGCACGAAGCTGGCAGGAAAGGAGCCGGACAAAAAGCATCCCCTGGGGCACGGGCGTATCGAATATCTCAGCGCCATGGTGGTTTCCGGCATCGTTCTCTATGCGGGCATCACCTCCGCAATGGAGTCTGTGAAAAAGATTATTCACCCGGAGGTGCCGGACTACAGTACCATTTCCCTCTTTATCATTGCGGTGGCAGTCGGGGTAAAGATCGTTCTGGGAAGATATGTGAAGGGCCAGGGAGAGAAGGTGAACTCCGGCTCCCTGGTGGCCTCCGGCTCCGACGCCATGTTTGATGCGGTTCTTTCCGCGTCGGTTCTGGCCTCAGCCATCCTGCAGAAGATGACCGGCATATCCCTGGAGGCCTGGGTGGGCGTGGTGATCTCCGCGTTTATCATCAAGGCAGGCATCGAGATGATGAGAGAAACCCTGGATCAGATCCTCGGCGTCAGGGCGGACAGTGAGATGACGGTCCGGATTAAGGAGATTCTGACCGAAGAGCCCGATGTGCGGGGCGCCTACGATCTCTTCCTGCACAATTACGGCCCGGACAGGAATCTGGCCTCGGTGCATCTGGAGCTGCCCGATACCATGTCCGTGGAGGAGATGGACAGGCTGACCAGGAAACTGGAGGGGAAGGTCTACAGGGAGACGGGCGTGATTCTCACGGCCATCGGCGTCTATTCCTACAATACGGGGAATGACGAGGCCGCCCGCATCCAGAATGACGTGAGAAGCCGGGTTATGGCCCATGACTGGGCTATCCAGCTTCACGGGTTCTATCTGGATATGGCGGAGAAGACCATGCGGATGGATGTGGTGATGAGCTTTGACATCACACAGAAAGAGGGACTGCGGATTCTTCAGGAAGAGCTTTCGAAGGTTTACCCGGAATATACCATCACGATCGTACCGGATGTGGACATCTCAGATTAAGCCGGAACATGTTTCCGCCCGCGGGCAGGAATACCGGCATCGAAAAAACGGGGCTGTCGCACTAAAAACATATGATGTATAAATATGCTCTGGAGGGAACATCCGCAGCGCCGGCACTTAGCGAGTGCTCGCACGAGCTTAGTACCGCTGCTATGCTCGCTACGTATGGAGCGAGAGCCGTGCGGCTTAGAGCGCTTCAGAGGCTCACGAAGTGAGCCGTCTTCAGCGCGAGGACTAAGTGCAAACGGTTCCCGGAAGAGTGGTATTTATACAGAATATGTTTAGTGCGACAGCCCCGTTTCTGCATCTCGGTTATTGCGCCTTTTTCTTCTTCTGTCCGCAGGAGGCGCAGCCGCAGGAGCACTGTCCGGCGCTTCCGCATCCGCTGCAGCCTTTGCCGGTGAGAGAGTCCCGCATCATGCGGATGCAGGTTCTTAAGCTGAAGAAGACAATCACGGCAAGGATTGCGATTACAATAAGATTACCGATAACTGGTGACATAATACTACTCCTGTCAGCTGTTGGCGCTGACCGCTGTCTGACTCCGGATGGAAGCGTCCGGCTGATATCCCTTCCGGAAAAGAAGCCATACCAGCACGCCCACCAGGACGATGGCCACGGCGGGACCTGCGCCGAATCCGAACTCGCCGGCCGCCATACCGCCCAGATTATAGACGATAAAGGAAAGCACATAGGCCCAGAGGGTCATGTAGCCCACAGCGGCGAGCGTCCACTTTGTGTTGTTCATTTCCCGCTTGATGGCACCGATGGCCGCGAAGCAGGGCGCGCAGAGAAGGTTGAATACCATGAAGGAAAATGCTGCCATCGGGGTGTAATCCGCAGCAACCCGATCCCAGATTTCCGCACCGTCTTCGGAGAGCTCGGCCATCACGGGAGCACCGGTCTCGTCGAAGAGCGGCTCGCCGGTCTCTTCGTCAACCGCCTGCTCTGCATGTCCTTCATAATTATACAGTACGCCGAAGGTGCCGACAACTTCTTCTTTTGCCACGAGGCCGGTTACGGTCGCCACCGTGGGCTTCCAGCTGCCGAAGCCGAGGGGCTTGAATACAGGAGCGGCTGCATTGCCCACAGAAGCCAGAAGAGAAGCATCCATCGGGGTGATATCGTCTTCCGGAACATCCATCCGGGCAGCCAGGTCTGTCATATATTCTTCCGTGACGAGGGTCTCGTCCTCGAAGAGATTAGCCACCATGCCGAACCGTCCGTTCACGGTTCCGAAGGAGCTCAGGAACCAGATGATGATGGAGGAGACGACGATGACGGAGCCTGCTCTCTTGATAAAGGACCAGCCGCGCTCCCAGGTAGCCCGGAGCACGCCGGCAAAGGACGGAATGTGATAAGCCGGGAGCTCCATGACGAAGGGAGCAGGTTCACCGGCAAATGCCTTGAACTTCTTCAGGATGATTCCGCTCAGGATGATGGAACCGATACCGATGAAGTAGGCGCTGGCGGCTACCAGCGGGGAACCGCCGAAGATGGCGCCGGCGATGAGGCCGATGATGGGAAGCTTCGCGCCGCAGGGCATGAAGGTGGTGGTCATGACCGTCATGCGGCGGTCGCGCTCATTCTCTATGGTACGGGAGGCCATAACGCCGGGAACGCCGCAGCCCGTTGCCACGAGGCAGGGGATGAAGCTCTTGCCGGAAAGGCCGAACTGACGGAAGATACGGTCCATGACGAAGGCAACTCTGGCCATGTAGCCGATATCCTCAAGGATAGCCAGCAGCAGGAACAGTACCAGCATCTGGGGTACAAATCCGAGAACCGCGCCGACGCCGGCCACGATGCCGTTCTGGATGAGGCCGTAGAGCACGCTTCCCTCCGCAACGTTCAGGGCGCCGAGCAGGCCGTCCACAAGACCGGGAACCCATTCACCGAAGATAACGTCGTTGGTGAAGTCCGTGGCCGCGGTACCGATGGATACGCTCCAGCCGCCCATGGCGATGGCATAGATGAGGAACATAATTACGGCAAAGATCGGAAGGCCGAGGATACGGTTGGTCACGATACGGTCGATCCGGTCGGAGACAGAGAGCTCACCTCTGGCCAGTGCCTTCTTCACGGATTTATCCGTGATGCCGGTGATGCAGCTGTATCTCATGTTGGTGATGATGCTTTCGGAATCATCGTCCATCTCCTTCTCACAGGCGGAGATGAGGGATTCGATTCCGGATTTCTCCTCTTCAGAGAGGGCGATCTCGCCGAGAACCTTCTCATCCCGCTCAAAGAGCTTGATGGCATTCCAGCGGAGGAAACGGTCGTCTGCCTTTCCGCGGATCATCTCCTGGATGGAAGCAACCGCTTCCTTTACTTTTCCTTCCAGGACATCCGGACGATTGCCCAGTGTACCCGCTGATGCGGCGGCGATGGCCTTCTCCGCAACTTCCTTCGAACCTTCCCCTTTCAGAGCGGAGAGCTCCAGAACAGGAACGCCGAGTCTTTCGGAAAGAGTCTTTACATCGATGGTATCGCCGTTTTTACGAACCAGATCGATCATGTTCAGCGCGATGACCATCGGAAT